>NZ_CP081903.1:5680527-5994329 GCF_020091405.1 Bacteroides cellulosilyticus
CCATAAAAGAACGAAAGGTAGATGTTCTTCAGCACCTGCTTGTTGTTCTGTTGAATGGTCTTGTTCAGCCCTACCATAGAAAAGATAATCTTTTTATCGTCAACTGTTGCCATAAAGTTTTTAAGTGTATTATATTAATAATGTATATGCTATTCTCATTCGATGAATATCGGGCAAAGATAGCAAAAAAAGAGATATTCTTTTGCATTTTCAAAAAATGTCTCTATCTTTGCGCCCGCTTAACAGCAATAAAGGATTGATTCAGTAGCTCAGCAGGTAGAGCACAACACTTTTAATGTTGGGGTCCTGGGTTCGAGCCCCAGCTGGATCACAGAAAAGAAAAAGCCTCTGCAAGTCAGAGGCTTTTTCTTTTTGATAGCAATTTCAATCTCCACTAAATCCGTCAGACAGGCTCCCTACCAGTAGAGCTCAGGAAACAGTTTCAAAAGTTAAATAAAAACAATCGCTCACCTTTTCCAAAAGATTTCGTACTTTTACAACGTCTGACATTAGTGTCAGACTAATATATCTGATTTTATTATTTATATACCAAATCAGCAGAATTCTATTATGGATACTTACAAAGTCGGCCTGGATATCGGCTCTACTACCGCTAAAATAATAGTGCTGGATAAGAGTGAGAGAAATGTCCTTTTCTGCAAATATGAAAGGCATCAGGCAAAAGTTCAGGAATGCCTACTGGCATTTTTCCATCAGCTGAAAGAACAGATGGACGATGTTACTTTATCAATCAATATCACCGGTTCAGTAGGCATGGGAATTGCAGAGAAATACTCTCTGCCTTTCGTGCAGGAAGTGGTAGCGGCAGCCCAATATATCCGGCAGAATCATCCCGGAATATCTTCCATGATCGACATCGGAGGAGAAGATGCCAAAGTCGTCTTCTTCCAGAATAATCAAGCCACCGATTTACGGATGAACGGAAACTGTGCCGGAGGAACAGGGGCATTTATCGATCAGATGGCCATATTATTGGGAGTATCGATGGATGAACTGAACGGACTAGCTCTCCGGGCAACACGAGTGCATCCGATAGCTTCCCGATGTGGTGTATTCTGTAAGACGGATATTCAGAATCTGATAGCCAAGAATATACCGAAAGAAGATATCGCGGCTTCTATTTTCCATGCTGTAACGGTGCAAACCATCGTTACACTTGCACACGGATGTGATATTGTTGCTCCGATATTACTTTGTGGAGGACCGTTGACATTTATTCCGGCACTCAGAAAATCATTCGCCAACTATTTGCAGTTATCAGAGGAGAACGATTTTCTGCTGCCGGAGAAAAGTAATCTTATTCCAGCCTGGGGAGCAGCACTGGCAGAGAACTCCCGGAAAATGAAGATAACTGAGTTAATCGGACTTCTGGAAAATCTATCAGAAAAGGCATACCAGCCACAAAATAGCCTTCCACCTTTTTTCAAGGATGAAACGGAATATCTGCAATGGAAGGACAGATTGGCACAATATGATGTGCAGCGGACGGAATTAACATCCGGAATACAACAGGCTACCATAGGAATAGATTCCGGCTCTACCACTACCAAAATAGTAGTGCTTGATGAAAATAACCATATCCTGTACTCCTACTATCACGACAACAAAGGAAATCCGATAAAAGCCGTGGAAGAGGGATTGCAGAAACTGCATAAAGAATGTCAGAAAAAAGGGGCAATCCTACAAATCAAAGGAGGATGTTCCACCGGATATGGAGAGGATCTGATAAAAGCTGCCTTCCAAATGGATGCCGGTATCATTGAAACCATAGCCCATTACATGGCTGCCAAACATATAAATAAGGATGTGTCTTTCATCCTGGATATCGGCGGACAGGATATGAAAGCCATTTTCACAAATGGCGGAATTATCAACCGGATTGAAATAAACGAGGCTTGCTCATCCGGATGCGGTTCTTTTATCAGCACCTTTGCACAGTCACTGGACTACAAAGTGGAGGACTTCGCCAAAGCGGCTTGTTTATCAAAGGCTCCGTGTGATTTGGGAACACGCTGCACCGTTTTCATGAATTCCAAAGTGAAACAAGTGCTCCGTGAAGGGGCATCCGTGGCGGATATAGCGGCCGGTCTTTCTTACTCTGTCCTAAAGAACTGCCTGTACAAGGTGCTTCAACTTAAAAAGCCGGATGAACTTGGAAAACATATCGTGGTGCAAGGTGGAACCATGCGCAATGATGCCATCGTACGAGGTCTGGAGAAGCTGACAGGAAAAGAAGTATTCCGTAGCGATTGTCCCGAATTAATGGGTGCTTTAGGCTGTGCACTTTATGCAAAGCAACTTAAGACGGCCGAAGTAACAAATCTGGAAGATATGATGCATCAGGCCCAATTCACTTCCCGACAGGTTCAGTGCAACGGATGTGAAAACCAATGTGCCATCACCCGGTACACCTTCGGCAGTGGAGAACATTATTTCTCCGGCAATAAATGCGAAAAGGTGTTTACCAATAAAGGGAATGTTTCGGAGAAAGGCGTAAATGCTTATGAAAAGAAAATCGAACTCCTGTTTGACCGGCAAGTAAATATAGCCGCTCCACTACTGACCATAGGTATTCCTCGCTGCCTGAATATGTACGAAGAATATCCCTTCTGGCATTCTTTGTTCACTGAGTGTGGCATCCGGGTATGCCTGTCGGATGCTTCGACGTTCAATAAATATGAGAAGGCGGCCAATATGGTAATGTCCGACAATATCTGTTTCCCTGCAAAACTGGTGCACAGCCATATCCAAAACCTTATCGAATACAAAGTAGACCGGATATTTATGCCGTTTGTCATATTCGAAGAAATCGATAAGCAACAACAGAACAGTTACAACTGCCCCATTGTGTCCGGATACTCACAGGTTATCAAGAATGTCCAGACAGATAATTTACCGATTGACCATCCGGCCATCACTTTCAAGGATACAGGATTGCTGTATAAGCAATGCCGTGACTACCTGAGCACACTGGGCGTACAAGAGCAGGTAGTAAAGAAAGCATTCGACCATGCACTGAAAGCACAAGACGATTTTGAAAAAGAACTTATCGCCTATAACCGGCAAATAGTTGAAGAAGGAAATAAGAGGCAGAAGCTGATTATTCTCCTTGCCGGACGTCCATATCATTCGGACCCGTTGGTACAACATAAGATTTCGAATATGATCAGTGCTATGGGCGTTTATGTAATTACAGATGATATCGTCCGTCATCAGGATATTCCACTGAAAGAGGTGAATTTTCTGGCTCAATGGGCATTTACCAACCGTATTTTGAAATCAGCCAAATGGGCAGCGCAGCAGGGAAACCACGTGCAATATATGCAGCTGACTTCTTTCGGATGTGGACCGGATGCTTTTCTGATAGACGAAATTCGCACTTTACTGAAACAATACAATAAAAATCTTACTTTATTGAAGATAGACGACGTAAGTAACACCGGTTCCATCAAACTGCGTGTACGTTCGCTGGTAGAGAGTCTGCACATCAGTTTGCAACAAGCTGAAGAGAGACAGGTACAGAAACCTTTATCCCTCCCTCCTTTCACCCAAAAGGACAGAAAGAAGAAGATTATCGCCCCATTCTTCACCCCTTTTATATCACCACTTATTCCTTCCATTTTTAAAGTGGCAGGATATGAAATGGAGACTCTGCCCATAAGCGATGAATGTTCGTGCGACTGGGGTTTGAAGTATTCCAACAATGAAGTTTGCTACCCGGCTACACTGATTGTGGGTGACATCGTGAAAGCTTTTAAAGAAGGACGATATGATCCGGACAACACTTGTGTAGCCATTACGCAGACGGGAGGGCAATGCCGTGCCAGCAACTACATCTCTTTAATAAAAAAAGCATTGATAGAAAACGGATACACTCATACTCCCATTCTGGCAATAGCATTCGGCAGCGGAATAGATAATCAGCAACCCGGCTTCAAAGTAAATTGGCTGAAAGTATTGCCAATAGCGCTTGCCGTTGTTCTATACAGCGACTGCATAGCTAAATTCTATTACGCCGCCGTTGTCCGTGAGAAAAAGCCGGGACAGGCAGCTAAATTAAAAGATATGTACCTGGAAGCGGCAAAGCCTCTTATCCTGAAAAACAGACCGGAAGATTTGCTCAGTTATTTATCTCTGGCAGTTGACGAATTCAATCAGATCTGTCAGCAAAAATCATGTCCTAAGGTGGGTGTGGTAGGAGAAATCTTCCTAAAGTTCAATCCTTTTGCACAAAAAGATATCACCACATGGCTCATAGACAGAGGTATAGAGGTGGTTCCTCCATTAATGACAGACTTTTTCATGCAAAGTTTCGTCAATATGAAAGTAAATCAGGATAGCCATATAAAAAAGAAATATATTCCTGATTTCGCTATCGACTGGCTTTATGGAAAAGTTCAGAAACAGATTGATAAAATCAACAAGATAGGAAAAGCCTTCCTTTACTTTCAACCCTTTGAAAATATTTACGAGAAAGCGGAAAAAGCCAAGCAGGTTATCTCGCTGAACACGCAGTTCGGTGAAGGCTGGCTGATTGCCGGAGAGATGTCGTCTTTTGCCAGTCAGGGTATCAATCATGTCATCAGTTTGCAACCATTCGGGTGTATAGCTAACCATATTGTGGAAAAAGGAATAGAAAAACGCATAAAGTCTGTCTACCCTCAGATAAATATATTATCTTTAGATTTTGACAGTAGCGTCAGCGATGTGAATATCACCAATCGCCTGTTACTTTTTGTTGATAACATAAAATAAATAAGACCATGGGAGCTACAGAAAACAATGAGTTGGAATATCAAATAATTGAAACAGCGAAACAGCTTTTTATAGAAAAAGGCTTCGTTGAAACCAGCATGAGTGATATTGCCGCAAAAGTAGGAATAAACCGTCCTACCCTACACTACTATTTCAGGACAAAAGACAGAATGTTTCAGGCTGTATTCGGTTCGATAGTGATGTCGCTATTACCGAAAGTACAGGAAATAATACAGCAGGAACTTCCGTTCATAGATCGCGTAAGTCTTATATTGGATAAGTATATATCACTCTTCACCGAAAACCCTGACATTCCAAAGTTTATATGCGGGGAAATACAGCGCGATGTCAACCACCTGCTTGATGCAGCTAAGGAAATGCAGTTTGAAAGAACGTTCCTGATAATAAAGGAACGACTGCTCATGGAAATGGAAGCAGGCAGACTAAAGAAAGTACCCATACATACAGTATTCATAACTTTCTATGGTTTGCTTACTTTTCCTTTGATTACAAAAAATTTGATCACCAGCATATTCCTGAAAGATACTACCGATTTTTCGGTTTTTATGCTGGAGTGGAAGCAATATATTCTTTTTCACTTGATGAATTTGCTGGGTATTGAGAAGGAAAATTGATTGTTACTCATATACATAACCGATAAAAAAGTATAGTATGAAAACGATTCGAATTATTTTCTCCTTATTGCTGATAACTGCAATGAGTATGCCTACTCTTTCGGCACAAACTAAGAAAGAGAAAAAAGAACTAAAGAAGCAGGCCGTTGAAAAGCTGGTCACATCCGGGAAGTATAAAATAAATGTAAACAGAGCTCTTCCTGCACGAGGACGGTCTGTTACACTAACTTCACCGTACTCTGTGGAAATAAGAAATGATTCCGTTATATCTTATCTGCCTTACTATGGGCGTGCTTACTCTATTCCTTATGGCGGTGGAGAAGGGCTAAACTTCAAAGCTCCACTCACTGACTATAAGTTGGAGCGGGATAAGAAGGAAACAGCCAAGATAAAGTTCTCTGCACGAAGTGAAGAGGATAAGTTCGATTTCAGTATAGACGTTTTCAGTAACGGATCATCTACGATATTCGTGAATATGCAGAACCGTCAGTCCATCAGTTTCCAGGGAGAACTGGATATACCGGAAGAAAAATAGCCAAATCGGGAAAACGAAATCGCCCCATCTTTGTTGTATATTCAGATATATAACATAAGGGAATATGAATAAAGGGAGATTAGAAGCATTCAGTGATGGAGTACTGGCTATCATCATCACTATCATGGTATTGGGTATGGATACGCCGGAGGATGTGACGTTAAAAGCATTACTCCCGCAGGTTCCGGTATTCGTGAGCTATGTACTCAGTTACATCTATGTCGGTATCTACTGGATCAACCATCACCACATTATGCAGGTTACCCGTCGTATCAACGGTACGATTTTGTGGGCAAACCTGCATTTGCTTTTCTGGCTGTCGCTGATACCGTTAACAACAAACTGGATTGGCAAGAATCACTTGTCACCCGTGCCTGTGGCATTCTATGGAGGAGTATTATTGATGTGCGCCATCGCTTTCCGCATATTTGAGAATACCTTAATCCGCTATCATGGGGAAGACTTTCCTCTACGGAAATTTCATGGCGGAGGTATGAAAGAGAAACTATCTATTGTTATTTATTTCAGCGCCATACCACTTGCGTTTGTCTGTGTATGGATTTCGATCTTTTTCTACTTTTTAATGGCTTGCCTATGGGTCATTCCAAGTAAACGGCTGGAAAAAGAAATGGAAAAATGAGGAATGTAACTTACCAATGATTACCTTTGTACATGATATCCTTTTAAATTTATGTATAAAGAATACCAACCCTGCGCACTACTTTCTCCCTATATAGACAAGTATTGGGAATTCAAAGGGAATCCGGAGTACGGAATGCGTATCAACATACTTCCTGATGGATGTACAGACTTTATCTTCACCCTTGGGGAAGCAACACAAGCGGTGAATGGCAGTCTGACCATGAAACCTTATCGTACTTATTTTATAGGTCCGATGAATAGCTATTCGGAATTGGTAGCGTATGCGGAAACGGTTCACATGTTAGGGGTTCGCTTCCTACCTTGCGGATTATCCCGTTTTATCCGTCTGCCACTGCACGAACTGACTAACCTGAGAATCAGTGCAGACGAAGTAACCTGCTTTTTCGATACTTCTTTTGCAGAAAGGTTATGCGAAGAAGACTGTTTAGAAAATAGGGTAAAGATCATAGAAGAATTATTTATCAAATCTCTTTATAAACACGATTTGCCGACAGATCCGCAGATTGTATTTGCAATAAAACAGATTAACCGGCATCAGGGAAAACTGCCCGTGCAGTCATTGATGGAGGATATTTGTCTGTGTCAGCGACAATTTGAACGCAAATTCAAGATGAACACAGGTTATACCCCGAAAATATACAGCAGAATCATGAAATTCAAGAACGCGGTGGATTTATTAAGGGGCACTACCAGTGACAATCTGCTCTCTACTGCTGTCCACGCAGGCTATTATGACGTGCCGCACCTCTCAAGAGAAATTAAAAGGTTATCCGGCAATACTCCCTACTCTTTCCTTTCTATTCCTCTGACAGAAGAAGATGTCACACTGACTTATGTAGAAGCATAAATGTCGTTTTTGTACAATGCAGGAATATCTCCGACTACCTATATTTGCACCATTCAATTAACAAAACAAATTCTGCATTATGGAAACAATGAGAGAAAAAGCCGCACAAATGTTGCGCGAAAGTGAAGTAGTCGTTCTGACCTCAGTAAATGAAGAAGGATATCCACGCCCCGTACCTATGAGTATGGTTAAGTCCGAAGACATTTCAACAGTATGGATGTCAACCGGAAGCGACTCCATGAAGACCGAGGATTTCCGCAAGAATCCGAAAGGCGGCCTATGCTTCCATGCACAGGGAAACAGTGTTTGCATGACAGGTGATGTGGAAGTAATCACAGACCAAAATGTAAAACAAGAGCTTTGGCAAGACTGGTTCATCAATCATTTTCCCGGCGGACCGACTGATCCCAACTATGTAATACTGAAATTTACAGCAAACCACGCCACTTACTGGATTGACGGAGAGTTCATTCACAAGAAAGTTTAAAGATAAAAAGATATATATATTGCAATTGCAACATATCAAATAGGTATCCGGTCCGTACCTGCAAGGACGATATAGACAGAAAAGCAACCGGCAGCGTGGTTATTAACAAATAATCCGTAAATTTGCAGCCCGAAATTTAGAGACTGTAAAGAATGCAAGGAACAAAGAATCTGACTAAAGGTCCCATTAACCGCCAACTATTCAATCTGGCGATGCCCATTATGGCTACCTCGTTCATCCAGATGGCATACAGCCTGACGGATATGGCATGGGTAGGCCGTATAGGTAGTGAAGCTGTTGCCGCCGTTGGTGCAGTGGGAATATTGACGTGGATGTCCGGCTCCATAGCCTTGCTAAATAAAGTAGGTTCGGAAGTCAGCGTAGGACAATCCATAGGTGCACGCAACGAACAGGATGCCCGACAGTTCGCTTCGCACAATATCAGTATTGCCTTGCTCATCTCCATCTGCTGGGCTGCTTTGTTATTCTTGTTTGCCAATCCCATCCTGCGTATATTCGAGCTGAAAGAGCATATCACGGAAAATGCCGTGACTTACTTGCGTATTGTCTCAACAGGACTACCGTTCGTGTTTCTGTCCGCAGCCTTCACCGGAATATACAATGCGGCAGGACGAAGCAAAACACCCTTCTATATCAGCGGCACAGGATTGATTATGAATATCATACTCGATCCGCTTTTCATCTTCGGTTTCGGCTGGGGAACGGTAGGTGCAGCACTTGCCACATGGTTGGCCGAGGCTACGGTATTCGGTATATTCATCTATAAGCTACGTTATAAGGACGATCTGTTAGGTGGATTTCCCTTCCTGACACGTCTCAAGAAGAAGTATACCCGACGTATATTCAAGTTGGGACTTCCGGTTGCCACACTGAATACTTTGTTCGCTTTTGTCAATATGTTCCTTTCACGTACAGCTTCGGAACAAGGTGGACACATTGGTCTTATGGCCTTTACCACCGGAGGACAAATAGAAGCCATCACCTGGAATACTTCACAAGGCTTCTCTACCGGACTAAGCACTTTCATTGCACAAAACTATGCCGCCGGAGAGAAGTCGAGGGTAAAGAAAGCCTGGTACACTACATTATGGATGACGTCCATATTCGGTACACTATGTTCGCTGCTGTTTATCTTTTTCGGAAGCGAGGTATTCTCTATTTTCGTACCCGAACCGGAAGCATTTCGCGTAGGTGGTGACTTCCTGCGCATAGACGGTTATTCACAACTCTTCATGATGCTGGAAATCACCATGCAAGGGGTCTTCTACGGATTAGGAAGAACGATTCCTCCTGCCATCATCAGTATATCATGCAACTATATGCGTATTCCCGTAGCACTGTTCCTGGTACACATGGGAATGGGCGTAGACGCCATATGGTGGGCTGTAAGCGCAACAACTATTGCCAAAGGAATTATCCTTACCTCGTGGTTTATATTGATAAAGAGAAAAATACTCTAAAAATGCAGAACAAAAGACCTAAACATAATAACAATAGAATTGTTATATAACTAACTTTGCATTATAAACATAGTAACATTTTAAAAGAATAAAGTATGAAAAAGATTAAGATTAGTGTACTGCTATTGAGCGGTGCTATATTATTAGGAAGTTGCAGCACAATGAATAACACTGCCAAAGGTGGTGTGATAGGTGGTGGATCGGGCGCTGCTGCCGGTGCCATTATCGGTGGATTGATCGGTAAAGGTAAGGGTGCGGCTATTGGTGCAGCAGTAGGTGCAGCAGTAGGTACGGGTGCAGGTGTTGCCATCGGTCATAAGATGGATAAGAAGGCTGCCGAAGCTGCCAAGATTGAAGGCGCACAGGTAGAGAAAGTAACAGATACCAATGGGCTTGCCGCTGTAAAGGTGACTTTTGAATCAGGTATCCTGTTTGGTTTCAATTCATCTACATTGAGCAATACTTCCAAGTCTTCTCTGCGTGAACTGGCCCAGATATTGAAAGAAGACCCTACAACAGATATTGCAATCGTAGGCCATACGGATAAAGTAGGTACGTATGAAGCTAACATGAAAGTTTCAAAAGACCGTGCATATACCGTAGAGAATTATCTGCAAGATTGCGGTGTGTCTCCTTCACAGTTCAAGAAGGTGGAAGGCGTAGGCTACAATCAGTATGACGACAGCATGTCAGCCAGCCAGAATCGCCGCGTAGATATTTACATGTACGCCAGCGAGCAGATGATTAAGAATGCAGAAGCAGGCAAGTAAGCTCTATTAGCTACGAGTTACAAGCTACGAGCTACAAGTTGCCACGCTATCAGTCCGAAAGGCACTTGTAGCTTGTAACTCGTAGCTTGTAGCTTTTTGTAACTCGTAGCTTTTTAACATTAAAAATCACGACAATGAGTATAAAGAAAGTCTTGCGGATAGTCCGCAACCTGATACTCTTTTTCTTTATTTCCACTATTCTGGCAGTGGTGCTGTATCGCTTTATCCCTGTTTACACCACTCCCCTCATGGTAATCCGCAGTACCCAGCAACTCTTCAAAGGCGAAAAGCCGGTATGGCATCATACTTGGGTTTCTTTCGATAAGATCTCCCCTCACTTGCCGATGGCAGTTATCGCTTCGGAAGATAATCGCTTTGCCACCCACAACGGCTTCGATTTCGAAGAGATAAAAAAGGCCATGAAAGAGAATGAAACCCGCAAACGGAAACGGGGTGCCAGTACTATTAGCCAACAGACCGCAAAGAATGTATTCCTTTGGCCGCAATCCTCATGGATACGAAAGGGATTCGAAGTTTATTTCACCTGGTTGATAGAACTATGCTGGTCGAAAGAACGGATTATGGAAGTTTATCTCAACTCCATCGAAATGGGACAAGGTATTTATGGAGCAGAAGCTGCCGCCAAATATAAGTTCCATACCACTGCCGCCAAACTGACTGCGGGACAATGTGCATTGATAGCGGCAACACTCCCCAATCCTATACGTTTTGATTCGGCGCATCCGTCAGCTTACATTCTGCGGAGACAGTCGCAAATCCTGAGATTGATGAAATTGGTTCCCAAATTCCCTCCGGTAGAAAAGAAAGAAGTCAAGAAGCAGAAGACTGAGAAGAAGAAAAAGAAATAATCTGTGTATATTTGTATGCTTAATATGGTAAGGAATGAAAAAAGTCTTGTCGCTATTCTTGATTTGTATCATCTGTTGCGGGGTGCATGCCCAGCGTACGGAGGTTTATAATCAGCATATACATACAGTGCAGGTCATTGCCAACAATGATTATATGTCTCCTGCCGTCATCCGGCTGGGAGAGAATGAAACTGTAGAAATATCTTTCGACCACCTGACTCACGATTACCACCGCTACCAGTACATCCTCACACACTGCAATGCGGACTGGACACCTTCGGATCTTTCCGAAACAGAATATCTGGACGGTTTCAATGACAATCCGATAGAAGATCATGATATTTCCGTCAATACTACCCTGCCCTACACGCATTACCGTCTGACACTTCCTAACGACCAGGTACAACTGAAACTTTCGGGTAACTACCGTCTGACGGTTTATGACGATGCGGAGGGAAAGAATAAGCCGGCTTTCACTACCTGCTTCCGGGTATTGCAAAAGGAGGTGAACGTATCGGCACAAGTCAGCAGTGACACTGAGATAGACCGGAATAAGACGCACCAGCAGGTGAGTTTTAGTATTCAGTATAAAGGATATCCTATCCGCAATCCGCAGAATGAAGTCAAAGTACACGTCTTACAGGATAATCGTACGGATAACTGGGTAACGAATCTGCACCCTTCCTATATTGGTCCTGATCAGCTACGTTACGAACATAACCGGGCCTTGATATTTCCTGCGGGAAACGAGTACCGGCGTTTTGAAATGGTGAGTACCCGCTATGCTTCGCAAGGTGTGGAGAGTATTCGTTATCATGCTCCTTACTATCATGTCACACTCCGCCCGGACGAGCCTCGCTTACTAAACTACAGTTACGATCAGGATCAGAACGGACGCTTCGTAATACGATATGACGAGGCGGTAGATAATGCTACGGAAGCAGATTACTTCTTCGTTCATTTCTCTTTGCTATGGGAGAACCCGCTAACTGAAGGGAACTTCTATCTGCAAGGAGCTTTTACTTATGATAATTTTAATGAAGAGAGTCGGTTGAAGTATAATGCAGAAGCGCATGCTTATGAATGCACGCAATTGCTGAAACAGGGAGCGTATAATTATCAATACTTATATGTGGCTCCCAGTACCACCGCAGGAAGTACTGCACAGGCAGAGGGGAATTTCTATGAGACAGAGAATGAATATCTGATCCTTGTTTACCACCGGGCCTTTGGAGAAAGGTACGACAGGCTGATCGGGATGCAACAGGTACATTATAAATAGTTACGAGTTACGGGCTACAAGCTATGAGTACTTTTCAGTGTGACAGCGCAGCTACTCGTAGCTTGTAGCCCGTAACTCGTAACTATCTAATACGCATGTCCTCCATCTTTCATTTCCTTTTCACTAATCTTATGTATATCAATACTTCTCCAAGCATAGAAGATATACGCAAGAACAAACGGAACCAGGAAGGAAACATAGAACATTACCCTCAGCGTAAACTGGCTGGAGCAACTGTTTGCCAACGTCAGTGAACTCTGCAAATCATTGGTAGAAGGATAATAAGCCGTATTATTATATCCTGCAACCAGCAACAATGCAAGTACCGCCAGCACCGTACCTATGCCCGTAAACCAGATACCTTTATCAAACTTTGTCTTCAACAAACTCTTTCCTATACCGAACAGCACCAGCACCACTCCTATCAGGAACAACACCAATACCAGCGGCATTTCGATAAAGTTCGTCAGATACTTATATGGTTCCATAAAGACTTCACCCGTCTCCGGATTCACCGCATATCCATCTGCCAACAGCGTGCGGATAACAAACGACAGGAAGAACACCAGGAACAGCACGGAATTACCTATCAACGAACGGCGGCTACGTGCCACCAGATCTTTATCATCAATATTATTAATAAAGTAAAGAGCTCCCAGAATACGAGCCAGGAAGAACACCGCCAACCCAAGCACTACATTCCATGGATTAGTCAACGCATCCAGACCATGCCAGCCATTTGCCCAATGACTGATAACCGGCATCACCGTATTCGTCATATTCCCCTTATCGATATAAAACTCCGAACCGGTGAAAAACGTAGCCACCGCACCGCCCAGCAGCACCGGACCTACTACTCCATTAATCACCAGGAATGTACGGTATGTATTCTTTCCCAGCAGATTTCCCGCCTTGCTCTGGAACTCATAGCTGACAGCCTGCAACACAAAACTGAACAGAATAATCATCCAAAGCCAGTACGCACCACCAAAACTCGTGCTATAAAACAATGGGAAAGATGCAAAGAACGCACCACCAAACGTTACCAGCGTAGTGAACGTAAACTCCCACTTCCGACCGGTAGAGTTAATCATCATTTTCCTGTGCTCTTCCGTCTTGCCCAGGCAGAAAATAAGCGAATTACCACCCTGCACAAACAGCAGGAATACAAGAAGGGCTCCCAGCAATGATACCACGAACCACCAATATTGTTGTAGAAAAACGTAGGTCATATAATTTAAGTATTAAGTATTAAAGATTAAGTCTTAATTAATCCTCATTTTCCGGTCCTTTCTTTATCGCTTTCAGCAAGATACCGATTTCGGCTATCAGCATGACGGTAAACAATACCAGAAAGATGAAGAATGTTGTCTGCACGGAGCCGACATCCAACTTTGAGATAGCTGCATTTACAGGCAGCATATCCTGTATGGCCCATGGCTGACGCCCACATTCGGCAACCACCCATCCGGCTTGTCCGGCCAGATAGCCCAATGGAATAGTCAGCAGAGCTACCCAGTGCATCCATTTCATTTTTGACAAATCCCGCTTGTATGCCAGGAACAATACAACTATAAAGAATAGTATAAAGTATCCGCCCAACATCACCATCACGCGAAATGCATAGAATGTCAGTGGCACATTAGGCACCAGGTCATTTACATCCTTAATATATCCATAACCAAAATAAGCTACATTTTCCTTCAACACCTTGGCAGCTTCCACAGCTTCGGCATCGTTATCCGCAGCCTGTGCGGCACGATAAGCAGCCAGCGCACCAATCGCTGTTTTCCCGCGTTCTATCTTCTCCTCGGCAGAAAGTGCCTGCGTTCCATCCTTCAACTGATAACCACCCTCAATAAGATCCGTGATACCGGGCACGAATCCATCCAACTTCCTTTCCGCCAGTAACGAAAGCATCTTTGGTATCTCTATTCTGAACAGGAAAGGATCCTGTCCGTCATTATAAGTCTTTTTTTCAGGATTCAGCATACCGATGGCAACCAATCCGGCCCCCTGCTGCCCCTCATAATATCCTTCCATGGCAGCCAACTTCATCGGCTGCGTCTGTGCCACCTGATAGCCCGAACCGTCTCCCGTCCATGCAGAGAGCAGGGCCGAAACTAAACCTACCCAGGCAGCTATCTTTATGCTGGACAATGCGAACTTCTTATTCCGCTTCTTCAGCAGAAACCAGCACGCCACACCTACCACAAACACGGCACCCAGCACCCAGCCGGACAACACCGTATGGAAAAA
This sequence comes from Bacteroides cellulosilyticus, assembly GCF_020091405.1. Lineage (NCBI taxonomy): Bacteria > Pseudomonadati > Bacteroidota > Bacteroidia > Bacteroidales > Bacteroidaceae > Bacteroides > Bacteroides cellulosilyticus. The sequence goes on from NZ_CP081903.1 coordinate 5,695,132, forward strand.
CTTATTCACCGCCGTAGGCGACAAAGCCACTGCCCAAAAGTCCACCATCTCATTTCTCACTGTATCCGGATTGAACTCCATCCCCACCGGATTTTGCATCCATGCATTTGCCACAAGTATCCACCAGGCCGAAATCGTAGCACCAAGTCCCGTCAGCCAGGTAGATGCCAGGTGAAACTTCTTGCTCACCTTGTCCCAGCCAAAGAACATGACCGCGATGAAAGTAGCCTCCATAAAGAAGGCCAGAATGCCTTCGATAGCAAGCGGCGCCCCGAAGATATCGCCCACAAACCAGCTGTAATTGCTCCAGTTGGTTCCGAACTCAAACTCCAGAATCAGTCCCGTCGCCACGCCTATGGCAAAGTTGATACCGAATAGTTTCATCCAAAACTTGGCGGTGCGTTTCCAAAACTCATCACCCGTACGATAATACATGGTCTCCATGATACCCATGATGACTGCCAGCCCCAGCGTGAGCGGCACAAAAATCCAATGATAAATAGCGGTCAGTGCAAATTGTGCCCTCGACCAGTCAATCAGAGAAGTGTCGATGTGTTCAAGCATAAGAAATCGAGTTATAGTTATTAATTGTTAGTTGCTTTACTCAGGAGTTAAAGGAGCTATTGCTTCGCCTGGCGGATCACCAATAGCACGATGGATGAGCTCCCTGCCCACATACTCTTCTTTATCCCCGCCTACGGCCGGCGTATTCAGATAATTGGGAAAGAAGAAAAGGCGCAATATGAAGAACATGATGAAGAGTTTCACCAGAATAATGAACCATAAGGTTCTCCCAAGTGTCATACCTCGGAAACCATCGACGTAAAAACGCCAGATTTTCAGGACTGTATTCTTCATAATAGAAAATTTATAATCATTACAAATATAAAACTTTTATATATTAAATAACAAATAAAAGGGTAAAAAGTTAGTCATCGACACAAAAAAGCATTCCGACGACGAAAAATTCAGAACTGTCTATCTCTTTTGCGGGGCATTTTCCGACACCGTATCTTCGCAAGCGTTAAACAATATAGCATAACGAAGATATGAGAAACGTAAGAAGATTGACAGTGATAACACTCTGCGTAGCAAGCGCCTGTGTCGGCAGCACGACACTGCGGGCACAGGACGCCGCTCCCATTGCATCGCAAGAGTTAACGGCATCCGATGCCGCTCCCGAAGCTGACACTGCACTTCCCGCTCAGTGGGATTTGCAGACTTGCATCGACTATGCCTTGCAACACAACATCACCCTGAAGCGTAACCGTATCAGTGCGGAAAGCGCAGAAGTAGATGTAAAAACGGCCAAGGCTGCTCTTTTTCCCAGCCTCTCGGCAAGTATCAGCCAGCGCATTGTGAACCGCCCGAACAGTGAAAGCGGTACCATCATCAGTGGCGACAACATCACCAGCAGTAGCAGTAAAACCTCGTACAACGGCAGTTATGGCATTGATGCCAACTGGACTCTTTACAACGGTAGCAAACGTCTGAACACCATCAAGCAACAGCAACTGAACAATCGCATCGCCGAGCTCAACGTTGCCGAGAGTGAAAATTCCATCGAGGAAAGCATCGCACAGATATACGTACAGATACTCTATGCCGCCGAAGCTGTGAAAGTGAACGAAAATACACTTGCCGTCAGCCAGGCCGAACGTGACCGCGGACAGCAATTGTTGGAAGCCGGAAGCATCGCCAAGAGTGACCTTGCGCAACTGGATGCACAGGTCAGTACAGATAAATATCAGTTAGTGACGGCACAAGCCACCCTTCAGGACTATAAACTACAACTGAAACAACTACTTGAACTGGATGGTGAAAAGGAAATGAACCTGTATCTGCCCTCACTGGGAGATGAGAATGTATTGATACCCCTACCCACCAAGACGGATGTGTATCAAGCCGCCCTCACTTTCCGCCCGGAGATAGAGTCGGGCAAACTGAATGTTAAGGCATCCGACCTTGACATCAGCATCGCTAAAGCGGGATATATTCCGACATTAAGCCTCAGCGCAGGTATCGGTACAACGAATGCCAACGGCAACGACTTTTCCTTCTCCGAACAGGTAAAGAATAATTGGAACAACTCACTGGGACTGACCGTAAGTATCCCCATCTTCACCAACCGTCAGACCAAGAGTGCCGTGCAAAAGGCCCGTCTGCAAAAGCAGACCAGTGAACTGGACTTGCAGGATCAGCAGAAGACTTTATACAAGACCATAGAAAACCTTTGGCTGGATGCCAACAGCGCACAGCAGCAATATGTTGCCGCTGCCGAGAAATTGCGCAGCACACAGACCAGTTACGATCTGATTCAGGAACAATTCAACCTGGGCATGAAGAATACCGTGGAACTGCTGACTGAGAAGAATAATCTGCTCAACGCACAGCAGGAAACACTGCAAGCCAAGTACATGGCAATACTGAATGCACAGTTGCTCCGCTTCTACCAGGGCGAAGGCATACAGTTGTAACCGTATGACGTAAACGAACCTACATGTCAGCATATTTCCCAGTAGCTCATTCGATTTCAATTCCCTGATTATCAATTATTTTAGAATAACCAGAATAAGGTAACGACTGAAATAGGATGAAGTAACGACTGAAATAGGATAAGGTAACGACTGATTTAGGATGAAGTAACGACTGATTCGGGAACAAGGTACAATGTAAAAATTAATTCAGAGATATAATATATCATTCAACGAGATAAGAAACATAAGGTATGAATAAAAAGAAAATTATCAGCTTAGCGGTCGGAGTCATTATTGTAGCCGGCATAGCTATTTGGGCATTTGGCGGACAAGCCAAAAAGCGGAAAGTGGTATATGAGACGGCCACCGTAGACCGCGCCAACATCTCCAATTCCGTGACGGCCACAGGCACTATCGAACCGGTGACCGAAGTGGAAGTAGGTACACAGGTCAGCGGTATCATCGATAGGTTGTACGCAGACTATAACTCAGTAGTAACCAAAGGGCAGCTCATTGCCGAAATGGACAAAGTAACCCTGCAAAGCGAATTAGCATCGCAAAAGGCTACTTACGACGGTGCCAAAGCCGAATATGAATATCAACAGAAGAATTACGAGCGTAACAAAGGATTGCATGAGAAACAACTCATCAGTGATACGGATTACGAGCAAAGTCTTTATAACTACCAGAAAGCAAAGAGCGCCTTCGACAGCAGTAAAGCCTCTCTGGCCAAAGCAGAGCGCAATCTGTCATACGCAACCATCACCTCTCCTATCGACGGCGTTGTCATCAGCCGCGATGTGGAAGAAGGACAGACGGTAGCTTCCGGCTTCGAAACCCCGACCCTCTTCACCATCGCTGCCGACCTGACACAGATGCAGGTAGTAGCTGACGTGGATGAAGCCGATATAGGCGATGTGGAAGAAGGACAGCGTGTAAGTTTCACGGTAGACGCTTATCCGAATGATGTGTTCGAAGGAAAAGTGACACAGATTCGTCTGGGAGCCACAAGCAGTTCAAGCAGCACCACTACCACCACTACGGTAGTTACTTATGAAGTAGTCATCTCCGCCCACAATCCGGACTTGAAGCTGAAACCGAGGCTGACGGCAAACATCACTATCTACACTCTGGATAAACAAGGAGTACTGAGCGTTCCGGCAAAAGCGCTGCGCTTTACGCCTGCCGTTCCACTGGTAGGATCGAATGCAGTGGTTAAAGATTGCGAAGGTGAACATAAAGTCTGGACTCGTGAAGGTGACACATTCACTGCACACCCGGTCAGCATAGGTATCTCTAACGGGATTGTCACCGAAATTACAGGCGGTATCAACGAAGGTACACAAATAGTATCCGATGCGGTGATTAGCACAGGTGCCGAAACCACTATAGCCGAAGGACAGGGAGATGGCGAAAGAAGTCCTTTCATGCCGGGCCCTCCGGGAAATAATAAGAAAAAGAATAGTAAATGATAATTTATCGCGCAAAGCGCGATAAGTAACGAGCTACAAGCTACAAGTGACAAGTACCTTTCGGCGTGATAGCCGGGCGAATTATTATTCGCCCACGAGTACAGCGCAGCAACTCGTTACTGGTAGCTCGTAGCTCGTAACTTAATTTATTCAACGAAACAATTCCGAAACAATGAGCAAAACAGTTATAGAATTACAAAATATCCGGCGCGACTTTCAGGTGGGCGATGAAACGGTCCATGCCCTGCGTGGCGTCTCCTTCTCCATCACCGAAGGGGAGTTCGTGACCATCATGGGTACATCCGGCTCCGGTAAGTCAACGCTGTTGAACACCCTGGGCTGCCTAGATACTCCCACCAGCGGCGAATATCTGCTGGATGGCATATCCGTACGCACCATGAGCAAACCTCAACGCGCCATCCTGCGGAACCGGAAGATAGGCTTTGTCTTCCAGAGCTACAATCTGTTGGCAAAGACCACTGCCGTAGAGAATGTGGAATTGCCCCTGATGTACAACGCCTCCGTCTCAGCAGCCGAACGCAGGCAACGCGCCATCGAAGCCCTGCAAGCAGTGGGGCTCGGCGACCGCCTGGAACATAAGTCGAACCAGATGTCCGGTGGACAGATGCAGCGTGTAGCCATCGCCCGTGCCCTGGTGAACAACCCTGCGGTAATCCTTGCCGATGAAGCAACGGGTAATCTGGATACACGTACTTCTTTTGATATATTGGTTCTCTTCCAGAAACTGCATGCCGAAGGACGTACGATTATATTTGTCACCCATAACCCCGAAATAGCTCAATACAGTAGCCGGAATATCCGTCTGCGCGACGGGCACGTGACGGAAGATACGGTGAACCCGAAAATCCTTTCAGCGGCAGAAGCTCTGGCAGCGCTGCCAAAAAGTGATGAAGATTGATAAACCAGCTACAAGCTACCAGCTACGAGTTACAAGTAGCTGCGCTGCCATGCTGCCAAGCACTCGTAGCTTGTAGCTTGTAGCCCGTAACTAAAAAAAACAATGAACGGAACAAACCTTTTCAAAATAGCCCTCCGCGCCCTTGCCAACAATAAGCTTCGCGCCTTCCTCACCATGCTGGGTATCATCATCGGTGTGGCATCCGTCATCACCATGCTCGCCATCGGGCAAGGTTCGAAGAAAAGTATTCAGGCACAGATCGCGGAAATGGGTTCGAATATGATTATGATTCATCCGGGTGGTGATACGCGTGGCGGTGTCCGCCAGGATGCCTCGTCCATGCAGACACTGAAGCTGACCGATTACGAAGCCCTGCGGGATGAAACCAACTTCCTGGCAGCCGTCAGCCCCAATGTATCGTCCAGCGGACAGCTCATTGCAGGAAACAATAACTATCCTGCCTCTGTAAATGGTGTAGGTACCGAATATCTCGAAATCCGCCAGTTGAGCGTAGAGAGTGGCGAGATGTTTACCGAAGCGGACATTCAGAGTGCCGCCAAAGTCTGCATCATCGGTAAGACCATTGTGGACAACCTTTTCCCGAACGGACAGGACCCTATCGGACATATCATCCGTTTCAACCAGGTGCCCCTGCGCGTAGTGGGCGTACTTAAAGCCAAAGGCTATAACTCCATGGGTATGGACCAGGACGAAATCGTACTGGCACCTTATACCACGGTAATGAAACGTATGCTTGCCGTCACATACCTGCAAGGTGTCTTCGCCTCCGCCCTCTCCGAGGATATGACGGATTATGCAACGGATGAAATCACCACCATCCTGCGCCGCAACCATAAGCTGAAAGAGAGTGATGACGACGACTTCACCATTCGCAGCCAACAGGAACTCAGCACCATGCTGAACTCCACTACCGACCTGATGACGACACTTCTGGCATGTATCGCCGGTATCTCCCTGGTAGTAGGTGGTATCGGTATCATGAACATCATGTACGTCAGCGTGACGGAGCGTACCCGTGAAATCGGTCTGCGTATGTCTGTCGGTGCCCGTGGTGTGGATATTCTCTCGCAATTCCTGATCGAGGCCATCCTTATCAGTATCACAGGTGGTATCATCGGAGTCGTCATTGGCTGCGGAGCCTCCTTCATCGTAAAGAACGTAGCCCACTGGCCTATCTACATCCAGGCATGGAGTGTATTCCTCTCCTTCGCCGTTTGTACGGTCACCGGTGTATTCTTCGGCTGGTATCCGGCTAAGAAGGCGGCGGATCTGGACCCGATAGAGGCTATAAGATACGAATAAATGAAGAATGAAAAATGAAGAATGAAGAATTATGCCGCGCAGTCATATTTGTATGGAAATTCTTCATTCCTCATTCTTCATTCTTCATTAAAATTATTATTTTTGTAACATGATTATGCAAGACTCCCAACCTCGCCGGATTGTAGAAGTTCTCATCCACATCATCGGATGGGGAATCGTTTTCGCTTTCCCGTTTCTGCTGATGAATCGTGGCGGATTTACGATAAGCTGGGTAGACTATTTACGTCATGGCAGTGCGGTTCCGATATCATTCCTGATCGTGTTCTACATAAACTACTGTTTCTTCATCCCTCATTTCTTATTTGAGGGACGCATCAAGCAATATGTAGTACTGAATCTTCTGCTCATACTTTGCACAGCTGTCGGTGTACACTTTTGGCAAGATTTCATCTTCCATACGTATGTGAAACCCGAAGCTCACAAACGTCCCGGGCCTCCCAGCTGGATCTTCATCCTGCGTGATGTCTTCTCAATGGTTCTCACCGTAGGGCTGGCAGCCGCTATCCGTATGAGTGGCCGTTGGATAAAAGTAGAAGCTGCACGCCGGGAAGCCGAGAAGAGCCGTACGGAAGCGGAACTGAAAAACTTGCGTAATCAACTGAATCCGCACTTCCTGCTCAACACCCTGAACAACATCTATGCCCTTATCGCCTTCGACAGCGATAAAGCACAAGCCGCCATTCAGGAATTAAGCCGCCTGCTGCGTCACGTCCTATACGACAACCAACAGAATTTCGTCTCTCTTGGCAAAGAGATGGATTTCATCCGCAACTACATTGAACTGATGCGCATCCGCCTCTCCGCAAACGTAACCGTAGAGACGCAAATAGATGTTCCTGCTGATAGTCGTACGGAAATAGCCCCGCTCATTTTCATCTCCCTCATAGAGAATGCCTTCAAGCATGGCATCTCTCCCACCGAACCCAGTTTTATCCACATCCATTTCAGTGAAAGCCCCGGTCAGGTATGCTGCGAAATTACCAACAGCTACCACCCCAAAAGCCAGACTGACAAAAGTGGAAGTGGCATAGGACTGGAGCAAGTGCGGAAACGCCTGGAATTAACTTATCCCGGACAGTATGAATGGAATCAGGGAGTGAGCGATGATGGGAAAGAATATAAATCGGTTTTAAGTATTAAGTATTAAGTAGTAAGTATGAATCTGACTTGTGCCATAGTAGATGACGAACCTTTAGCTTTAAATTTACTGGAAAGCTACGTCAACAAAACTCCGTTCCTGACATTGAAAGGAAAGTATTCCAGTGCCGTACAGGCTATGAAGGAACTGCCGGATAAGCAAGTGGATTTGCTTTTCCTTGACATACAGATGCCTGAACTTAACGGTCTGGAATTCTCTAAAATGGTGGATGCACATACCCGCATCGTTTTTAGCACCGCTTTTGAGCAATATGCTATTGACGGTTATAAGGTGAATGCTTTGGATTATCTGCTAAAACCTATTTCTTACGTAGATTTCTTGCAGGCAGCTAATAAAGCCGTACAATGGTTTGAACTATTGCAACAGCCTAAAGAAGAAATAGAAAGTATATTTGTAAAAAGTGATTATAAACTAGTACAAATAGAACTTAAAAAGATACTTTATGTAGAAGGTTTGAAGGATTATGTTAAGATTTATACAGAAGATACAGCCCGGCCTATTTTATCGCTTATGAGTATGAAATCGATGGAGGAATTATTACCAACATCCCGTTTCATGCGGGTTCACAGATCTTATATTGTACAGAAAGAAAAAATAAGAGTTATTGATCGGGGACGAATTGTGTTTGATAAAACGTATATCCCTGTCAGCGATAGTTATAAACAGGTATTTCAAACCTTCCTGGATAAAAGGAGCTAAGAAATAACATTCATTTGTCGATAAAATATCCGAATCTGTCGACAAAATATAATTTCCTATTGCATATTAAAAAATGTTTTTTTACCTTTGCATCGAACAGATAAAGGAAGTTGTGAAACTTCCCCCAATAGAATAGTTTAGTTAAGTCTAGTTTAGTTTTTGTGTGAAGCACTTCCTCCGTGAGCGAACGACAGGAAGTGCTTTTTTATTTACCGTCCGCCCAAAATCACAAGATATATAAATATCTAATATCCAAATGATTTAGATTTTTATTTATACACCCGGAGACTTTTATTTATAACAAGTAAAAAAGAATTAGGGACATTTCTTTCAAAATTAGCTTCCTTTGCAGATACAAGGTTTTTTGGATAGAAAACCTAAGATATATTCGTAGTATATATAGTATATCTCAGTTTTGATCATAAAAGGTTGAAACTGTTTGTTTGTTTTGCAGAGATGCACCCTTTCTAAGCGTAGTCAGGGTGCATTTCATTTTTTTTATGAGCGTAAAATCCATACTATTTGATTCCCAAGAACCGGAAAGGTTTTGCAGCAACAAACTCTTTGGCAGTATTTCCCGCATACGTTTTACCGGAAAGAAGATTCAACTTCTTGACAGGCGCTTTCTCTGAGAAATCCACATCCTTAAAGTCAACCCAAAAAACATTGGGATATAAAGTAGATTCAAAGTAATAAACTTTATCCTTCTGATCGGAAACCGTCCTCCATCGGGTTGAAGAAATATTCGGCTGATCAGGAGTGCTGATACCGAACGGAACGGAAGTATTGCGTATCACGCTGAATACACTGGCCAAGGCTGTACGGGTATCTTCTGTTTTAGGAATAGCATTTATATAGAAAGAAGCTCTCACAAAACGGTCGGCAGCACGATTGGTACCCGGCAAAAAAGTGGTTCCTCCAATATTCTTCCAGTAATCATCAAGCGCCAGTTGCTGACCAAACACAGGTGAGTTTGTCATAACCTGATATGCTTTGCTATGATGAATATCCAACTTTCCGCCTACATACTCAAAAATAGCATTATCACCCGTAGCGTCCGAAATGGAAAGATGAAGGGTAGCCATACGCGTACCGTCGGGCATCATATCCGACACCACATCGAAAGTATTCTTTTCTACCTCGGCAACAGCCTCATCCACCGTTGCAAAATTATCAAGCATATATTGCACCCAGGCGGCTATGGACAAGGCCGGCCTCTCACCGTTCCACTGGGGATAGGATGATTCTGCCAGCCACAACAGATTGGCAACGAGTCCTTTTTCATTCATACCGTCAGTGCTACAGATGTCATAAGCCGAGGTTATCACACTGCCGTATTTAGATTTCCAACGCATCGGGTCCTTACCTACCTCTCCGTTGCGCTCCATACCTCGCGGGAAAATCCAGATATTACTACGGGTATCTTCTTTCCAATCCATAGTACGACCGGTTATTATCATATTATTATCACCATGATAGACTACACGGGTACAAGCATTTGCACGATTATGAGGTATTATCGACAGGATAACCAGGAGTGCTGTGATGAGAAACATATTGATCTTACACATAATTTATTTGACGTTAAGTTGTTAGTAAGTATAAATACAAACAAATGAATATCTTGCAAAGTTCTTGGAAAGTACAGGAGAATATCATACGGAAATAAATAAATATTAAAACCGAAAACAAACCATAAGGAATACTGTTGGAAGGGGAAACTTAAAAACGATAACAGTTATGAATTACGGTATTAGTATCCTTTTCAGGGCTATCCCATTGCTGATGGCCCTTTTTTGTTTCGGCTACGGAGCCTTTGTGCTCGACATGGGGACGGACACGAACCGATTCGTTGCGGGACCCGTGGTCTTCTCTTTAGGAATGATATGTATCGCGCTGTTCGCTACGGCAGGTACCATCATCCGGCAGATTATCCACACGTATAGTACGGCGGCAAAATATGCCCTGCCCATCATCGGCTATCTGGCTGCCGTGGTGTGTTTCATCGGTGGAATGACATACATTAATGACGGCAGTACGGTGGCCCATTTCGTTGCGGGACATGTCATCTGCGGGGTAGCTTTCATTACTGCATGTGTAGCCACCACTGCCACCTCTTCCACCCGCTTCACCTTCATCACGCAAAATTCCAAAAAGACGGACCATGCCGTACCTGCCAAGTCATTCTCTTCGGCACAGGCGGACATACTCATCATTCTGGCTGTTGTTTTCGCCGTCATCACATGGGTTTGGGCATTCTGGTTATTGGGACAAAGCGATATCCACACCGCTTACTATGTGGCCGGACACGTAATGGCCGGACTGGCATGTATCTGTACGAGCCTGGTTGCACTGGTTGCTACCATTGTCCGGCAGATACGTAACTCTTATAGTGGTGCCGAACGGAAATGGTGGCCCGCCCTCGTATTGGTGATGGGTACACTGAGTATCCTGTGGGGACTTTGGGTGCTGACGAATGCCGACCCGGGCAAGTCTTCCACCGGATACATTATGATAGGTCTGGGTTTAGTTTGTTACAGTATATCCAGCAAAGTAATTCTGCTGGCTGTTATTTGGCGGAACGTCTTTAAGCTGGCAAACCGAATTCCGCTCATTCCGGTGCTCACCGCGCTTACTTGTCTTTTCCTCTCTGCTTTTCTGTTTGAAATGACAACGCTGAATGATGTCTACTTTGTTCCCGCACGCGTATTGGCAGGATTAGGCGGCATCTGTTTCACGCTGTTCTCCATCGTCAGCATTCTGGAAAGCGGAACGTCCAATTGACGATAAATCACTCTCTTTTTTTATAAATCACTCTCATGGATGGGTTGGGGTTTCGCCAGCTCATCCATAAACACTTCCACATTCCAGGCATGGTGCGCCACATAGGCAGCCGGACCGGTATCCCCCGAATCCAGAATATCGCGCACAACGTTGGACTTGTTTCTGCCTGTCACAAAGAAAATCAGCTGCTTGGCATTAAAAAGCAGACAGCCGGTCATGGCTATGCGCTTCTGCCCATTGTAGGGATTAACACTTACCTCATAAGGATGGAAAGAAGAAAGCAAATACTCCTGACCGGGGAAAATGGACGAGGTATGTCCGTCTTCTCCCGCCCCCAGCAGAACAATATCAAGAGCCGGAAAGCCATGCCAGAGTGGCGCATTGCAACGCACTATGCGAGAATAGCTATTCGCCTCATCATCGGGATCGTTGCTGCCATCAATAGGAAAAATATATTCCTCAGGCATTCCCACTTCATCCAGCAACAACCGGCGCATATTACCATAATTACTCTCCGAGTCTTCGGCAGGTACACACCGTTCGTCCACCCAATAAATACGCATACGACTCCACGGAGTGACATCCTTGAATTCTTCTGCCCACAAATCGAACATGAGCGAGGGCGTGCTGCCTCCACTGAATGCTATGTGAAAAATCTTCTGCGGCTCTTCCTCCATCAAACTAATAAGATGCTTGATGAGAGCTCGTGCCGTTTCAGCAGCTGTACTATAGATATAAGTTTTCATAACTCACAATATTGATCAGTGTTCGTAAGGTTCTTACACGGATTGGTCCAGTCGGCACCATGTTCGTGCATCATAGCTTCACTTTCCAGCGGGCCCCAGGTTCCGACAGGATAACCGTAGAGAGGCGCGTCAGGATATTCATTCCAATAGCGCAGCACAGGATCAAAGAAACGCCAGGAGGCTTCGACAGCATCACTGCGGGTAAAGAGTGTCGGGTCGCCCTGAATGCAGTCTTCAATCAGACGGGCATAAGCATCGCCCGTAGCGTGTCCGCCCAGTTGGTCGTAACTGAAGTCCATCATCACTTGCTTTACATCGAAGCCCGGTCCGGGAACTTTCATGCCGAATTTCAGCACAATACCTTCGTTGGGTTGCAGGCGGAGGATTAGTTTGTTAGCCCGCGGACAGTGTCCGCCATGGCAATGAAACATCTGATGGGGCGTTTCACGGAAGTGCACTACGATTTCCGTTACCTTGGTAGGCATCTGCTTTCCTGTGCGGATGTAGAAAGGTACGCCGCTCCAACGCCAGTTATCAATACCGATCTTCATGGCGATGTAAGTTTCAGTGCGCGAGTCGGCGGGGACGTTCTTCTCTTCACGGTAGCCCTTTTTAGAACCGGAAGCGGTATATTGTCCGCGGACTATATGTTCATTCAAATCTTCATCCGTCAGAGGTTTCAGTGACTCGTAGACTTTTACCACTTCGTTACGGAAATTATCGGCGGTGAAGACAGCGGGAGGCTCCATGGCAGTGAGGGCCACCAGTTGGATAAGGTGGTTCTGCACCATGTCGCGCAAAGCGCCTGTACCGTCATAGAAGCCGCCACGCTGTTCGATACCGAGATTCTCGACAGCGGTAACTTCTACATAATCGATGTAATTACGATTCCATAACGGCTCGAAGATGCCATTGGCAAAACGGAAAGCAAGGATATTTTGTGCCGTCTCCTTGCCGAGAAAGTGGTCGATACGATAAATCTGAGACTCTTCGAAAACGGAAGCATAGATATGGTTTAATTCTTGTGCCGACTTCAGGTCGTAGCCGAAAGGCTTTTCGACGATGATGCGGGTATGTTTACGATTCAATCCGGCTGTTTTCAGGTGTAGAGGGATGACGCCATAAAGTGAGGGGGGCGTAGCGAGATAGAACAGTAAATTGTCCGGTTTCTTTTCACCGGTGATTTCCTGCAAACGGCTGTCCAGGGTTCCGTAACCTTCTTCTATGGCAGGGTCCATACTAAGGTAGTGCAAATGAGTGCAGAACTCTTTCATTCCCACTTCGGCCGGTGTGACAAAATGCTCCAGCTCATTCAGGATATAGTCGCGATAAGTTTCATCCGCGTAGTCGGTACGGCCGATACCGAGAATGGCAAATCCTTCGGGCAAACGATTATCCTTGTAGAGCGAGTAGAGTGCCGGCATCAGTTTGCGTTTCGTCAAGTCGCCCGAAGCACCGAATATGATCATTACAAATTTACTCATAGAATCTTGTTTTTTTTGATTAGCTTCTGCAAATTAGCCCTTGTAATAAAGTCATTAGCTCTTGCTTCATAATTTTATTACCAGGGCTTCATTTTATACATTATAGGTACCTGATTTTGTATCTCCGCCATGTCCGGTCCAGTTTTCATGGAAGAACTGTCCGCGGAGTTCATCGGTACGCTCAAAGGTATGTGCGCCGAAATAGTCACGCTGAGCTTGAATCATATTAGCGGGGAGCTTCGCAGATACCAGCGAATAGAAATAGTTCAATGCGGAAGAGAAAGCCGGAACAGGCAGTTCCTCTTTCATCGCATGGGCTACGAGGTGTTTCCAGCCGGAGAGCAACTCTTTGATTTCTTCCCGGAAATAAGGAGCGAGCAGCAAATGCTTCGGCTTCTGCTGTGCCTCAAAAGCAGCAGCTATATCATTCAGGAATATACTGCGGATGATACAACCTCCGCGCCACATACGGGCAATGGATGCCAGATCGAGATCCCAGCCGAAAGATTCGGACGCCTTTTGCAACACGGCGAAACCTTGTGCATAAGATACCAGTTTGGAAGCATACAAAGCGGAATAAATATCTTTCACCAGTTCCGGTTTATTATAGACCACTTGTGAGCGCTGACAAATGAATTGTTTGGAAGCTGCCTCACGCAGATTTTTCTGCGCTGAAAGACTACGCTCAAAAACAGCCGTTGCAATCAGTCCCAGGGGCATACCCAATTCCATTGCATTGATAACGGACCATTTACCGGTGCCTTTCTGCCCGGCGGTGTCCAGTATCTTGTCAATCAGGTAACCGCCCGCCTTATCCTTATGCCGAAGAATATTGGCTGTGATTTCTATCAGATAGCTACGCAACTTACCCTCATTCCAGTGGGCAAAGACGGAAGCCATGTCTTCATTATTCAGTTGCAGAAGATTCTTCATCACCCAGTAGGCTTCGGCTATCAACTGCATATCACCGTATTCGATACCATTATGTATCATTTTAACGAAATGTCCCGAACCGGCCGGACCAATCCAGTCACAGCAAGGAGTACCATCGGCAGCACGTGCAGCAATACTTTGCAGGATGGGCTTTACTTCATCCCAGGCAGTAACGGAACCACCCGGCATAATAGAAGCACCGTTCAACGCTCCTTCTTCACCGCCCGAAACACCGGCACCGACAAAACGGAAACCTTTCGATTCGGCCAATGCCACACGGCGGTTGGTATCTTCATAGTTTGAGTTGCCTCCATCTATCAAGATATCTCCCGGAGAAAGATGCGGAAAGAGTTGTTCCATCAGTTCATCTACGGCACTGCCGGCACGCACCATCATCATGATTTTGCGCGGGGTGGAAATGGACTCTACAAAGTCAGGAATTTCAGTGTATCCTTCAATACTTTTCCCTTTGGCACGACCGTTGATAAAGCGTTCTACCACACCTTCTTCCACTCCCGGAACAGTGCGGTTAAACACGGACACATGCCATCCCTTGTCCGCCATATTCAAAGCTAAATTCTCCCCCATCACGGCAAGTCCGATTAAGCCGATGTTTGTCTTTTGTCCTTTTTCTGTCATAACTTGCATTTTTTTGTTATTGTTTCATTGAAATGGAAACAATATGTCAAGGGCATTTGTTCGTATGAATTTCGAATAAAAATCGTACTTTTGCAAACATAACTCTATTTCAATGGAGAAACTTAAATTCAGTTTTATGAAAAAACTACATATCGGCTTACTGCCGCGTATCCTTATAGCCATCGCATTAGGTATTCTTTTTGGTAATTTTCTTCCCGGAGAATTGGTACGCCTGTTCGTTACATTCAACGGCATCTTCAGCGAATTTCTGAATTTCTCCATACCGCTGATTATTGTGGGATTGGTTACCGTAGCTATCGCCGACATCGGTAAAGGTGCCGGGCGACTGCTGTTGATTACCGCACTGATAGCTTACGGGGCAACCCTATTTTCCGGTTTCCTCTCTTACTTTACAGGAGTAACGATATTTCCTCATCTGATAGAGTCCGGTGCCCCGTTGGAAGAGGTCAGCGAGGCGCAAGGGATATTGCCGTTTTTCTCAGTCGCCATTCCACCACTCATGAATGTAATGACGGCACTGATACTGGCTTTCACTTTAGGGTTGGGACTTGCACAACTAAAAAACGATACACTGAAGAATGCAGCACGTGATTTTCAGGATATCATTGTCCGTATGATCAGTGCAGTGATCCTGCCGTTGCTTCCTATTTATATATTCGGTATATTCCTTAATATGACACATTCGGGACAGGTATTCTCTATCTTAATGGTATTTATAAAGATTATCGGCGTAATCTTCCTGCTGCACATCTTCCTGCTGGTATTTCAATATTGTATCGCTGCGCTGTTTGTCCGCAAAAATCCCTTTAAGCTGTTGGGGCGGATGCTGCCCGCTTATTTCACGGCTTTAGGAACACAGTCATCCGCTGCCACTATTCCTGTTACTCTGGAACAGACAAAGAAAAACGGCGTATCCTCTGATATTGCCGGTTTTGTTATCCCTCTTTGTGCCACGATACATTTATCCGGCAGCACGCTGAAGATCGTAGCATGCGCCCTTGCTCTGATGATGATGCAAGGCATACCTTTTGATTTCTCTTTATTTGCCGGTTTCATTTTCATGCTGGGAATCACGATGGTAGCCGCTCCGGGAGTTCCCGGTGGTGCCATCATGGCATCTCTGGGTATCCTGCAATCCATGCTCGGTTTCGATGAATCGGCACAGGCACTGATGATTGCACTCTACATTGCAATGGATAGCTTCGGCACTGCCTGCAATGTAACGGGAGATGGAGCCATTGCGCTGATAGTAGATAAAATATATAAGTAACAAGCTACAAGCTACGAGCTACAAGTTGTTTGTAACCCATAGCGCAGCTACTTGTCACTCGTAGCTCGTAGCTTGTAGCCAATAAGTTTTGTATTCTCGTAAAAAATAACGAATTTTGCCCTCGAAAAAATAATCAATAAAGAAGCCTACAATATGAAAACAGCTTTAATCTCCGGAATAACAGGTCAGGACGGTTCGTTTCTCGCCGAATTCTTATTACAGAAAGGATATGAGGTACACGGTATCCTCCGCCGTTCTTCTTCATTCAATACAGGGCGCATCGAACATCTGTACTTCGACGAATGGGTACGCGATATGAAGCAAAAGCGCACCATTAACCTGCATTACGGTGACATGACGGACAGCAGCTCGCTGATCCGCATCATCCAACAGGTACAGCCGGACGAAATATATAACCTCGCTGCGCAAAGCCATGTAAAAGTATCTTTCGACGTACCGGAATACACCGCAGAGGCAGATGCCATCGGCACGCTGCGTATGCTGGAAGCTGTCCGCATCCTCGGAATGGAGAAAAAAACTAAGATTTACCAGGCCTCCACTTCGGAGCTTTACGGTAAAGTACAGGAAGTTCCCCAATCAGAAACAACTCCTTTCTATCCCCGCAGCCCATACGGAGTAGCCAAACAATACGGCTTCTGGATTACAAAGAACTACCGCGAAAGCTATGGTATGTTTGCCGTAAACGGTATCCTCTTCAATCACGAAAGCGAACGCAGAGGGGAAACATTCGTAACCCGTAAGATTACGTTGGCCGCCGCCCGCATAGCCCAAGGTTTCCAGGACAAACTGTATCTGGGTAATCTGGATGCACGCCGCGACTGGGGATATGCAAAAGATTATGTAGAATGTATGTGGCTGATTCTTCAGCACGATACACCGGAAGACTTCGTGATCGCCACAGGCGAAATGCATACCGTCCGCGAATTTGCTACGCTTGCCTTCAAGGAAGTAGGCATCGAACTGCGCTGGGAAGGTGAAGGCGTAGAAGAAAAAGGTATCGATGTGCAAACGGGAAAAACGCTTGTAGAAATAGATCCTAAATATTTCCGCCCTGCCGAAGTGGAACAGCTGTTAGGTAATCCGACAAAGGCCAAAACCCTTTTAGGCTGGAACCCGAGACAAACCAGTTTTGAAGAATTGGTAAAAATCATGGCAGCACACGATATGAAGTTTGTGAAGAAGCTATATCTGAGATCACTTGACAAATAATATATAAAAATCAGAACTATAATGTTAGACAAGAACGCCAAAATCTACGTAGCCGGACACCGTGGTCTGGTAGGCTCCGCCATCTGGAAAAACCTGCAAGATAAAGGATATACCAATCTCATTGGCAAAACCCACAAAGAACTCGATTTGCTGGATGCCGTTTCCGTACGTAAATTCTTTGATGAAGAGCAACCGGAATATGTATTCCTTGCCGCTGCTTTCGTTGGCGGCATCATGGCAAACAGCATTTACCGTGCCGACTTCATCTACAAAAACCTGCAAATACAGCAAAACGTCATCGGTGAAAGTTTTCGCCACAATGTGAAGAAACTCCTCTTCCTGGGAAGCACATGCATCTATCCGCGTGATGCCGAACAACCCATGAAAGAAGAAGTGCTCCTCACCTCTCCGCTGGAATATACCAACGAACCGTACGCCATCGCCAAGATTGCCGGACTGAAAATGTGCGAGAGCTTCAACCTGCAATATGGCACGAATTACATCGCCGTAATGCCCACCAACCTCTATGGTCCGAATGACAACTTCGATCTGGAACGCAGCCATGTGCTCCCTGCCATGATTCGCAAGATACATCTGGCTCATTGCCTGAAGCAAGGCGACTGGGATGCAATATGCAAAGACCTGAACCAGCGTCCGGTAGAAGGGATCGACGGCAGCAGCAGTAAGGAAGATATCCTTGCCATCCTTGCCAAATACGGTATCGGCAACAGCGAAGTGAAATTATGGGGTACAGGCACACCTCTTCGCGAATTCCTCTGGAGCGAAGAAATGGCAGATGCCAGCGTCTTCGTCATGGAGCATGTAGACTTCAAAGACACCTACAAACAAGGTGATAAAGATATTCGTAACTGCCATATTAATATAGGTACAGGCAAGGAAATCTCTATCCGCGAACTGGCCGAACTGATAGTTTCCACCGTGGGTTACCAAGGTCAGCTGACTTTCGACAGCACCAAACCGGACGGAACCATGCGCAAACTGACTGATCCCTCGAAACTGCACGCTCTGGGCTGGCAACACAAAGTGGAGATCGAAGAAGGCGTACAACGCATGTACAACTGGTACTTAGGGCGGTAATGCATTAAATTCACCACAGAGTAACACAGGGTTCCACAGAGTTTAATCAATTTGAACTCAAGGAAAATAAACTCTGTGGAACTCTGTGTTACTCTGTGGTGAGCTTCATCCGCCCAAGCTAAATTGTACATATCCCCCGCTTTTTTCAGTTAAAAATTTGCATTCTTTCTATAAAGCCTTATATTTGCACAATTTTCAACTAAATGTGCAATATATAATATCATGGAACAAAGTTTTATCGCCTATATTGAGAACAGCATTAAACAGAATTGGGACCTGGATGCCCTGACCGATTATAATGGGGCTACCCTGCAATACAAAGACGTAGCCCGCAAAATAGAGAAAGTACATTTAATCTTCGAAGCAAGCGGCATCAAGAAAGGAGATAAAATTGCCATCTGCGGACGTAACAGTTCACACTGGGGAGTTACTTTCCTCGCTACACTGACCTACGGAGCCGTTGCAGTTCCCATCCTGCACGAATTTAAAGCGGATAATATACATAACATCGTAAACCATTCCGAAGCCAAATTACTATTTGTGGGCGACCAGGTATGGGAGAATCTGAACGAAGCCGCCATGACCATTCTGGAAGGCATCATCCTGATGACGGATTTCTCTATCCTGATATCCCGTACGGAAAAGTTGGATTATGCCCGCGAGCACCTGAATGAGTTGTTCGGCAAGAAATATCCCAAGAATTTCCGCAAGGAACACATCGAATATCACAAGGACCAGCCTGAAGAACTGGCAGTAATCAACTATACTTCCGGTACGACGAGTTATTCCAAAGGCGTAATGCTACCCTATCGCAGTCTATGGTCGAATACAGCATTTGCATTTGAGGTATTGCCACTGAAGGCCGGGGATAAGATTATCTCCATGCTGCCGATGGCGCACATGTATGGGCTGGCATTCGAATTCCTGTACGAATTCGCCGCAGGATGTCAGATATACTTCCTCACCCGTATGCCAAGTCCGAAGATTATCTTCCAGGCATTCTCGGAAGTGAAGCCGCACCTGGTGGTAGCCGTACCGCTTATTATAGAGAAGATTATCAAGAAAAACGTGCTTCCGAAACTGGAAACACCAACCATGAAACTATTGCTTAAAGTCCCCATCATCAACGACAAGATCAAGACAACCGTACGCGAAGGAGTAGTCAGTGCCTTCGGTGGACGTTTTGCGGAAGTCATTGTAGGGGGTGCCGCTTTCAACCAGGAAGTAGAACAGTTCCTACGCATGATAGAATTCCCCTACACGGTAGGTTACGGAATGACAGAATGCGGGCCGATCATCTGTTACGAAGACTGGTCACGCTTCAAACCGGGTTCCTGCGGTAAGGCCGTCCCCCGTATGGAAGTGAAAATCCTTTCTCCTGATCCGGAAAACATAGCGGGAGAAATCGTATGCCGCGGACCTAACGTCATGCTGGGATACTATAAAAATGAAGAAGCCACCCGTGAGGCTATTGATGCCGACGGTTGGTTGCACACCGGTGACCTTGCGTTGATGGATGCCGAGGGCAATGTAACCATCAAGGGACGCAGCAAGAACATGCTGCTCGGTGCCAGCGGACAGAATATCTACCCCGAAGAAATAGAAGACAAGTTGAACAACCTGCCGTATGTTGCCGAAAGCATTATCGTACAGCAAAATGAAAAGCTTGTCGGACTGGTATATCCTGACTTTGACGATGCTTTTGCACATGGTCTGACCACTACGGACATCGAACGTGTCATGGAAGAAAACCGCGTTGCGTTAAACGCAGAGCTTCCGGCGTACAGCCAGATACTCAAAATGAAAATCTATCCCGAAGAATTTGAGAAAACGCCCAAACGCTCCATCAAACGGTTCTTGTACCAAGAGGCGAAGGGATAAGATAAAGAAACTAACCTTTATAAAGTATCATCTCAAATGAAAAACGAATTATTACTGTCTGCTGCCATATTGCCCATGTGTGGTATGGCAGGAGAAGCGATTGCGGCATCTCCGGCAAAGGGAGCGCCGAAAGAAAAGCAACGTCCGAACATAGTTCTGTTTTTGGTTGACGACATGGGATGGCAGGATACTTCGCTGCCTTTCTGGACTCAACGAACGCATTACAACGACACTTATCACACGCCGAACATGGAACGTCTGGCGGCACAAGGGAAGATGTTCACACAAGCATACGCTTGTAGTATCAGCTCCCCCACCCGGGTCAGTCTTTTTACAGGGATGAATGCCGCGCGGCATCGTGTGACAAGTTGGACATTACGCAAAAATACAACGCATGAACAACCGGACTCTGTGATGATCTATCCGGAATGGAATGTGAATGGTATTTGTCAGGAACCGGGAATCGAACGCACTACACAAGTCACTACGCTTGCACAAGTGCTTAAAGAGAACGGATATCAGACCATTCATTGCGGTAAAGCCCACTTTGGAGCAAATGATACTCCTGGAGCTGATCCGCTGACGATGGGCTTTGAAGTGAACATAGCCGGACACGCTGCCGGTTCACCGGCCAGTTACTACGGCAAGAATAATTTCGGTAATAAGCCGGACGGGAAAAGTCCGTTGGCAGCAGTTCCGGGATTGGAAAAATATCATGGTACGGATACCTTCCTCAGCGAAGCACTTACACTGGAAGCAATGAAGGCTTTGGATAGTGCACAGCAAAAGGATGAACCATTCTTCTTATATATGGCTCATTATGCCATTCATACGCCTATACAACCGGACTATCGCTTCTATCAGAAATATCTGGATAAAGGACTTCCACCCGTAGAGGCCGCCTATGCCACCCTCATTGAAGGGATGGATAAAAGTCTGGGAGATCTGATGGACTATCTGGAACGCAACCATCTGACAGAAAATACAGTCATTCTTTTCATGTCCGATAATGGCGGACTGGCTGCACATACCCGTGCCGGAGAACTGCATACACAGAATTACCCGCTCAACAGCGGAAAAGGTTCCGCTTACGAGGGCGGTGTACGCGAACCGATGATCGTGAGCTGGCCCGGTGTAGTAGCTCCGGATACGAAATGTGGAGATTATCTGATGATTGAAGATTTCTATCCGACTATTCTTGAGATAGCAGGTGTCCAGAAGTACACTACCGTGCAACAACGGGATGGTATCAGTTTTATGCCGTTGTTGACAGGAAAGGGCAAAATCAAGGATCGCGATATCTATTGGCACTATCCCCATAGTTGGGGACCTTCGGGCCCGGGTATTGGGGCCACCTGCTCCATCCGTTCCGGTGACTGGAAACTTGTATATTACTTTGCGGACGGTAAACGTGAACTGTTTAATATTCCGGAAGATATCAGCGAGAAAGACGACGTGGCTATAAAGAATCCACGTATCGTAAAGAAATTAGCACAGAAATTAAGTAACTATCTCCGGTCGGTAGATGCGCAGCGTCCTACGCTTCGTGCCACCGGCAAATTGGCCCCCTGGCCGGACGAAATTAAAGATTGAAACCAATGAGACGATTATTTCCATCCATTATTGCATTACTGATGGTTGCGGGTACACTCCCTGCACAAACCACTGACAGTCCGTCAACAACAAAGAAAGACAGAGAGCCTGTCGGCATCAACCTATCCTTGTGGAAGAACATGTCTACGCAGCCGACTGACACTGTCGGCAGTACCTGCCTAAACCTCGGTCTTTTTTCCTCCATGAACCGCCTGAACGGTGTGGGTATCAATCTACTGGGCGGAGTGGTGCTGCGTGACATGAACGGTGTACAAATCACAGGACTTGCCAACTTAGTAGGAGGCAGTATGCGAGGCGTCCAGATTGCCGGTATCAGTAACGTGAATGGGAATAATCTCAGTGGCGTATCCATATCCGGTTTAGTCGGTATCACAGGAAATCATGCACAAGGTGTCATTTTTTCGGGGCTCACCAATATAACAGGAGACAACACCAGTGGTGTTATCATAGGTGGTCTGCTGAACATTAGCGGTGAGAACTCTTCGGGTGTGCACTTGGCAGGATTAGCCAATATTGCGGGTGAGAGCTTCAATGGCATCACCACTTCCGGGCTTCTGAATATTGTAGGCCAAAGTCTGCGAGGCATACAAATCAGCGGCTTGGGCAACATCACAGGAGAAAACATGCACGGTATGCAAATATCCGGACTCGGCAACGTGGTAGGCGGAAGTTTTACCGGTGCACAACTTGCCCCCATGAACATGGCAAAAAGCGGAAAAGGATTACAAATCGGATTATTCAATTACTATAAGGAGAACTTCGATGGCTTCCAGTTAGGTCTGGTAAATGCCAATCCGGATACGAAAGTACAGCTAATGCTTTTCGGAGGAAACACTACAAAGCTGAATGTAGGTGCCCGTTTCAAGAACAAGTTGTTCTATACCATCTTAGGCGGTGGTACGCACTATCTGGATTTCAGCGATAAGTTTTCCGCCTCCCTCTTCTATCGTGCCGGCCTCGAATTACCCTTGTACAAGCAGTTGTTCATCAGCGGTGACCTGGGCTTCCAGCACATCGAAAACTTCAAGAATAAAGATTACGGTTTCCCTGCACGCCTCTATGCCCTCCAGGCACGTGTCAATCTGGAATATCGCTTAACAGACCGCCTCGGTATATTTGTCACCGGTGGTTACGGTGGCAGCCGCTACTACAACAAGGGAGTTACTTACGATAAAGGAGTGATCCTGGAAGGAGGAGTGGTGGTGTTTAAATACTAAGTATTAGGTATTAGGTATTAGGTATTAAGTATTAAGTATTAAGTATTAAGTATTAAGTATTGGCTGCTACACGTAATGCACTGGCAAATGTTTGAACGCTTAATACTTAATACCTAATACTTAATACCTCATATTTAGTCTTCAGTTCTTTTCCTTTATAAACCCCGTCCTATACGCTACCAGCAACTTCTTCAGGTCCTGTATCTGCGTTACTAGTACTTTTCCCTTATCGGTATCTTTCACCATCATGCGTTGTGAATTGAACTCGACGACGAAAGTATTGGATTTGATATCCTGTCCCTCTTCTATTGCTTTCTGACGGCTTTGGAACGGTTCATGTTGCACTAGCTGTAAGCCATGCGAATGATATACCAGCGTATATCCGGCAATTCCGGTTTCCGGCTGATATGCTTTGGAGAATCCACCGTCAATCACCAGCAGTTTACCGTCTGCTTTTATCGGCTTCTCACCTTTGATAATCTTCACAGGCACATGCCCGTTAATGATGTGTGAATGAGGACCTGTAACCTCAAATTCCGCAAGAATACGCTCGCAAATATCCGCACGGTTGCGCAAAGTATAATAATATCCTTTGGTTTCTTTAGATAATTCTTTATCTCCTATAAAATAGCGTTCAAACGTTGCCATCTTATCCTTGTCAAACGATGGAGCATTTGGGCCACACCACATATACCACACATAATCCAGCGCAAAACTCTTCTCCTCCGTACCGTCTTCGTCAAAATAAGCTGTACGTATCAGTTGATCCGTTTTACACAATAATTTCTTGCCCCAATATTCTTTCTTTCCGATGCGGACACGCTTGAAACTGCCATCTTCATTCAGAGGCATCGAAGCATGATACAACAGGTTACTATTACAAATCAGATACATACCACCATACGTAAACAAACAACGCATGTGCTTCTTCAGTTTTTCACTGTTCATGAACGAAGCATGAATCTTATCAATCAACTCCCGTTCTTCATCTGACAGGCGATACGGATCAGCCGGATCAATCGTCGGGAAGTTGGTGTCGCGAAGCGGATATTCCTTTCCTTCGTACACAAAGACGCCTTTCTCGAAATCAATCTTTTCCAGCAACTTTCGGTTCTGCATGCCAAACTCAGGACGACGATCTATAATCTCCGCTTCCAGTTTGAACTGTATCACCGTAATGGCTTTATGCATTTGGGTAATCAACCGTAAAGTCTTCTCGTTATAGTTACCATCTGCGAAGTTCATCTTCGGTGCAAAAATTGTACAGGGATCATCCGCATAGGTATCCATGGCAAACGTGGCAAGCGGCAGCAAGTTGATGCCATACCCGTCTTCCAATGTCGCCAGATTAGCGTAACGCATCGACATACGGATCACATTGGCAATACAGGCGTCATTACCCGACGCTGCTCCCATCCAAAGAATGTCATGGTTTCCCCACTGGATATCGAAATTATGATAATCGCAGAGTGTATCCATAATGATATGCGCTCCCGGACCACGGTCGTAGATATCTCCTACGATGTGCAGGGAATCAATCGTCAGCCGCTGGATAAGATTACACATCGCGATGATGAAATCATCTGAACGCTTGGTAGAGATGATAGTGCTGATAATCACATTGATATAGGCATGCTTATTAGGCTCTACACTCGACTCATGCAGCAATTCCTGAATGATATACGAAAATTCTGCCGGAAGTGCCTTGCGTACCTTTGAGCGTGTATATTTGGAAGATACATTCTGGCAAACTTTCACCAGTTGGTTCAATGTTATCAGATACCAGTCGTCCAGGTCAGCCTCCTGTTCTTTAATCAGTTGCAGCTTCTCTTCGGGATAGTAAATCAGCGTACATATCTCTTTCTTCTCACTTTCACGCAGGGTATGCCCGAAGATTTCATTCACTTTTCGCTTCACGGCTCCCGAAGCGTTCTTCAACACATGCTGAAAGGCTTCGTATTCACCATGAATATCGGTCAGGAAGTGTTCTGTCCCCTTCGGGAGATTCAAAATAGCTTCCAAATTAATAATTTCTGTACTGGCATCCGCAATTGTAGGGAAACTGCGTGACAGCAACTGCAAATAACGCAAGTCGCTCATGATGCTTTCAGGGGTAATATTACTCATGATATCTAATTACAAATTACAATTTACAAATTACATATGGGCTTGTGTCTTCATTCCAAACCTCAACTCTACGTTTCTAATCCTCAACTTTGCATTCCCAAACCTCAACTCTACGTTCCTAATCCTCAACTCTACATTCCCAACTCTTCACTATCAACTTAAAAAGAACATCAACAGCACTTGGGCGATAATCACACGCAGAAACATGCACAAGGGATAAACCGTAGCATAAGAAACTGAAGGATTATCACCGGGAATGGTATCATTCACATAATTCAATGCCATCGGATTCGCCATACTACCGCACAGCATCCCTGCCACCGAACCGAAATCTATCTTCATCCAACGGAAAGCAATGATTCCCATTATCAGTACAGGAAGCACAGTCAGCGCACAGCCGATAGCTATCCACAACAAACCTTCCGGACGGAACACCGTATCGAAGAAATGGGCACCCGCATCCAATCCCAGACAAGCCAGATAGAGCGACAAGCCCAAGGCACGAAGCATCAGATTGGCACTGCGGGTTGTGTAGGTCACCATGTGCATTCTGGGGCCGAAAGTACCGATAAGAATGCCTACTATAATCGGGCCTCCTGCAAGTCCCAACTTCACGGGAGTGCTGACACCGGGGATAGCGATAGGTATTGCTCCCAATGCAAGGCCGAGGACAATGCCCACGAATACAGCAACCAGATTAGGTTCTTTCAGGCTCTTGACAGCATTGCCCAATACTTTTTCCACATTTTGTACGGCAGCCGCCTCACCTATTACCGTCAGTCGGTCGCCCAACTGCAAAGTCAGTTCCGCCGTAGCCAGCAACTGCACGCCACTGCGATATACGCGACTGATATTGATGCCGTAATGATTGCGCAGATGCAGCGAACCCAGTTTCTTTCCGTTCAGTTCGGGACGTGTCACCACGATACGTTGCGAAACCAACTGGCTGTCAATGGCATTCCAGTCGATATCCTCCTTGTTCCAGTCCGTATTTTCCTGTTCGCCGAACAGCACCGTCAGTGCAGGCGCACTCTTTTCGGAAGTGATGACCAGCAGACGGTCACCTTCTTTAATCACCTTCTCGGAAGTGGGGATACTCACATTCCCGTCCCGCCACAAACGGGATATCACGAATTTAGGATAGCTCAATTGCGCTATATCCTTTATGCTCATATTAAAGATTGCCGGATTGTGCACCTGGAATGCAACGATATATGGTTTGTTCACATCGTCTTTCTCTTTGACTTCCAAATCTTCCTTACGCACCAGCATTTTGCGTATCAGCAGGATACCGAGAATCACTCCCACTACGCCCAACGGATATGCCACCGCACATCCCAAAGCCGGAGTATTCGCCTCAATGCCCATCTGTTTCAAGGTTTGCTGTGCGGCACCCAGCGCAGGGGTATTGGTCGTGGCACCACAGAGGATACCCACCATGTCCGGCAGGGAAACTCCCAGTCCATAGCTGCCCAACACCGTCATCACCGTACCGATCAGCACCACGCCCACTGCCAGCATATTCAGTTGCACACCACCCGTCCTGAACGAACTGAAAAAGCCCGGACCGACCTGCAATCCCAGTGCATACACGAATATCACTAAACCGAAACTCTCAGCATAGTTCAGCATCTGCGGGTCAATGGACAGCCCGAAATGTCCGGCAATGATACCTGCAAAAAACACGAAGGTCACTCCCAACGATATACCGCAGATATGTATCTTTCCCAGCCCCAAACCAATAGCGGAGATCAACGAGAGTACCACAACCGCCTGCAGAGCGGAATGTTCAACGAATAAACTGTATAACCAATCCAATGTGTTTACGCTTTTAATTGATTTCGGAGTGCAAAGATAGGAAGTATTCCCAGAGAATGAGAATTAATTGCATAAAAAAAGCGGTCATCATTATTTGATAACCGCCTTATACCTTGTACACCCTCAGGGACTCGAACCCTGGACCCATTGATTAAGAGTCAATTGCTCTACCAGCTGAGCTAAGAGTGCATTATGCTTTTTTACCGTAGTGGATACGAGAATCGAACTCGTATTACATGCGTGAGAGGCATGTGTCCTAACCGTTAGACGAATCCACCGGCTGTTTGCGGAAGCGGGGGGATTCGAACCCCCGGTACAGTTACCCGTACGTCAGTTTAGCAAACTGGTGGTTTCAGCCACTCACCCACACTTCCTTAAACCTGCATTGTTTCTCAAATGCGGTGCAAATGTATGGGAAACTTTTGGACTATGCAAATCTTTCCATCATATTTTTTTCTGACTTTTTTCACAAAAAGATGTAATCTGTTAAAAGTCAAAAGCAAAGGGAGAAAAAAAAGATTTAAGAAAAGCATCAGGGATTAAGTTTGAATCCCTTTTTCTTTATTTGACTCACATCAATCTCTCTTTTCACCTCTTTGCGTATCTTTGCGCGATTTTTCATCACCGTGTCTCAAACACATACGAAATGGTACATCAGGAAAGCTTGAAAAAGCGGCTTGCAAAGCTTGCTGCCCCCATCTTTATAGAAACCCTGCTCATCATGATGCTGGGCGCCGTGGATACTATTATGCTGAGTCGCCACTCCGACAGCAGTGTGGCTGCCGTCGGAGTAGTCAACCAAATTATTATGCTTACCTTTCTTGTGTTCGAGGTCATTAATCTCGGTACATCCGTTCTTTGCTCCCAATATCTTGGCGCCCGCCTGCAAAAGAAAGTGGTACAAGTGGTCGGTGTTTCAATCCTTGTGAACATAGTGGTAGGCGTATCCGTCAGCCTGCTCCTTTTCTTTGGTGCC
This sequence comes from Bacteroides cellulosilyticus, assembly GCF_020091405.1. Taxonomy (NCBI): domain Bacteria; kingdom Pseudomonadati; phylum Bacteroidota; class Bacteroidia; order Bacteroidales; family Bacteroidaceae; genus Bacteroides; species Bacteroides cellulosilyticus. Next base: position 5,723,040 of record NZ_CP081903.1, read on the forward strand.
GGGCCTATCCTGCGCCTAATGGGACTGACTTCCGAACTGATGACTGACGGCATGGACTATATGCGTATTGTAGGCGCTTTCGCCTTCTTCCAAGCCATCTCACTAACACTTTCCGCCTCCCTGCGCAGTGCCAATAAAGCCATTTACCCGATGCTGGTAACCGTTGTTGTCAACATTCTCAATATTATAGGTAACTATTCCCTCATCTTCGGGCAGTTCGGTTTTCCCGAACTGGGTGTGGAAGGTGCTGCCATTTCCACCGCTTTCAGCCGTGGCGTGTCTATGGTTCTCCTGTTCATCATCCTGTTCCGCAAGCATATCCACCGCTTCCCCATTGCCTATTTCCGTCCGTTCCCGTGGATAGAACTGAAAAATCTGATGAAGGTGGGACTCCCTTCTGCCGGCGAACAACTTTCTTACAGTTCTTCGCAAGTAGTGATTACCTTCTTCATCAATATGCTGGGCGTCGAAGCTCTTGCCACACGCACCTATTGTGTCAATATCATCATGTTTGCCTATCTGTTCAGCATCTCCATGGCGCAGGGTGGTGCCATTTGCATCGGGCATCTCATCGGAGAAAAGAAACCTCATGCCGCTTTCCTCATGGGTAAATATGTTATGAAGAAATCCGTCATGATCACCGTTATACTCTCCACCATCCTTGCTATATTCGGAAACACGATCTTCCATTGGCTTACTACCAATGAAGAAATCATCCGGCTCGGAACCACCATCCTCATCATCGACGTCATTCTCGAAATCGGACGTCCCATCAATATCTTTGCAACCAACGCCTTGCGTGCTGCCGGAGATGTTACCTATCCTTTCTATGTCGGCCTGGTAGTTCAGTGGAGCGTTGCCGTCGGCTTGGGCTACATCATCGGTATCCCTCTGGAGTGGGGCATCTGCGGTATGTGGGTCGCCTTCTTGCTGGACGAGAACATCCGTGGAGCCATCTTCGTAAAACGCTGGTACAGTATGAAGTGGACGACAAAAGGGTTTGTTAAGTGATTACTAACCGCTAATCACTTAATAAGATTTGATATAAATCAAATCTTTTATACCTTTGTCCCCGGAAACAGTTACAGAAACCAGCGAACAATTATGGATACACTATTAAAAGAGACAGTTAATGCCACTGTGAATTCCCGTTATCCGGGCATGGCACCTGAAGGTAGAAAACTGATAGAAGATATTCTGATCCGCAAAGAGCTGGAAAAGGGTGAACTCTTATTCAAGGAGGGACAAGTCTGCCACCACATGGTATTTGTTGGAAAAGGCATGATGCGCCAATTCTATTACAAAAACGGTAAGGACGTCACCGAACACTTTTCCTACGAGGGTTGTGTCATCATCTGCATCGAAAGCACCCTGAAACAAGAACCGACCCGCCTGATGGCAGAGGCCCTGGAGCCTTGTACAGTCTACCTTCTCCCCTACGACAAATTCATGAGATTGACTGAAATCTCCTGGGAAATCAATATGTTCTATCGCAAGATACTGGAATATTCACTCATAGTATCCCAGGTGAAAGCTGACTCCTGGCGGTTCGAAACAGCACGCGAGCGCTACAATATGCTGATGCACACCCACCCGGAAGTCATCAAACGGGCACCATTATCACATATCGCATCTTATTTGCTGATGACGCCCGAAACTCTCAGCCGTGTTCGCGCAGGGATATTGTAAGAAATACGATAAGAATATTCAGTTTTTGATTTATATCAAATCATTTTTCCCTGAAACTCTCTACCTTTGCGCCATCAGAAAAGAAATAGAATTAGTTTTTATAGGTAAAAGAGATTAGTTTTTAGGGTATAAATTAAAAAAGAGGTAACAACTGAGTAAGGTTGTTGCCTCTTTTTTCGTTTACACTACAAAAATCATTTAAAAAACATGTAATGATGCAAATTAATTTATATATTTGTACGGATGGAAATGAAGACACACGTATCACTGCTGAAAACAATATTGTTTCTTACCCTTGTACTGGTCGGATGCCAGGGAAGTTCAGATAAAGAGACACCTCCGGTAGAGCTACCACAAGAACTATTCCGGGATGGAGATATCGCTTTCAGAAGAGGAACAGGGATTACCAGTAGAGTGGTGTTGGCTGCAGACCGGGAAGGTGCTTATTCGCATACCGGCATCCTGAAAAAGAAAGCCGGACAATGGTATGTGATACATGCCGTGCCTGGTGAACCGGATTTTAAGGACGACCCTGACCGTGTAAAAATGGAAACCGTAGAAGTATTCTTTGAGAAAAGAAAAGCTGTTAACGGAGCTATCATGCGTGTATCAGGGGATTCGGTAGCCAGATACCGGGCAGCAACTCACGCGGAACAGCTTTATGCGAGCCATGTGTTATTCGATCATGATTATGATTTGGCAGACACCACCAAGATGTATTGCACGGAGTTGATAGACTTTGTATACAGAAAAGAGGGAATAGATTTACCTGAAGGGCGTGTCAGCCACGTAAATATTCCCGGATTCAGAGGAGATTATCTCCTGCCCAACGATATTGCGCAGAGCAAGCGTCTCTGTTTGATATACTATTTTTAAATACATATTAATCACTTTAAAAAAAAGCGTATGAAAAAGGTATTTTATTTTAGTCTGATGGTTATGACTATGTTTTTAATGACAGCTTGCTCTTCAAGTGGCCCGGGAGATGCTATGAAAAAGTATGGTAATTATCTCATCAAAGGTGACTATGAAAAGTTTGTAGACGGACTTGCATTCGATGAGAGCGTAGGTGCGGAGAAAATGAAAGAGCAAAAGGACGGGCTTGTGTCCATGCTGAAAGAGAAAGTTTCCAAAGAATATGAAAAAAAGGACGGACTGAAAAGTATAGAGATCATATCAGAAGAAATATCGGAAGATGGAAACAGCGCAACAGTAAAGATTAAGCAAACCTACGGAAACGGAGAAACGCAGGATGGTACGCAATCAATGGTAAAAAGAGATGGCAAATGGCTAATGTCAGTAGATAAGTAAGCTTTTCACTTTGCTTAGTAGAGCTCACCTTGCCCAACTTCCGTAAAGAGTTGGGCGAGCTTTTCTATTACTGGTTTTACATAATGTGCTCCTTTTTCTGCTGAAGCTTTCCTGGGATTCCCTACCCCACTATCTATCGTAGCTTTATCCCAATGACGAGGTGCCCAGCCCACCTTCTCATTCAGCGAAGGAATGGCAAACGGCTTGGATTCTCCATCGCCTGCTTCATCCATATTCACTAATTCCGGATGGTAATGCATCATCACAGAAGTTTCCGATTCACCGGCATGATCGTCTATTTCAGCTTCAAAGTAGCCTTTAGGAGAAACAATACTGAACCAGTCAGTGGCTATAATCAGGAAATCCGGATAGACAAAAGCAAGGTCACGTATCATGCCTTTGAAGTTATTGCCTCCATGCCCGCTGATAATAATCAATTTACGCATCCCCTGAGCATACAGGGAAGCTACAATATCTTCCAGAATGGCCTGCTGGGTAGAGTAGCGGGTGTGTATGCAGAAAGGAAGTTCACGCTGTCCGGGATTATGAGCACCAAAAGGTACGGGAGGCATCACCATACAGCGCACACCTGAATGCTCCAGTGCCAAAGTAGCGGCATCTACGGCTATATCATGGGGCAGAATACAATCAGTAAGATACGGAAGATGCAGATTATGGGGTTCCGTAGCGCCCCAGGGAAGTATAACAACATCATACTCCACATCCTTTACTTTTCCATAGCAGGATACAGTAAGATCAATTTCTCTTTTTTCCATGCTTTCTTATTTTTGAGGGTATTTAATACCTGCAAAAATAAAGAATATTCCGATACTGTGCACTATTGCTTACGATATTCTTTCGGAGACATACCTGTGTGATGCTTGAAGTATTTGCCAAAGAAAGACTGATTGGCAAAATGAAGCTCGTCTGAGATCTCCTGAATACTCATTTCAGAAGATTTCAACAGAGCTTTGGCTTCCAGAATAACGAGACTGTCAATCCATTCACCGGCTGTCTTTCCGCTCACCTCCTTTACAGCCGTAGAAAGATGCTTGGCTGTGAGGAACATCTTGTCGGCATAGTAAGCCACACTTCGTTCCACTTTGTATGATTCGGAAATCGAACGGATAAAACGTTCAAAGAGATCTTCTTTCCGGGTTTTCGTCTTTCTGACCGCAGGTTCATTGCCCTGATAGATACTGTATATCTCATAGAACAAAGAAAGAATCAGTCCTTGTGTAATCTCTTTACGGAAAGGATTGTCTTTCAGTTTTACTTTCTTCTGAAGGAAAGAATAATATTCCTGAATGGCATCCATCTCTTCCGGTTTAAGGTGTACACAGGGCTGTTCCTTAATCATGAAAAACAAAGGAAACAACTGCTGTACCGTAGGAAGCACATCATCAATGAACTGTCCGGACACTACAATGAAAACTCCGGTAAAATCATCCGAGCGCTCCACTTGCTGCAATATCTGCTCGGGCAGTGTGACCACCAGGACACCTGCGGTTAGCTCATGCTCTTTCAGATTGATGCGTATCCGGCAATGCCCTTTCAGGCAAAGTGTCAGGCAAGACGCATTCAGACGCGTAGGGTAACCAAACAAGGGAATATCTCCTATATTGTCGAATATGGCAAAATCATTCCCGATAAAATCCATTGCCGGAAAACGGCGAATAGTTGCTATGTCTACGTTCTTTATATTTTTCATCTCCCTTTCTTAATTACGTGGCAAACATAAGCAATATTTCGCTGAAAACCGTCCGAAATCTCCTAAAAAAAAGAAAAAAGGAACATTTGTATAAGAAAGGGCCTCTGAAATTATGCTCTTACAACAAATTCATAAGCCCTTGCAATAATTTCGGAAGCCCCCGCAATATTAAATTTAGACCTTAATCTAATTCATAATCTTAAAACCGATAAAGAACGTTCGCGGCTGTGTAGGTCCGTAGAAGTAACCGGAGTCACGGAACTCCCCTTTATCCAGGTCTTTTTGGAAACTATTAAAGATATTTTGTACACCGGCATTGAGTTGCAACTTGATATGGTCACGCAAGACAAAAGTGTAATTCAACTTCAGATTGAGATCGAAGAAATCGGGAGTGTTCTCCATACGGTCTTTCTCGATATTGCAGAAAGCTCCTTCAGGAGCATCTACCGGTGCATAGTGAGGAACGATCATCTTACCGGTGTAGATACCGGACAAAGAGAAATCAAAGTTCTTCAACGGCGCAGAAGAGAAAGTAAAATAACCGTAGTAATCCGGTGTACGCATCATACGTTTGGTGGTCAACTCTTCATCATCTACTTCGGTCCAAACTTCAGCTTTCGTATAGCGGCTACGCTGTGCCGTGAAACCTAACTGGAACTGCGCCTCTTTGCCATGAGCCAGCTTTGCATCCAGATTGACACCGTATACATGTGCGCCACTACCATTGCGACGTTCTTTTATCTTGTCACCGTTCTCATCTTTACCGATATCTTCCAACACGAATACATGGCGCAGATCTGTGTAGAAACCTTCCAACAGAACGTTTGCCTGCCAGTGTCCGAGGTATGTACTCCAATCTATAGAACCGCTGTAACTATTAGAGCGCTCTTCACGCAGATTGTCAGCCAGCTTAATCTGAACGCCCTCACCGCCTACAGCGGTCACGTGCAAGTCTTCATCATAAGCCTGTGGTGCACGGAAACCGGTAGAATACGTCAGACGAGCCTGAAAATCTTCAGTCGGCTTATAGAGGAAATTGACGCGCGGACTGAAAATTAGTTTGTCTATCAGATTATGCTTGTCGAGGCGGGCACCTACCAGCATGGTAAGTTGACTCATCTTCCATTCATTCTGGACAAAAGCACTGGCAATGCGTACATCCTGCTTCATATCACGGTGATAACCGGTCATGACATCATGCAGGGAGTTATTCTGATATTCCAATCCACCGGTAAAAGTAGCCGGAGCAAAGAAACAGTTATTCATATTACCAACATACATACCACCGGCAACCCAAGTCAGATCATCAGTTTTACCATAAGCATTCAAGTCTTGCTGAGCCCCATAGTAACTGTTTCTGTCTGTATGCTGCACAGAGCCGTAAAGAGATATTTTATGCTTATATTCACGCCAGAACAGGTCGTAGCTGGCACCTCCACTATTGATGATGTGCTTGGTCTGTTCTGTGATGTCGGACTCATGGGGCTGCAAATCAAACTTATTGCCACCGCGTCGGAACTCGTTGGTTGTATGATATTCCAAATTGATGCGACTGAAGTGTGTAGGACGATAGTAGGCACGGAAACCAAAGGTATTCATGTTCAGCTTACCAAGTTCGGAGAAGCCGTCATCGTCACGGTCATAGGGGTTACGGTTGCGATAGCTTTCATACAAGGCAATACCATAGGAATTATCTTTAGCAACCAGGGAGACGTTACCGCCCATATATTGTTCCCACGACTGTCCGTCCATGCACGAAAACATACTGGAAACTTGGAAGGAATTACTGATAGGATCTTTGGTGATAATGTTGATAGTACCTCCCACTGCATTCGCTCCGAACAGGGCAGACCCACCACCACGTACAACTTCTACCCGCTCTATCATATTTACAGGAATTTGCTCCAGTCCATACACGCCGCTAAGGGCACTAATGATCGGACGACTATTAATCAGAATCTGAGAATACGGACCTTCCAGACCATTGATACGCACCTGGGGAAAACCGCAATTCTGACAATTGTTCTCTACACGCAAGCCGGACTGGTAATTCAGAGTCTTTGCCAAGTCGGTGGAGTTCACCATCTCAAAAAGTTTGGCACTCATCACATTCACCACAACCGGGGCATTCTTCCGGCTCACTTCATTGCGATTGGCAGATACAACCACTTCATCAGTCATGAAGCTTTCCTCCGCCATCGGGAAGTGCACAACTGCGGTAAAATCCTTACTGACAGTTACTTCTTTTTCCTGCGTCTTATAACCTACAACTGATACCCGAAGCGTATATTTTCCGGCAGGAAGCTTGCGAAATTCGAACTGGCCTTCTTCATTTGAGACTGTTCCCTGGCCGTTTTCTTTAATCAATATAGTTGCATAAGGTATATTTTCTTCTGTTCCTTTCACAATCACGTGACCGGAAATCATGTTGCCTTCCTTTATAGGATTTACAGCATAGAGGCTGATGCAAACCACCGTAAGCACCAGCGCAAGTATATGTTTTTTCATTAATTTGCGCTCAAAAAATGTATGTATTGATAAAATTAAAAGAGGAAAGAGAAATGATAATTTAAATGAATTCCCATTTATGCCGCGAGCGCCGGCGGAGCACGAAGAGAAATTGTCTGCTCTCCCCCTCCTTTTACCAAAGGCGACACCTGTTCAGCTTCCAGCACTGCCAGAAGTATTCGCATGGGGTGCAGATCTTCATATACATCAACCTCCGGGGCCTGGAAAGTTGACAAACGACCAATAACGAGAAGTTCGGATTTGGAGTGTGTATGTTTACCGTGAAACGGATGGGAGTGCGTAATGATCACTCCATTGACATAGTGAACATGAGTAAAAGCTGTAATACTTGTCTGATATGCCACAAACAGCACCAACAAGCATACAGCTCCTATAATTCTTTTCATCTCTTTGTTCACGTTCCTACCACCCTTTTAAAATTTGCGACTGCAAAGATAGCGATTATTTCTCCACTTTTCCAAACAAGTATTCATAATCCCTTTTGGCGGCAGGCTCTACCCATTCTTCGGGAATAAATTTCCACTGCCCTAATGCATGTGGCTCAATCACTCCCTTTTTCTCTATATACTGCATCAAGTAATAACGCAGATCTTTATCTGTAGAGAACAAGATACGCCCTTTCAATTCATCTTGAGGAATCCCGGCTCCCTTAGTCAACAATTCTCCACCACCATTACCACGGTATGAATTCAGTGCTACTTTATACATCTTGTCCATAGAAAAAGGGGTACCATCAGCCATACTGATAATAGTAACCTTCTCCCCTTTCGGCTTTGTTACATCTACCGTATATATGATGCCGGCTGCCGAATCGAAGTTAAAACTAAAGTTCTGGAAAGAAGCACGATCCGTTGCACCTTCACGACGTTGCTTGCGGAACAATAACAGATGGTCATCAGGAGATTTCATCTGATTCGTCCATATATCATATGACATTTCCAGAGCATCCTTCACTTCCTTACCGGACAGTTTCATGGTATAGAGCATATTCTCATACTTATATAAGTTGAACATATCGCTCACAAACACATCTCCCTTACTAATTTCCGTATCATACGACAGGGGCGCAGCAAGCGATATATCAGCATTGGTTATTTCAAGCTGCAACAAATGAATCAGGTCAATAAAGGCAGAAGAGCCGAAATAGGCAGGACGCGTGGAAATGGTCTCTGTGAAACTGCCTATTTTCTTGGATACAAACCCCTGAACCGTATTGAGCTGGGGAGCAAAATGCTTCATGAAATCCTCACTTGCAGCATAATCTTTCATATCTGTCAAAGCGCCGTCAATATGCTTCTCTATGACTTTTCCTTTTCGAAGTTTCAAAGTAACATCTGCGTTTGCCACAACAATTCCCTTGCTTGCGGGATCCATAATCAAGACAGAATCTCCAGCTATATTTTTAATCTTCTTCAATTCACGGGCATGATCGTGTCCCATCAGGACGATATCGAATCCGGGAACGTTACGAGCTACTTCTACAGAAGCATTTTCACGATACTTACCGCCCATCAGCAATGCATCCTGTCCGGCATGGAAAATACCGATCACCAGATCAGGCTTCTCTTTTTCCCGGATAATCTTCATCCATTTGCGAGCCGTTTCTTCCATATCATCAAAGCGCAGTCCTTTCCATAAGTTCTCCGACAACCATACAGGAATAGCAGGAGTAATCATACCCAACACTACGATCTTCACGCCATCTCGCTCCAAAACTTCATAAGGTTTGAAATGAGTCTTTCCCGTAGCCGTATCAATAATATTAGCACCTAAAATGGGAAACTTGCAGTCTCCTGCCCAACGGTCGAACACGGCACGCCCGGTCTCCACATCATGATTACCCATATTGCCGGTATCATACTGCATATAGTTCAACACTTCAGCTGCCAGATGCGGAGAAATAGTGTCAATATAATTGTAATAATAGGCACAAGGCTGGCCTTGCAGAATATCCCCGTTATCTAATAGAAGCAGATTATCTTTATAGACTTCACGCTCTTTCTGCACAAAAGCATGTATGCGCGCCAAACTTCCTCCAGCCTCATGGCGGAGTATGAAATCATAAGGATAATAGTTCCCATGTATATCACTGGTCTCTATTATTTTCAGCTTTACGATCTTATCCTGGGCTGATACAGCTACTATCAGGAGGAATATCCACCCTAAAAAAAAGGAAACTCTTTTCATAGTTATTAGTTATTTCTTTGGTTGTTCGATGTCTAATGGATGTGTAAATACAAATCTTGCCCCATCCGTATATCCCGGATCCACCCAGATCTTTCCTCCCCACTTCTCTACGGTCAACTTACAGATGGAAAGTCCCAATCCTGTGCCCTGTACGTACTCGTTCAGTTTTTCAAATCGCTCAAATACAAGCTTCTGTTTTTCCAAAGGAATACCTGTACCCGTATCCGAGACAGAAAACAGGACTTCTCTCTGCTTCTCATCCACTTTCAGTCCCAAAGTAATCTTACCGTTCCGGGTAAACTTATCGGCATTGGAAAGCAGATTTATGATAACCTGTTGCAGGCGCTGAGTGTCAGTGCGCATATCCATGCTTTCACGGTCGCACTCAAAGATAAACTCATTTTCCGACTTGCGAGCCTGACTGACAGAAGCCAAAACGCGTTGGCACAACGGCACTACATCACATTCCTCAAATGTAAACGTAACCCGGTCCGCCTCCAGACGGGAAACATCCAGAATATCATTTATCAGGCGAAGCAGCAAATCAGAATTGGTTTTAATGATATCAACATACCCCTGCTGTTCATCTTCCGAACTTCCCCCGGAAGCCAACACATCCGAGAATCCCACAATTGCATTCAGCGGAGTACGGATTTCATGACTCATATTTGCGAGGAAGGCACTTTTCAGACGGCTGGACTCTTCTGCACGGTCTTTCGCATCTCTCAAAGCACTCTCCGACTCTTGCAGTTCATCTTTCAGCTTTTTGGTATGGTAATAGAAGTACAATGAAACAAACAACCCCGCAGATAACACGACTAAAATGGTTGCAACAGTCCAGATATGATATTTATATTGTTCATAGAACGATGGATTCTCATTCACCATTTCTATCGGCTGATGAATAAAAGACAGATCCAGACGCTTTTCCTTCACAATCTTACTATCCATCATCACTTTATTAGGGATGACTTCTACTTCTATACGATCACTGTCAGCTCCTTGCAGCAGACGGACTGCCTGATACGCCATATCCTTGCCTAATGGCCGATAAGAGGGTGTCACTCCACCTATAGCCCAATAACCAATACCGACAGAGCTAATGGAAAATGTAGGCACATCACCCGCAGCTTCCATCATGGTATAAGTTGCATTACGCATAAAATATCCGTCGTACATATCCACACGCCAGGTACCCATCAACAAAGCTGTATTCGGGGGCAATTCATGAAGTTTATCACTGATGGTATAAATCGTATTGGTACGTCCATCCAGTAGAATCAGATTTAACTCCGGATGTTTCTTCATCTCCTCTACTACATGGGCTTGCAAGGAAACGCCTCCATAGCTGTTATCAGAAACAAAAGCTATATTTTTAGTATTCGGATATAAGTGTTTTATCAGATTGATATTGGCTTCCACATCATATTCGTAAACAAAACCGGCTTTGACTGAAGAATCAGTAAAGTCATTAAAGAAATCCACTGCACCAGGCATCCATGTTTTCAGATTTACAGAATCATCCGGAAGAATAATGGCATTGCGGCTTGCCAATGAAGTCAATACCGGAAACCTTCCGCGTATAGAGTCTTCTTGCGATAGATAGGCAGCCCAAGCCTCCTGACCAATTAAAACAAGTAATACAGGCGCACGCTTTCCCTCATACTTATCCAGTATCTCCGTCATTTTCGATTTCCACTGTGGCGACTCGGAGAAGCTTTTGCAGTTCATGTTTTCCAAAGCTATCGGAGCTTTTCCACCCAGACGCTCAAACTCTTCCATGAAATCGTATATATTTCCGGAAGTCTGACGAGCATCCGGATTATACGAACTGATAATCAGTACCGGGTGTTCCCCAGTCACTGCAAAAACTGATGAAAGCCCCAAAATGGATACCAGTAAGAAAAGAAAAAAACTATATATTATTTTCCTAAATAAGCCCATTCAGTGAATATAGAATTGTTTTGGCAAATATACAATAAAGTTATAAGGATAGAAATAAAGTTGTAGAATTTTAAACTATAAAAAAAGAAACAGGCGGTAAGAGATAGTTCATCAAACTACCGCCTTACCGCCCGTTATTATTTAAAAAAAGAATGTTTTTATCAGATATTCATCGCATTGCTTCCTAAAGCCGAAGACTCATTTTTATTTTCTCTTTTGAATATGCAAATGAAAATACCTTCTCATAAACAACACATAAATGCCACTCAATAATACAATTATCCCCAACAAATACCAATAACCATATCCCACGAAACAGAAATAACCCAATATGACCAAAGCCTGTGCCGCCATATAAATTAATGATACCCCCACATGAGGTATTTTCAACTCGTTTGCCATCAATTGATACATGTGTTTCCGGTGGGGCAAACCGATGTTCTCATGAAGCATCAGGCGATGAATAATAGTCAGGACACTATCGACACCATAAACGGATAACAGGATTATCCAACTGAAATCTTCTGTTTTAATTATAAGTCTCCCTATCAGAAAAAGGAGAATAAAAGCGATACTCACAGAACCGACATCACCCGCAAAACACTTCGCCTTCTTACGGAAATTGAAGAAACAAAAGACCAGGACTGAACAAAGAACGGTATTAATCAAAGCCGGTTCAACAAACGTAGTGATCTCAGAATTGATATAAGCTAATGCACCAAGGATAACCAATGAATAACCACCTGTGATGCCATTGATGCCATCCATAAAGTTATAAGCATTAATGATACCCGTACAGATAATCAAAGCTATGATAATCCACCACCAGGAAAGTGAGAATAAGCCCCATTGGTAAAACATTAGAGCCATAGCAGTAAAGTGAAACACCAACCTCAGACCTTGGGAAGTAGAACGGATATCATCTACAAAACTGATAAAAGTGATCAGAGTCAATGCCAACATAAACCATGGATACTCCCAATGATTACTCAGGAAATAGGCTAAAGCTCCAAAATAGAAGATTATACCGCCACCACGCAAAGTTATCCGTGAATGAGAACTACGTTCATTGGGCTTATCAATGATATTAAACTTATCAGCCACTCTAAAATAAAAAAGTTCTGCTACAAAGAGCAGAACTAATATAATGATATAATACACGATTTACAATTTATAAATAGGTTAGAAACTCCGTATTGTTTTCATTATTCCATCCGCCGCACGGACAGGCATCCGGTCAATGCCAAGAGCAGATTTTATCTTCTCATTACTTACCACGTAATTCTCAGTCAGTTTTCTCAGCCGTTCTGTATTCAAAGGCAGATGAAGCAGCGTACCCAGTCCTGCGCAACCTTCCATCATTTTCCTGTTCATTTTCCAGATGTGAGGCTCCTTACCCATAGCTTCACACATAAGGGCTATCAGTTCATTCGTAGACAAGGCTTCATCATCACCCATGTGATAAATACCGCTCGCTACGTCTTTTGTCAACAAACCTTCCACTACATAGCAAAGATTATCTATAGAAGTAAAAGAACGCTTGTTCTCAAAATCACCTAAAGGCCAGGGGATACCTTTCTTTACCACATTATAAAGCAAGTTCAAATTACCTTTATTACCAGGACCGTGGATCATACAAGGACGAAGTATATACACCTGTTTATCGCGCTGCATAGCAACTTTCAATTCCCCATGCTCACTTCTCAACTTACTAAGAATATATTCTTCAGCTGCAATCTTACTTTCTCCATAAGGACCAACCGGAGTAGGTATCACATCTTCTGTCAGCATATCCCCCACTACACTGTCTGCAGCAGCTTTCACAGAACTGAAAAAGATAAATTTCTTCGCAGAAGATTCTAAAAAGAAATCAAATATCTTCTGCGTCAGCCCTGTATTGATATCAAAATATACCTGAGAAGCAGACTGATTCTTTGTATCATGCGCTTTGCCTGCCAAATGGATGATAGCATCAAACTTGGGTAAAAACTGCATCGGAAAAGAAGTTGTTTCAATATCTTTCCAAGCAAAAGTCTTTACCACTCCCTCCTTTTCAGGGGCGACAATATCAAGGCCATAAAGGGAATGATGTCCTTTTAAGGCAACAACAAGATTGGAGCCCACAAAGCCGTGAACTCCGGTAATAAGTATATTCATGGAGATAAAATAATATTCAGATATTAACGCAACTTAAAATGCTTTCATTTGCAGTTCAGAGTTTTCCAATACATCTATACTCAACCCCTATTTCCTGTAACTCATTCTTATCATAAATATTACGACCATCAATCACTAATGGTTGCTTCATTGTTTTTTTCAACACTCCCCAACTTGGCATCCTGAACTCTTTCCATTCGGTCACCACCAGCAAAGCATCAGCATCCAATACAGCATCGTACATATCCGTAGCATAAATAACCTTATCACCTACTCTACGTTTGCATTCCTTCATGGCAATAGGGTCATACACTTTCACTGTCACACTGGATTCTACTAATTTATCTATCAGTACCAAAGCCGGAGCCTCACGCATATCGTCCGTTTCCGGCTTGAATGCCAATCCCCACATAGCCACCTGCTTACCTTTTATATCACCATTGAAATGCTTCAACAACTTTTCGAAAAGAATACTCTTTTGTTTTTCATTTACCTCTTCCACTGCTTCAAGCACCCGCATCGGATAACCATTCTTTTCCGCTGTTTTTATTAACGCTTTTACATCTTTCGGAAAACAGGATCCACCGTAACCACAACCTGGATAAAGGAACTTGCTTCCAATACGACTATCTGCACCAATGCCCTTGCGTACCATATTTACATCTGCACCTACCAGTTCACACAAGTTCGCAATATCATTCATGAAGCTGATACGAGTAGCCAACATCGAATTGGCTGCATACTTTATCATTTCAGCACTCGGAATATCTGTAAATATCAAACGATAATTATTCATCATGAAAGGTTTATAAAGACGCTCCATAATGTCCTTTGCTTTTTCAGATTCAACACCGACCACTACACGATCCGGTTTCATAAAATCATCCACTGCATCCCCCTCCTTCAGGAATTCAGGATTGGACGCCACATCAAACTCAATCTCCTCATGTCGCTTATCAAGTTCTTCCTGAATAGCAGCTTTTACTTTCTGTGCAGTGCCTACAGGAACTGTACTCTTAGTAACTACCAGTACATACTTTTTCATGTTACGCCCAATGGTACGGGCTACTTCAAGCACATACCTCAAGTCTGCACTTCCATCTTCATCGGGAGGCGTCCCTACAGCGCTAAACACCACCTCCACATCATCCAGACAATCTGATAAACAGGTCGTAAAGTTCAATCGCCCTGCATTATAGTTGCGATGTACCATATCCTCCAATCCCGGTTCATAAATGGGGATAATTCCTTTCTTCAAATTCTCAATTTTACTTTCTTGTACATCTACACAAGTAACATCTATCCCCATTTCCGAGAAACAAGTTCCAGTTACCAAACCGACATAACCAGTTCCGACAATTGCTATTTTCATAATTTCTTGATTTACTCTTTATAATTGATAAAAAGAACGATACCACTCTATTGTATCTTTCACTCCTTCTCCAATAGATTTATTAGGTTTAAATCCCAATTCATTCTGCAATGCTGTAGTATCTGCATTTGTCTGATAAACATCACCGGGTTGCATCGGAAGAAATACCTTCTCTGCCGGATGCCCAATCGCTTCTTCTATGGCCTGTATAAAATCCATCAACTTCACAGGATGCGAATTACCAATGTTATAAATCTTGTAAGGTGCAGTGGAGGTACTGGGATCCGGTGTTTCCGCTTGCCAGTCAAAATCAGGAGATGGAGTATGATCTATCACTCGCAAAACACCCTCTACAATATCGTCAATATAGGTAAAGTCACGAAGCATATCACCGTTATTGAATACCTTTATAGGACGATGGTGTAACATGGCATCTGCAAACAAGAAAGGAGACATGTCAGGGCGTCCCCAAGGACCATATACCGTAAAAAAACGGAGTCCTGTTGAAGGAATGCCATAGAGATGACTGTATGTGTGAGCCATCAATTCATTAGACTTCTTCGTAGCAGCATATAAACTCACCGGATGAGCTATACTATCCCTTTCTGAAAAGGGAACTTTACCATTCAAACCATATACACTACTGGAACTGGCATATATCAAATGTTTTACTTTGTAATGACGACATCCTTCTAAAATATTTAGAAATCCATCCACATTACTTTCTACGTAAGCATAAGGATTTTCAATAGAATATCTTACTCCCGCCTGAGCTGCAAGATTCACTACCTTATCAAAATGCTCATTGGCAAACAGCATCCGCATAGCTTGTTTGTCCTCAAGATTCATACGAACAAAACGGAAAGAAGAATATTCTGAACTTCCTACAAACTTATACCAGTCTATATCATCCTTAGAGATACCCAGTGTACCCAAACGACCATATTTCAGGTTCACGTCATAGTAGTCATTCAAATTATCCAGCCCAAGAACCTCATCACCACGACCCAATAGATGCCTACACACATAAGAGCCTATAAAACCGGCTGCACCGGTAACTAAAATTTTCATGCTTTACTCAACTGACTATATATTTCAAGATGTCTATGTATTACATTCTCTATTGAAAAATCTTTTTCAGCCAAAATACGCGAGTTGCGCCCCATATTTTGTCTCAAATTCTCATCTTCAAAAAGAAGGTTCAATTTCTCCGCTAAAGTATCACTGTCTTTTACAGGAATTAGATAACCATTATAGCCATCCACCACTGTTTCTTTACATCCAATGGAATTCGTAGTCACTATAGGACGACCAACAGCAGCAGCTTCAATTAATGACTTTGGAAGACCCTCTTTATAATAGGAAGGGAATGCTACTATATGGCAAGATTTCAATAACTCCAACACATCCGTACGATATCCTAGCCACTGAATATATCCACCATCACATACAGATTTAAGTTCCTCCTCTTTTATTGCTTTTGGGTTATCATCCAATCCACCACAAAGCAGAAACTCTACTTTATCTCTATATTTTTCTTTAAGTTTCAACGCAGCATCTACTAACACAAATACCCCTTTTTCTACAATCATACGGGCAGTAAGCAAAACTTTGATTTTTTGACTTTCCAGTTCAGGAGTATAACAATATTGGTTCAAATCTACTCCTGACCCTTTTATCATGAAAGCCTGTTCTTCTTTTATAATCCTGTTTTTTAAGAATAAACCTTTATCTTCTTCATTCTGAAAAATTACTGCAAGATTTTTACGATGGTGAGAAAAGTGAAGTACCCTAGGGAGAAGTTTTGAAACTAATGATGTATTTTCCTCTGAGAAAAAGATTCCCAATCCACTAACAGCATTAACTACTCCATGTACTTTTGCCAGTTTTGCAGCTAAAGTCCCCCAAAGTATAGTCTTTAAGCCTACATGATGAACAATATCCGGTTTTTCACGTCGATAGAGACGATACAAAAACCAACATGTATACAACTCCTCTATAATGTTTTGCCCGGAACGGTTCATAGGCAAATCAATCACCTTCAATCCCAAAGCTTCGATAGTCGATTTTTTACCGGTATCTTTCGTCACAACAGTAACTTCATAACCTTTTTTTTGAGCACTTAAAGCAATGTCTTTACGATGAGAGAGAAAAAACCAATCGACATTGACAACAATAAAAAGTTTAGCCATTACTTAGAAAGGTAAAAAAGAAGAAATATCAAACTGTTTTCCTAATATAAAATCAAATTCATCTGGATTAAATTGTACATAGCCACTCCAAGGATAAAAAGTTAATTCTCCAAAATACACCTTATTTCGAATATAATACAAATCAACGCGCACAAAAGGGAAATCTGCAGATAATACTTCTGCTACCATTAACATATCATCCAAGCCTTTAGGCTTCTGTCCAGAATCAAAAAATGAAGGACAATCACTAGAAACATTCAAACAGCACCATTTAGTATCATAAAAATTACGTTTATGACCAATGTATCGATCTATATCATATACAATACAATAAGGTTTCCCGTTAAAACAAAATATTTTATAATCAGATATTCCAGCATCAGGATTATCTTCATTTACAAGTAATTCCTCAATTATATATTGAGATTTTGTAATCCCAGTATATGCCCATTCGCGTCCTGCATTTATATCCTTCTTATTTTTCCAAGCAACTAGATGGCTTTTCACAGACTCTATATCCAGGTCTGATTTATTCTTACATATAAAAACATTTTCCCCTCCACCACCATCTGTCGTTTTGATAACAAAACTATCTGGTAACACTTTCCAATCTATATCTTTACAATCTTCATACACTCCATATAAAGTATTTAATATGGAAGTTAATCCCTTAGTAGCTACATATTCTCTAACTCGGTATTTATCAACGCATTGAAACAGAATTGGGTTACGATAATACATTTTATATAACTGCAACTTCTCCGTATAGCGTTGAGGACTATTTAAATCAAGTTTGCGTCCCATTTTTATACGATACTGCCATTTCAGCATAATAGTATCTGGAACAAAAGCTAAAAATTTCAGAATTAGGAAACGCAGTTTTTGGCTTTGGATAATTCTTTTATAATTCATTGCATAAACATTATAAAAAATTCTCTAAATAAAAATTTTGCAACCAAGAAGCTGTTTCTTTTACATCATACCCCGATTGAGAAGCTACATTCTCTTTGCCTCTCTCATATTCAAGTAAATATTCCACTTCAGAAACCCATTTTTCAACATCTAGAGGTAATTGATGAAATAATGAAGATATATTTGCTTCTACCGGAATATTATTAGAGACAATTGTAAGCATCCCCGATGTTTGTGCTTCAACCGCAACAATTCCCAACCCCTCAAATATGGAAGGAAATAAAAGACAATCAGCAGCCATCATAAATTGATTAACATTCTCCCTCACCCCTAAAAGCTCAACACTATCAATTATTCCTAATTTCATAATTTTATGTTCTACTTCTTTCTTCAACGGTCCTTCTCCAATCAACCAAAGTTTGGAATTTGGATATTTTTGATGAAATCGAACAAAAAAATTCAATAAGAATATATGATTTTTCTGTTTTACAAATCGCCCTACATGAAGAAATACAAACTCTTTCTCAATATTAAATGTATTGCGAATTTCTATTCGAATCTTTTCATCAAATAAATATTTTGTAGAATAAATCGCATTTCTAACCAAATAAAAATTTGGAGATGATGTGTTTTTTTTACCAAACAGCCATTTCCCAGCCATTATAGAGCATGCAAAATTGTGAGTGGAATATCGTCGTAACAACAATTTTGTATATATTCGAAAAGGAGTCTTTATGCTCAAAGAAGGATTTGCAATGTGACTATGAGCAATTCTGACAGGAATTCCAGCTTCCTTAGCCGCTCTAAGTACATACATACTAAAAGTATTTATATGAGAATGAACTATTTTATATTCTGGATGAGAAGCAAAAAAACAGTTCAAAGAATCTATATATTTACTATGATGAAAAGGATGCAAAGAAGGAACAGAATAAATCCTTCCCCCCATTTTAAGAATTTCATTATCATAGAAACCTTCAGAATTCCGATGAACTAAAAAATCAAACTGTACTTTACTTCGATCCATTTGCCTATAAAATGTCATAAGTAAAGTTTCTATGCCTGCTGCATCCATCTTAGTAACAACATGCAAAACACGGATCAAATTTGTCATTATATATATATCTTATTGCTCAATGTTTGTAATAATACACTAATACAACCTATGCCTTATATATTCTATAAACTTTCTAAACCATGTTTTTTTTCTCCATGTGCCTGTACAACAATGAATAGCATAAGATTTAGAAGTTACTAATTTAGGATGAGGAGCAAACACCTCTGATGCATAAAGTTTAATATCAAGTAACTTTTGTTCTCTATTAATATATTTAAAACCAAAATTTCTTGCATAAAAAGCCATAATATCTGGAAGTATTATTTTATTATTAAAAAGTCCATCAGCAAGAATAAAATTCTTACCTATATAATAATCCAAACAACTCTTTATATAACTATTTCCCTTTTCTGCACCTATCACGGCGGCTTGCACTTGAAGCCCTAAACCTATTTGTATTGAATCATATAATAAGTTTCCTTCGTCATCAAAAAAACCATTTTGCAAAGCAATAGGATATATTTTAGGATTAAATTCTATAGCAGAAAATGCAGGATCGCTTAAAAAAATATCAAAACTTTTAAGCACCCGCACATCAGAATCTAAATAAATACCACCTTCTGTGTATAAGGCATGTAAACGAATATAATCTGCTGCAAAAGCCCATTTTTTACATTCATATGCCTCTTTGACAAAAGGAACAGAAGTTACATCAAAATTAGTTGTATCCCATTTTTTTATTGTATAATCAGGCAGTTTCTCCTTCCATGATTCAATACATTTCTTTATCAAATCGGGATATGGTTCATTACTTAGCCAACAAAAGTGAATCACTTTAGGTATCATAATAAGTATATTTTACTTTTAATTTCTAATATAAAATTTATCTGTAAATACTCATCGTATAGCTCTATAAGGCCTTTTACCAGCATCACAGTCTACTTTGAGTTACATTTTATTAACAATTAAGTTATTTTACAATATTCATCGTCAAAAGCTTCATATAATCCATTGTCTCTGAAACGAAATCTCTTAAAATCTTCGTAATATATTTAACTGGACGCAACCTATTTATCTATGATTGAATAAATCAAAGAAGTGTTTTAGCTGTCTATTTCGAGCCACAGAATAAATAATTTTTCTGACCTAAACAAATCAATTTTATCAGAGTCTTACCGATAAATTTATTGAAGACCTTGACCAATTCTATAATTTTATCATAAAATTGGAAACTACCATTATTCAGGAGAACATTATGCAAATACGGTAATAACATCTTACTCCTATATACTTTTCAAGATATTAAATAAACTTGAAACGCATAAATCTTAATAAAAAAAATGATACACAAATAATTAAAACCTCACAAGCTAATATTTTAATTCATTACAAAGGTAAAAATACAGAGAACACCAGTAAATGTTATACACAATGTGAATTTACAATTATTACAGATATATCAAATTAAATAAATCCTTTAAACCTATGTCTTATTTTTCTCTGAAAGACATCACCGAGTCCTTCACATTAATATAGATTTATATTATATAAATATTCCCGATCCGGGTTCTTTTGTTTTGTTAGATAAGACGAATAAGGGATATAACGACAATCATACCCTATATTACCTCTTGTTTCTAACGAAGATGGTAAATAAAAAGCACGAATTCCTACATATAATGAATAGATGAAACAGCAGCGAATATACAACATTCTATAAGTATTTTTATGCATAAAGAAGGAGTTAACTACCATTACTATCAACAACAAGTCCCAATAGTTCACAATACGGGATAAAATTAACAACTTTAGTCTAAGAACAATAAAGAACATGTACAAAACCAGCAGTTTACATTTTTCCTCATTGGTTTCTTTCAAAGAAACTATCAAATAAGGATACAATACCTGCGTAAGCAATATAAATATTATCCCAACAATAGTTATATTAATAAAACCATAGTCGTCACTTGCCAAATAAAAGACAGAACGTTCAGTCATATTATCTGGTAGAAAAAGATCTAAAAATAAAAAGTATTCAAAAAGTCCATTAGCATCAAAAAGGAATAAGGATAAAAGAGCCACAACAGTACAAAATACGATCAAACGCTTTAATGATATAAAATGTACAACAACAGTCAGTATTATAACTATAAAAGAGAACCAATGAATAAATAAAATTGGAATAGAAAACAACAAAAACTTATAAATATTTTTATGAGTAAAATAAGCGAGTAAAATATTCAAATAAATTGCAACACACAAAGACTCTCTCATTATCTCAAAATTAAAGTTCCACCACATTATACAATAATATGCTAGTATCACAAGAAAGTATTTAGTAGTAGTTTTATAAATAAAACGAAAAACTAAAATATTAACAGCAAATGCTTGAACAAGTTGTACTAGTACGAAATCATTATAAATACTTTTACAAACAATATTTATCAACAACCATAATGGCTGATTTGCAATACTGAAATCAACACTCAACCAATCAGATAGTTTTGGAAGTTTTTCAAATACTTCCATATATCTCATAGAATCAACACCTATACGATATCTTAATCCAGCAACGAGACTGAGAATAACACAACACAAAATGAAAAAATTCTTTTTATTTTTATTTTGTGTTGAAGAAAAATCATATATTAATGACAAAATCACAAAAAACAAAAAAAGAGAGATATATACTAGCATAAGCGAACGACTAATTACATATCAAAGAAAGTTTCTTATAAAAAGCACTTCCTCCAATAGCTATTAGTACTTTTTTACAAAACAAAGAAAAAGAATAATGTAGTTTAGAAAAAGAATAGTACACTTTCTCTTGACATGTTTCTTCCAAGAAAGAAAAATGTATTGCAAAATCTTTCTTACTCTTTTCCTCTTTTACGCATGTTGAAATATACAATTCTTTATGCACTAAAACATCATTTAATACATTGTGCATTTCAATTTTAACTTCATCATCATTTCTATATAAAGTGTTTTGAGTTGTCACCCCAAGCACTCCTATTGGTTTAAAATCATTACTATCAATTGTTATGACTGGAACACCCACATCACGTACAGCACGTGCTGTACCTGAATTTGAGATACAAACATCCATTTGGTCAATCAACCTCAGTGGCATAGGAAAAAGAAAACCAGTCATAACCAAACGCACATTATCAAACATTTGATATTGCTTAACGATCTCTTTCATTATATCTTCACCACCATTAGCATTTCCACCTATATATATAATTACAAATGTATTTTTTCTATTATTCTTCTGCAAAAACGTAATTATATCAGAAACCGTCATAATTACAAAAGGTTTATCCAAGCGTCCTATAATCCCAATGACATAATCTGCTGCAAAATTTCTAACAGTATCTATTAATGAAGAATCAATATCCATAATAGAAGGCAAAGTGTAATAAGCAGGAAGATGATAGCATTGACATTGAGGTATGTTCTCATTAGAAAAAAAAGACTTCATTGTTTTTTCATGAATAAAAACCAATTCCTTACGATCAAATTTAAACTTCATAAAAGAAGATAATACCGGAGGGCATTTGGGAGTTTCAGTTATATCAAAAATTAAATGTTTGACACGTGTTTGCTCAGCCAATAATTCCCCCCAAGTAGAAAGCGATGAAGAATGACTCTCAATTACGCATTGCTTATATGAACAAATATCACAACACCTCAACATTCTTTTTAGAAGCTGTTTTCTTTTGAACAAAGTATAATAATAGGCTGGTAACAATAACTCTTTCATAACTCCACTTTCATATTGAGAGAAATCGTCTATCAGAAAATTTCCAGCCGTAGTTGAATATACAAAAATATCCCAACCTTTACTCTTCAAGTATTCAGCCTTACTTTTAATATACATCTGCCCACCACCTACATCCGCCACACTATAAGTTATAAATACATATAAATTCATCGTCACTAATTAGATAACATAAAGTAATACTAATCTTTATTTATAAAGAAAATCTAATCAGACATTAATGACAAAATTCTCTTCTTCTAAGTTCGCACATACATTTCATTTTTACGCATTCCCCCATAACTTATTAAAACGATTCATTTCCATTTCATCTTTCATATCCCTCAGATATTCAAGATATCCATATTTAGGAGTATATCCTAAATCTATTTGGGTCTTAGTAATATCTAATACAAATTGAGGAGATGAGGGCTTTGAAGGACAATATATTTTAGGACTCGGATTATTTTTAGAGGAAAAGACTTCTATAATTCCATCTATCTGTTCTTCTAAAGACACTCCTACCCCCGTTCCTACATTATAAATTCCACCTTGAACAGTCGTTTCCAAACACCCTCTTATTATTTGAAGTAAATCCTTTATATAAGTAATTTCTTTTTTCTGTGCAGGATTTCCCCAAACCTCAATAGGCTCACCTCGCATAGCTTTTTCTATCAACAAACGATAAGCTAAATATTTTCTTTCACCATTAACATAATAATAAGGCGAACCATGATATGCATAAATTGTAGGAAGACGAAGAATGAAATACTTAAAGTTATAAGTTATCGCATAATGCTCTATAAAGTTAACAGCAGCATTTTTACATATAGAATACACAGAATGATCACCTGTTACAGGAAAACGTCGCTCTACATCTGCTGAAATTTTATTTTCAGATCCAAATAAATACAATATATCTGAAATTGATTGAGAGAAAACAAATCTATTACAATTAATTCTTTTCGCATATTCTAATACATTCAATGTCCCCATAACAATCGTATTGACATACTCATAAGGATTATATCCCTCCATCTTTGCAGGCATAGCACCTGCAAAATTCAATACAGCCTCTATATTCTTGTGAGGTAATACCTCAAAGCTTTCACTATCAGAAATATCAATCGAATAGTACGATATTTGATGATCCGAAAAAAAATTATTATCAGATTTTCTCCTACCAACAGCTATAACATCATATCCTAAATCTTTCAGAAAAAGGGAAGTATATGCACCAACTGTGCCTGTAGCTCCAAAAATTATTACTTTTTTCATATAACATTTACTTTTATAAAATTACAAGGATTGTCAAAAAATAAATCCATATCTAATCGAGTTTCAAACTCTAACAAAAGAATACCAATAGTCTGATTAGAACCTAAAAAAACGCCTACTTCAGTTCCTTCTTCTATAAAGATATAAGCCCCATTTAATTT
This sequence comes from Bacteroides cellulosilyticus, assembly GCF_020091405.1. NCBI lineage: Bacteria > Pseudomonadati > Bacteroidota > Bacteroidia > Bacteroidales > Bacteroidaceae > Bacteroides > Bacteroides cellulosilyticus. The sequence goes on from NZ_CP081903.1 coordinate 5,747,303, forward strand.
CCCACTAAAATCTGTAGTAATCTGATATCCTCTATAAATACCAGAGACAGAACTATGAAGCGCATAATAGGCAAAATTGTGATCATTCTTACTGATATGAATAGGCAAAGTATTCCCCAAAGCCGCTTCTACAGCTAAAGCAACCATATTTACACCCGTATAATTTTGAATAACTTCCGGTATACAGTTTCCACCATTGCGAGGTCCCAATTCCATTATATAAATACACCCAGATTTATCTACCATGACTTCTAAATTAAAAGATAGATTTCTCAACCCAGATAGAGAAATAACATGCTCTATTTCTTTTGTTATACGTTCCTTAAGAGAGGAAGGTAATTGAGCGGGAAACTTCATTCCACATGGCACATATCCTGTAATATTATTATCAACAACCTGTTCACCATAACACACGAATTCCAAATGATCCATCCCATAAAATCCATCACCACCAATTTGAGGTCCAACTTTTTCTATATATTCCTCTATTATTATGATCTTCTTACGAGAAAAAGATAAAGCATATTCAAAAGCTGCAGAGATATCTTGCTTATTACAAACCTTAGTTATCCCTTTACTACCAGAAGAATCTACAGGCTTCACCATTACAGGATAATTCCATTCATCCAAAGAAATATCAGAATAACATATGTATGATTTAGATTTCGGAACATGAAATCCATTTGATTCTAAGAATTGACGCCAAAGATGTTTTTCACCCAAAAGACAAACTTTATCATAGGGATTACCTGGCAATCCTAACTGTTCTGAAACATAAGCCGCAATAGGTGCTGCAGGATCTGAAGCAAAACACAGAATACCGTCCACTCTTAAAGTCTTTGCTAAGAATAATACAGCTTCTTTATCAGTAGTACTCACATTATGATACTCATCCGCATATCTATGCCCTGGATTGCTCGGTAGATAATCACATGTTATGACATAATATCCTTCAGATTTCGCATATTGAATAGCTGGAAGCTGAAACCAGGTTCCACCTAAAATCAAAATTTTCTTCATTTATTCCTTAACATTATATTCAACTTCGCAGCTACAATTCAACAAAATTCACTTATAGAAAAGCCAATATTAAACTCAACATTCAAAACCAGAATTATATTACACAATTAATTCTAAAATGCGAGCTATATCTTCATCAGTAAGATCATGATACATTGGTAAACAAATAACTTCATTTGCCTTTTTAATAGAATTTTGCAACCCTTCAGGTTTGGCAGATTCTAATCCACGATAAGTAGAAAATTCACTTATCAAAGGATAAAAATACCGCCTACCTAAAACATTATGTTGTTTCATTTTAAAGTAAAGTTCATCACGGCTCATTCCATATTTTTCAGCATCTACAAAAATAGGAAAATAAGAATAGTTATGACGGACATTAGGCATATCTTCCATAAAATGAATACCGGGCACTCCTCGTAATGAATCACGGTATTTCATTGCAACTTTACATCTTGCATCTATCGCGGAATCAACTTGTTTCAAATTTAATAATCCATAAGCAGAACGTATCTCATCCATCTTACCATTAATACCAGGAGCTACAATTTCAGTTTCTCCTGCAAATCCAAAATTCTTCAAATAATCGATACGTTTTTTTGTCTTCTCATCATGGCAAATTAAAGCTCCACCTTCAACTGTATTGTAAACTTTCGTAGCATGAAAGCTTAAAGTAGACAAATCACCCGCTTCTAAAATCGATCTTCCATCCACTTCAACACCAAATGCATGTGCTGCATCATAAATAACTTTTAGACCATATTTGTCTGCAATCTCCTGAATACGATTAATATCACAAGGCTTCCCATACACATGAACAGGCATAATAGCAGTTGTTTTAGGAGTTATTGCCGCCTCAATCTTATTTGGGTCTATATTACAAGTCTCCGGATCTATATCTACAAATACAGGTTTAATGCCATTCCACCACAAAGAATGAGTAGTAGCTATAAAACTATAAGGAGTAGTTATTACCTCACCTGTTATACGAAGAGCCTGCAAAGCACACATTAAAGGCAATGTTCCATTTGTAAATAGACTAATAAAAGGAACTTTTAAATACTCACATAAAGCTCTCTCCAATTCCTGGTGATAGTATCCATTATTAGTCAACCATTTTCGATTCCAGATATCTTGCAAATAAGGAAAAAGGTCATCAAGTGAAGGAAGTAATGGAGAAGTAACTGTAATTAATTTATTTTCCATCTTTAATATTATTTATTTTCGCTTTATTATTCCAATCATCAACCGCTTTATTTCAAGATACTCTGACAAATGCATTTTTTCATAAATTAAAAAAATGAGAATTACCCCCAATAATAATTGACAGGGGAAAATTATATAAGCAGAGAGATTTAAAAGAGAAAGACTCCACATAGCTGCCGATGTAAAGAGAGATACTAAGAATGTAGGTAATATATCAGTTATCTGTTTTTTAGTTGAATAATTAATTAAATCAGCTGAATAGTAACTATTCAAGAAATAAGCAATAAAAGACGTGCATACACTTCCATAAAGCATATATTCAATACCATAAAAGATTCCAATAATAATAGGAGCAATTGCTATAACTTTTTTCAGAATTTCTAATTTCAAGAACAAATCTGAACGTCCTTTTACCTGAAGTATATTCAGATTTATAGCATGAAGAGGATACAACATGCCTGAAAAACAAATAATCTGTAAAAAGTGAACAGCAGGTAACCATTTCTCACCTATCAAAATTAGCAATAGTGACTTGGAGACAGCAGCGAGTCCCAACATACAAGCAAATGTTACTAACATTGTAGTTTTAATAACCTTTCTATATGCTTCGCGTAAACGTTCTGGCTCTTCTTGGATAGAACTAAGTACTGGATAACTAACACGTTGAACGACGGTTGTCAAATTACTGGAAAAGATTGTTTTAAACTGTTCCGCACGCGTAAATTGCCCCAATTGACTAGAAGTATAAAAACGCCCAATAACTATATAATAAATATTTTTATATATTGTATCAAGTAATCCAGATAGCAATAATTTAGAACCAAAACCAAATAACTCCCTAAAACTTTTTATTGAAAACTCCCAAACAGGCCTCCATCTACAGAAAATCCACAAAAATAAAGTATTCAAAAGCTGACGAGATATTTGCTGCCCAACTAAGCTCCACACTCCCATATTACATAATGCCATTCCAATACCAATTATGCCACTAGAAACAGAAGAGATTAAAGATATTTTAGTCTGAGTTTTAAAATTAATATTTCTAACAAATATCGTACGAGGAATAATCGCTAATGCATTAATAATAACCACCCATCCAATTATCCTTGTAACATTTATCAAAATAGGCTCCTTAAAAAAAGAGCTAATAGCTGGAGAAGCCAAAAATAAAAGAAGATATATAACAATACTAACCAACAGGTTAAAATAAAAGACTGTATTATAATCAATCCGATCTATATGGATTTTTCGAATCAGAGCATTAGAAAAGCCACTATCAGTAATAGAGTTTGATATAGCAATAAATATAGCAATCATCGCCATTATACCATACTCTGCTGGTGTAAGCAAACGAGCTAAAACTAATCCAACCAAAAAGGTAACACCAGAACTAGCTATATTATCAATAAAACTCCAACCGACTCCCTTAACGGTTTTATCTGTCAAAGACTTATACACAAAATAAATATTCTTTTAAATAAATATATAGAAGTTATAGCCCCCCCTTCATATCTCATAAATTAAGCACATTATTTATTACCGCTTAACCGGATATTAATTCTCGTAAAACATTCACAATCATTTTACTGAATAAAGTCTATTTCATCTTGCATTTTTTACAATACATTAGAATTCAATTTATTCAATAAAGTTCTGAAATTCAGTAAAACAACTTTAATTGAACAAGTATTCTGCTTAAAGTATTCACAAGCCTACGCAGCACATCGTCACATAACTGTAGCGGATATTTCTTTTCAAGTCATAAGCATAAATAAGATGCAACGAGATCATATCAAGATTCGTAAAATATCACAATAGCATCATTATAGTTCATCTGAAATTATTCTTCTACCTCCTCAAACGGATACTGATTCTCCTCAAACTCCTTCAACTCCTCTGCAATCTCCGCCTGCTCCGGGCTCAACCCTGCCTTATCCCAAGTATTGATAATTTCATGAGCCTCCTTTGCTAAACTCTCATCATAGAACTCACCATAACAATAAGTTAACAAACGTACCTTCAGCAATGACGCAGAAAGCTTCGGAAGCACCTCCCAGCTACGATCCAGGACACTCTGAATATATTCCTGCTTGCAGCCATTATCATAAATCGTTGCAGCGAAAGCCACTAACAAACCAAGGCAAAGTTCAGCCTCCTCTTCGGCCGTAGCTCCATGAATGTTGTAAAGTTCGATAGCCCGTTCGTAAACATCACGGTTCAAACGTGTAAATTGGTCCGCATAAATGGGACTTCCATCAAGCCCGTAGGTTAGAAGATCATGGGCTAAGGAAAATAATGATGAAGAATTAGAATTCATATTATTAAATGTTTTATTTCAAAAAGAGAAGATGCTTCGAAAGATTTAAGAGAACACAATACTATGCATCAACTAATAATTATTGTCAACAGCAATGCCAATCAATGATTAATGTCAATCAACAGTTAACGGCTCAACAAGCGAAGGCGGGATAAAAGTAGTAGCTACAGCCATGACACCTTCAATATTGACTACCACACGGCGATCATGGCGAATACGGACAAACTCACCGATTACACCTTTGAAAACACCATCAGTGATACGAACCTTCTGACCTTTTACCAAATTCAGTTCGGCTGCTTCCATATAAAGAATTGGCTCATCATGACTACCCGCTACCAGAATAAAACTGCGCATCTGCGCATCAGGAATAACTACCGGACGGCAATGTTCACGATTCATAATGAAACGTATAGGCATCGTTCCCTCAAGTTCGTCCTTCAAAGCATCAATACGCTTGCGCGTAGAATGAACGAAGACAAGATTATGTATGGCGGGCACCAATCTACGGACACGCTTACCACCTTTCATCACCATTCCATAGCACATAGGAATAAAGCTCTCTATGTTCTCCTTATCAAGAATAGACTTAAGAGTCAGTTCACGACTATAAGAGACACGAATAGCAAACCAATGGAGATTTTGAGAGTTGAAAGTTGAAAGCTGAGAGTGAGTACTTTCAGTCATGATATTTTCGCAAAGCAACTTCGCGTAAGGATATTTTTTAGGGACACCGGAGTAGTGAAATACCTACCGATCAAGTTATGTAATGCGATTATTTTAAATAACTTATGCTGCATTCATTTCATTTCAGAACTTCCTACCATCGCGGAAAAAGAAGCTGTGAAACATCTATGTGGAGCTTCTGGAGTCAAAAGCTATAAACGGGTGATTAAGGAAGATTAGTTGTCTTTTAATCGTTCGTTTAATGGGCGCAAAGATAAAAGGTATTTTTTGAATGACCAAAATGTTTGATAAAAATATTTTCTCAGACCCTCTTTTTGCATGTAAGTATCTCATGTGTAAGGTTTTATATTCTGAAAAAATATCATTAATATCTATTCAACTTGATGTTTTAATAAGAGATATTTTCTTTACAAATATTGGTGTCCATTAAACGAACGTTTTTTGAACACCTATCCATTTTTACTCCAATAAATTATATATCAGCCAATTAATCGTCGTAAATCAGTATATATAATCAATATTATTCTAAGATTCTTACTTACTCTTTCTTTTTTACACTAAACTTCGTAGCTTGAAACATATTTTTCCATCACTAATTCAGACATTAAAAATCATAGAAGTATGGTAAAGAACAAATTTAATAGAGCTATACACAACGAACCTCCTGTGTACATATGGAAAAATAGATTGACTGTAATTACACATTTCTTGTGCAAAAAAGGAATATCTATAAACAATAATAATAAACATAAAGCTATTAATATAGACATTAATAGATATTACCGAAGAATACAATTACTAAAATTGAAGAAGTAAGAAAGGTCTATTTAAAAAAATGCGTAGTTAAATCATTATTTACCTCAATAGCCTTATAAACGTTTACCTGCTGAAATACACAGCTACAATAGTCTGTTGGTGAATGCTTTGTACCTACTTCCTTATGAATTACATGCCCTTTTACTTGTTATTACATAGCTTTTTCTTTGGATTCAGATCCTTTCTCCTTTGTTTTAGAATGTTGCATTTGGATGTGTGTACAGTTCAGGGCTGACGCATTAAAAATATTTCATGGATAAAAGTTCACAAAGTAGTTCATTATCCCATCCTGCTGCCTTTCTTTTCCCTTTTACGCTTCCTTTTCTTTCATTTTTCTTAATAACCATCAGTGCTATTTTATTCATAAGTGAAACGTTTTGTGCCGCATTTCCGGTTTTTCTGCCTGCATCTTCATTAAAAGAGACATCCAACTGCCAATGCAAATTGTTTTCAATAGCCCAATGTGCCCGTATAGACTCTGCTATTTTTTGAGGTTCCAGCCCTAAAGAGGTGATATAAAACCTATGGCTTACAGAGGTTTCGCCTGTTGTTTTGATTGTTCTTTGTGAAGATATTCTCACAACCGCCTTCAATCCCTTCCATTCTTTGAACATTCCGGTTAAAGCCTGGCAACTGTACACAAAACATTCACGGCGTTCGTGTCTGCCATGAGACTCTTCCTCTGTTATATATTTGCCGTATCTGGTGGCATAATGTGCTTTGTTCACATCGATATTTTTATCATCCAAATCATCAAACCAACTTTTGACGGTATTATAAAGATTCTTATGGTTTTCTTTCAGAGCTAAGACATAATCTGCTCCACCCTCTATTATTTTTTTAGCAATATCCGTTTGACACCCCATTGCATCAATGGTTACAATGCACTTGACTAAATCCAAGGCTTCTAACAACAACGGGATAGCCACGATCTCGTTATGTTTTTCATTAACTTTCAGCTGTCCAAGACTGATGCCATTAGCTGTAGCCCAAGCACTAACCATATGAAGTTTAAAATTTCGATTACCAGTGGGGTGAGATGAGCTACATTTACTGGCACCACGAATGGTTTTGCCGTCAATAGCTACAACACCCTCATATTTCTCGCAGATTTCAAACATCCAATGCCGAAAAATACGTTCGAAATACTCAGGATTCAGAGCACTGAAAAAACGATTGAAGGTATCGTGACTGGGGATAGATTCCAATCCGGGCAGCCGTTCGCGGAAAAAGTCAATCTTGGCATTGCCGAAATCTTCTACTTCATACCAGGATTCTGCACCACATATTACAGCAGCCATTGAAATATAAACGATAGCATCGGCAGAATGTACACGTTTTCTGTCAATACGAGGATCATTGATTTGTTTACAAATACTAAATATTGCCATTATTTTAGTCAATTTATGTTTCTTAATTGCTTATAAAGATAAGAATTTAAGATGACATATAAAAATAGTTTATACATTAATTGTCAATTATATATAGTGCGATTTTAATAAATTGAATATAAGTATTTATGGTAAAAACTATAATGCGTCAGCCCTGGTGTACAGTTGCAGGGCTGACGCATTAAAAATATTTCATGGATAAAAGTTCACAAAGTAGTTCATTATCCCATCCTGCTGCCTTTCTTTTCCCTTTTACGCTTCCTTTTCTTTCATTTTTCTTAATAACCATCAGTGCTATTTTATTCATAAGTGAAACGTTTTGTGCCGCATTTCCGGTTTTTCTGCCTGCATCTTCATTAAAAGAGACATCCAACTGCCAATGCAAATTGTTTTCAATAGCCCAATGTGCCCGTATAGACTCTGCTATTTTTTGAGGTTCCAGCCCTAAAGAGGTGATATAAAACCTATGGCTTACAGAGGTTTCGCCTGTTGTTTTGATTGTTCTTTGTGAAGATATTCTCACAACCGCCTTCAATCCCTTCCATTCTTTGAACATTCCGGTTAAAGCCTGGCAACTGTACACAAAACATTCACGGCGTTCGTGTCTGCCATGAGACTCTTCCTCTGTTATATATTTGCCGTATCTGGTGGCATAATGTGCTTTGTTCACATCGATATTTTTATCATCCAAATCATCAAACCAACTTTTGACGGTATTATAAAGATTCTTATGGTTTTCTTTCAGAGCTAAGACATAATCTGCTCCACCCTCTATTATTTTTTTAGCAATATCCGTTTGACACCCCATTGCATCAATGGTTACAATGCACTTGACTAAATCCAAGGCTTCTAACAACAACGGGATAGCCACGATCTCGTTATGTTTTTCATTAACTTTCAGCTGTCCAAGACTGATGCCATTAGCTGTAGCCCAAGCACTAACCATATGAAGTTTAAAATTTCGATTACCAGTGGGGTGAGATGAGCTACATTTACTGGCACCACGAATGGTTTTGCCGTCAATAGCTACAACACCCTCATATTTCTCGCAGATTTCAAACATCCAATGCCGAAAAATACGTTCGAAATACTCAGGATTCAGAGCACTGAAAAAACGATTGAAGGTATCGTGACTGGGGATAGATTCCAATCCGGGCAGCCGTTCGCGGAAAAAGTCAATCTTGGCATTGCCGAAATCTTCTACTTCATACCAGGATTCTGCACCACATATTACAGCAGCCATTGAAATATAAACGATAGCATCGGCAGAATGTACACGTTTTCTGTCAATACGAGGATCATTGATTTGTTTACAAATACTAAATATTGCCATTATTTTAGTCAATTTATGTTTCTTAATTGCTTATAAAGATAAGAATTTAAGATGACATATAAAAATAGTTTATACATTAATTGTCAATTATATATAGTGCGATTTTAATAAATTGAATATAAGTATTTATGGTAAAAACTATAATGCGTCAGCCCTGTGTACAGTTGTAGTGCACGTGCTTCACTGTTGTAAAGCACGTGTATCACTACTGTGAGTCACGATGTTCACAATCGTGGTCATATCTAAAACACTCTATGTCAACAGAGTATACATGCGTAGTTTGCGCAATGGACATAAGGGATTGACACTTACAATCCATGCTTTGGATGGACAAAAGTAGGTGGAAAAACGCCTGAAATGAAAGGGTGTAAAAACGAATAGTGTAGGCAAAAAAGAGAGATAACAAAAAGATAATCAAAGATATATCTCTGACATAGGTAGAGTGTAGGTAAATTTGCCTACACTCTACCTACACTTACCTACACTCCACTCTATTACCGATGAACAGGACGATGCAGAAGGTGAGTGTAAGCGTGTAGGTAAAATAGTGCATAAACTCAATGTATAGGTTGAAGCCCAATAATATGTTTTTCGGCTACAGAGATATCTTTTATTCTTTTTTCGTATCTTTGACCCTCATTATTCAAAAACAACTCAACATGATACAGTTATTCCATCGCATGATTTCCGCCGCCCTCGGCATTTCCGAGAAGCAAATCGGCCATACACTCGATTTATTGGAAGACGGAGCTACCATTCCCTTCATCAGTCGCTACCGCAAAGAAGCTACCGGCGGACTGGATGAAGTGCAAATTGAAGCCATCAAAACACACTATGAGAAGCTGAACGAAACAGCCAAACGGAAAGAGACCATCATCAACACCATCAACGAGCAGGGGAAAATGACTCCCGAACTGCAAAAACGTATTGATGAAACATGGGACAGCACCGTTCTTGAAGACATCTACCTACCTTATAAACCCAAACGCCGCACACGTGCGGAAGTAGCCCGCCAGAAAGGACTGGAACCACTGGCGACATTGCTGATGCTGCAACGGGAACCCAACCCCGAGAAACGTGCGGAAGCATACGTCAAAGGAGAAGTGAAAGATGCCGAAGACGCACTGAAAGGGGCACGGGACATCATTGCCGAACAGGTCAGTGAAGACGAACAGGCACGCAACACCGTGCGTTTTGCCTTCTCCCGGCAAGCCGTCATCACCGCCAAAGTAGTGAAAGGAAAAGAAACTGAAGCAGATAAATACCGGGATTATTTCGAATTCAGTAAACCACTGAAAAAATGTACCTCGCACCAGTTGCTCGCCATCCGTCGTGCCGAAGCCGAAGGTCTGCTGAAAGTCAGCATAAGTCCTGATGACGAGGAATGTGTAGAGCGTCTGGAACGCCGCTTTGTCCGTAGCAACAACGCTTGCGGAGAACAAGTGGCGGAGGCCGTACAGGATGCCTACAAACGCCTGTTGAAATCGTCCATCGAAACTGAGTTTGCCGCACAAAGTAAGGAGCAGGCCGATGAAGAAGCCATCCGGGTATTCGTCCAGAACCTGCGCCAGCTATTGCTCGCCTCCCCACTGGGGCAAAAACGGGTAATGGGCATTGATCCGGGCTTCCGTACAGGCTGCAAGGTAATATGCCTGGACGCACAAGGCAATCTGCTCCACAATGAGAACATCTATCCGCATGCTCCGGTGCACAAAACCGCAGAGGCTGTATCCAAAATACAAAAGATGGTGGAAGCTTATCAGATAGAAGCCATCGCCGTAGGCAACGGAACCGCAAGCCGTGAAACCGAAGAATTTCTGAAACACCAAACTTTCAGACAGGATATTCAGGTATTTGTGGTGAGCGAACAGGGTGCTTCGATTTATTCCGCATCCAAAATCGCCCGGGATGAGTTTCCCGAATACGATGTCACGGTACGTGGAGCCGTATCTATCGCCCGCCGCCTGATGGACCCATTGGCGGAATTAGTGAAAATAGATCCGAAGTCCATTGGCGTGGGACAATACCAGCATGATGTGGATCAGACGAAATTAAAAAAATCACTGGATCTGACCGTAGAAAGCTGCGTAAATCTGGTTGGTGTAAATCTGAATACGGCAAGTAGCCACCTGCTGACGTATATTTCCGGTCTAGGCCCTCAGCTGGCACAAAACATCGTGAACTATCGTGCGGAAAACGGTGCATTTACCTCCCGCAAGCAACTGATGAAAGTACCGCGTATGGGAGCCAAAGCATTTGAACAATGCGCCGGTTTCCTTCGTATTCCACAGGCTGAAAACCCCTTGGATAATACGGCCGTACACCCTGAGAGTTATTGCATCGTAGAGCAGATGGCAAAAGACCTGGGATGCAGCGTAGCAGAACTTATCGCCAGCAAGGAGCTCCGCCTGAAAATAAAGCCGGAGAAATACCTCACTCCTACCGTGGGTATGCCGACATTAAAAGATATTCTGCAAGAATTGGAAAAACCCGGACGCGACCCGAGAGGTCCGATAAAGATTTTCGAGTTCGACAAGAATGTACGCACCATCAACGACCTGCGCGAAGGCATGGAACTCCCCGGTATCGTAGGCAATATCACCAACTTTGGCGCATTTGTCGACATAGGTATCAAAGAGAATGGTCTGATCCATCTTTCGCAGCTGGCCGACCGTTTCGTTTCAGACCCGAATGAGATTGTCTCTATTCACCAGCATGTCCGGGTCAAGGTGCTGAGTGTGGATATGGACCGCAAGCGGATTGCCTTGAAGCTGATTTCAGAATAATCGCAATAGCAATAATCATCAACGCGGTGCACAGGACAGAACCTTCGAAACCGAATGCACCGCCGTTGATGATATTCTCTTCCGGTAATTCTAAAGACAATAAAGTACCGCCTAATCGTCCTCCGCTTACTTCGAAACCAAGAATCGGACCTTGCAGCCAATTCCAGAAAAGATGAAGAGCGATAGGAAACCACAAATTACGCGTATATATGTAGGTAGAACCTATCATAATCCCCGCCAACAATATATTCAGAAAAGCGATCAGAGAAAAGTTGGGATTAAAAATATGCATCAGGGAAAACAATGCGGATGAAAGAAACAATGCCACAAAACGATTGACACCTGCGGTCAGCAAATGCCCCAGGACAAAACCGCGAAAGGCAATCTCTTCTGCAAGAGCAACCAGCAACATTAATATCCAAGACAGCAGAAAATCGTATGCGCTAAAGCGTACGGCAGCAATTTCAACCTCTCCCAACCCATATAATATTCCAAATCCGACAGCATAGATAGCCAAGGCAACGAATGTACCCCAAAAGATGTCTTTAGCCCGCCCTTTCAAGGATAAGCCCAAGTCTGTAATCGGAAGGTGGTCCCAATTCTTCAGCAGAACCCAGGCCGCCAGGAAAGTTCCCGCCAGAAAACTACTTTGCATGACAACTTCTTTCAAAATTCCATCTATCTTAAAAAAAGAGACCGCTTTGATGCAAACAGCTCCCAATACTCCGGCAAATCCCAGCATCAAAAGTATATAAACGATAACTTTTGCCGCAACAACCAGATAAATGACAAGTTTCGACTCTTGCGGGGCAATATTTATATCTTCGTTCATTGATTCCATATCCTTAGTTTCTATATGTTAATACCCCGGCAAAAATACCTATAAAATTAAAAATAGAAAGCAAATTCCTACAAAAAGCGTATATTTGTCTAAACATATCTATTACTGTCATGAAACTAAAACGAACATTAGCCACTATAATGCTGACTGCATGTACTTACGCAGCAATTGCCCAAAATGCAGGCACACCAGCTAATAATAAAACTTTTTTTGTAGCCAAGCCCGGCACTCTGGTATCCATGCTCACTGAGGATGAAGCCAACAGCGTCACCCATCTTACATTGACCGGAAAACTAAATGCCATTGACTTCAAACATCTGCGCGATGAATTCAAGAATCTGAAAGTGCTGGATATCTCCAACGCATCCATCAGTACATACGCAGGCAAAAGCGGCACTTACCCCGACCGTTTCTATATTTATCCGCCCAACTGTGTACCGGCTTATGCATTCTGCCAGCAGACCAGCGACAGTACTTTCACCGGAAAAGCAACTCTCCAGAAAATTATTCTTTCAGAGAAAATCAAGAACATAGAAGACGCGGCCTTCAAGGGTTGCGAAAATCTGAAAATATGCCAGTTGAGAAAGAAGACTGCTCCCAACCTATTACCGGCCGCCTTGGCAGATAGCATAACGGCCATTTTCGTTCCGTTGGGTAGCAGCGACTCCTACCGTGGCAAGAAGCATTGGGAAACCTTTGCCGTGATAGAGGGAGAACCTGTAGAGGCTTTCGTACAAGTAGGCTTAATGGGAAGTCTTGCCAGTGAATTAGTGGCTGCGGGCTTGCAACCGAAAGATGTGAATTTCCTGACCGTAGAAGGAAAACTGGACGAAGCTGACTTCACCGTAATACGTGATTATATGCCCAATCTTGTGGCTGTTGATCTGAGCAAAAGTAACACTACGGTTATTCCCGAATATACTTTTACCCAGAAAAAAGATCTGTTGCGCATCCAGCTTCCCAAAGGTTTGAAAAGTATCGGACAACGTGCATTCAGTGGATGCGGTCGCTTGTGCGGTACGCTTGAATTGCCAGCCGGAGTGACTGCCATCGAATATGGTGCATTTATGGGATGTGACAACCTGCGTTATGTAGTAGCTACAGGAAACAAGATTACGACTTTGGGGGATAGCCTGTTCGGAGAGGACGGGAGGAATAAGCTGATTTATAAGTGACAAGCGATAAGCTACGAGCTACAAGTACCTTTCGGCATAATAGCGCAGCAACTCGTAGCTTGTAGCTCGTCACTCGTAGCTTAACTGTACATCTTAGCTCTTAATTCCTTAATATGGTCAGAAGTGATGTATTCGTCATATTCCATCATCTTATCAATAATACCGTTCGGAGTCAGCTCAATAATACGGTTGGCAACGGTCTGTATGAACTCGTGGTCATGAGAAGAGAACAGGATATTACCTCTATACGTCTTCAAGTTATTATTGAATGCCTGGATGGACTCCAAATCAAGATGATTGGTAGGAGTATCTAAAATCAGACAGTTGGCATTGCGCAACTGCATACGGGCAATCATACAACGCATCTTTTCACCTCCCGACAGCACACTTGCTTTCTTCAAAACCTCTTCACCGGAGAACAGCATACGACCCAGGAAACTCTTCATATAAACTTCATTTCCTTCACCAAACTGGCTCAACCAGTCCACCAGATTCAGATCCGTATTGAAATATTGAGTATTATCCAGCGGCAAGTATGCCGTAGTAATAGTGACACCCCAACTGAAAGTTCCTGCATCCGGCTTCATTTCTTCATTTATAATCTCGAACAATGAAGTCATGGCACGGGGATCGCGGGAAAGGAATACCACCTTATCCCCTTTCTCTATATTGAAGTTTACATCGCGGAAAAGCACAGTGCCGTCTTCCAAAGTCTTGGTCAGTCCGGAAACTTCCAGAATCTGGTTACCCGGTTCGCGCTCGGGAGTAAAGATAATGCCCGGATACTTACGCGAAGAAGGCTTGATTTCTTCCACATTCAGTTTCTCCAACATCTTCTTACGGCTGGTAGTCTGCTTGCTCTTCGCCACATTGGCACTGAAACGGCGAATAAATTCTTCCAACTCTTTCTTCTTCTCTTCTGCCTTAGCCTTCTGGTTCTGTTGCTGACGCAGAGCTAACTGGCTTGATTCATACCAGAAACTATAGTTACCGGCAAACAGGTTAATCTTACCATAGTCAATGTCTACCGTGTGCGTACAGACAGAGTCGAGGAAGTGACGGTCGTGACTCACAACCAACACCGTATGTTCAAAATTAGCCAGATAATCTTCCAGCCACATCACGGTTTCCATATCCAGGTCATTGGTAGGCTCATCCAGCAACAAGTTATCCGGATTACCGAACAAAGCCTGTGCCAGCATCACACGTACCTTCTCCTTACCGCTGAGGTCACCCATCAGCACATAATGCTTATCTTCTTTAATGCCCAGACCGCTCAACAAAGCCGCCGCATCGCTTTCTGCATTCCAGCCGTCCAGTTCCGCAAATCTTTCTTCCAATTCGGAAACCTTCAAACCGTCCTCATCCGTGAAATCTTCTTTGGCATAAAGCACTTCTCGCTGTTTCATGATATCCCACAAAACAGTATGCCCCATCATCACGGTATCCATTACCGTAAGTGCATCCCACTTAAAGTGGTCCTGACTTAATACGGAGAGGCGTTCACCCGGACCTAACATAATAGAACCGGTCGTAGGGTCCAAATCACCGGATATAGCACGCAAGAAGGTAGATTTTCCGGCACCATTGGCACCGATAATACCATAGCAGTTTCCACTTGTAAACTTCAGGTTTACATCATTAAATAACACCCTTTTTCCAAACTGTACGGAAACATTAGAGACTGTAATCATTGATTTATTTACTATTTATCGATTTACAATTTATACGAATGAGTCGCTTTTTTATTCACCACAGGGTGCAAAGATAGGCATTTTTCCATGAATACTCGTAGAAATGCGCTGTCAATCTGACATAAAAGTATTACCTTTGCGGCGTTTTAGACAAATGCTGCCTATTTGGCAAAGTTTTTGTTAGTAGAGCGATATACTAACTTAAACCCTTGACAGCAATGAAAACAAATCCTTTTTACAAGTATAATAAGAATAGAAATATGGACCCGAAAGAAAAAGAAAACATCAACGAAGAAGAGTTAATGTCCGAAGCTACGCAGGATGAAGCCACGGAAAATGAAGAAATTCAAGAGGAGGACGCACAGGACAGTGCAGCTCCGGCAGAAGAGGAAAAGCTTGCCCAGGAACTAGAAGAAGCAAACAAAGTGATAGAAGAGCAGAAAGATAAATATCTGCGCCTCTCCGCCGAGTTTGACAACTACCGCAAACGTACCATGAAGGAAAAGGCCGAGCTGATTCTGAACGGTGCCGAAAAAACCATCAGCAGCATTCTTCCTATTGTAGACGACTTCGAACGCGCTCTGAAAAACATGGAAACTGCCACAGACGTAGCAGCCGTGAAAGAAGGAGTGGAATTGATTTATAATAAGTTCATGTCTGTATTGGGACAGGACGGTGTGAAGGTGATTGAGACCAAAGACAAACCTCTTGACACCGATTTTCACGAAGCAATTGCCGTTATCCCTGCACCGGACAAATCCTTGAAGGGAAAAATTCTGGATTGCGTACAGACCGGCTACACGCTAAACGACAAAGTAATCCGCCATGCCAAAGTGGTGGTAGGAGAATAACATAATATATATGGAAAAAAGAGATTACTACGAAGTACTGGAAGTCGAAAAGACAGCATCGGTAGAAGAAATTAAGAAAGCCTACCGCAAAAAAGCCATTCAATATCATCCTGACAAGAACCCGGGTGACAAAGTGGCGGAAGAAAAATTCAAAGAAGCGGCAGAAGCCTACGATGTACTAAGCAATGCGGACAAGCGTGCCCGTTATGACCAGTTCGGTCATGCCGGAATGAGTGGCGCTGCCGGAAACGGTGGACCGTTCGGCGGTTTCAGCGAGGGCATGTCTATGGATGATATCTTCTCTATGTTCGGAGATATTTTCGGTGGACGTGGCGGTGGCTTCGGAGGCGGATTCAGTGGTTTCGGAGGCGGATTCGGAAGCGGAAGTTCACAACGCCCGCGTTTCCGTGGTTCGGATTTGCGCGTAAAAGTAAAACTGAATCTGAAAGAGATTTCTACCGGAGTAGAAAAGAAATTCAAACTGAAAAAGTACGTTGCATGTGATCACTGTCACGGTTCAGGGGCTGAGGGTAACGGTGGTTCGGAAACCTGCTCGACCTGTAAAGGTAGCGGTACGGTAATCCGTAACCAACAGACAATTCTTGGCACGATGCAGACACGTGCCACCTGTCCGACTTGTGGCGGTGAAGGTAAAATCATCAAGAATAAGTGTAAGGTATGTGCCGGAGAAGGTATCGTTTACGGCGAAGAAGTGGTAAGCGTAAATATTCCTAAAGGCGTAATGGAAGGCATGCAGCTTTCTATGGGCGGCAAAGGAAATGCCGGAAAACACAACGGCGTTCCGGGCGACTTGCTGATTCTTGTAGAAGAGGAACAAGACAAAGAACTGATTCGCGACGAAAATGACTTGATTTACAACCTGCTTCTCAGCTTCCCGACAGCCGCTTTAGGTGGTGCGGTAGAAATACCAACCATTGACGGAAAGGTGAAAGTAAAGATCGAATCGGGTACACAGCCGGGCAAAGTGCTCCGCCTACGCGGAAAAGGTCTGCCAAGTGTAAACGGATACGGTACGGGAGATTTATTGGTAAATGTCAGCGTATATGTACCGGAAACGCTTAACAAAGACGAGAAAAAAGCACTTGAAGAAATGGAAAGCTCGGATAACTTCAAGCCCAATACTTCGATTAAGGAAAAGATTTTCAAGAAGTTCAAGAGTTTGTTTGACTAAACTGACGAATCAGTTACGAGCTACGGGCTACAAGCTACAAGTGCCTTTCGGAACATAGCGCAGCTACTTGTAGCTTGTAGCCCGTAGCTCGTAACTAATACGCTTTAACTGATACTGTTTTTTTATAATTGAAAGATTCTTTGCGTTATAAAAGAAAAAACGTCAAAACTAACCCCATTCATCTGGTAGCATAGATAGTTTTACTATCTTTGCCGATACTTAATTCTATGAGTAGAATAGGTAACCTGATGATAATTGATATAACTGATGAGACTAAAAACAATTCTGCTAACTACAGTGGCTACAGGCGCCTTGATGTGTGAACCTGTGATGGCGTATGCTGTAGATTCTACACCCGATTCTATGGGATGGTTCCGAAAGAAAAAGAAGAGTGAACCAAACGACAGTGTTAAATCCAAAAACGAGTACGAGAAACTGACCGGAGACGGTAGCATCATTCACCGTGGTATGTTCAATGTGTACCAGAAAAAGAACGACTATTATTTTGAGGTACCGGCGAACTTACTGGGCAGGGATATGTTGGTAGTGAACAAGCTCCAACGCGTTCCTTCCGAACTAAACGAGGCCGGAGTGAACCGTGGTACGAATTATGAAAACCAAATGGTACGCTTCGAACAGGATAAGGCTACGAATAAGTTGCTTATCCGTCAAAGCCGCCCTCTCCCCCTCGCTCCTGCCGGAGACGCAATCAGCCAGTCAGTACGTGACAACTACATCTCGCCATTGATAGCCGGCTTCAAGATTGAGGCATTCAATAATGACTCTACGACGATGGTTATCAAGGTGAATGATATTTATGATGGAACGGAGACGAGTATCAACAACGTATTTACCAATATTAATCTGGGAACGTCTTCCATCAAAAATCTTTCGCGTATTCTTTCCATCAAAGCATTCGAGAATAATGTAGTGGCCACGTCCGAGCTGACAACGAAAGTGACCGAAGGAACAACTTCCGTCTACGTAACCGTTGAAGTTAGTTCTTCACTGATGCTACTGCCGGAAACACCTATGACCGGTAGACTGGATAATGCCCGTGTAGGCTATTTTACCAATCCTTTGCTCAGCTATAGCGACGGACAACAACGGGTCAGCAAGCAACAGTTCATTACCCGCTGGCGTCTGGAGCCTAAATCGGAAGACCGCGAACGTTATCTGCGTGGCGAATTGGTAGAACCGGCTAAACCGATTGTATTTTATATAGAAAACTCTACTCCGTATCGTTGGCGTAAGTATATCAAACAAGGTATTGAAGACTGGCAAGTGGCATTTGAACGTGCCGGATTCAAAAATGCCATTATCGCTAAAGAGATCACCGACAGCATGACGGTAGATATGGATGATGTGAATTACTCCGTACTGACCTATGCAGCCTCCACCAAAGCAAACGCTATGGGACCGTCTATTCTGGACCCCCGATCAGGGGAAATCCTGGAAGCGGATATCATGTGGTGGCACAATGTACTGAATATGCTTCAGGAATGGATTACCGTACAAACAGGTACTGTACGCCCGGAAGCCCGCGGCATCAAGTTATCCGATGAACTGATGGGAGACGCCATGCGTTTTGTAGCCTGCCACGAAGTAGGTCACTCTTTAGGGTTACGCCACAATATGATGGGATCATGGGCATTCCCCACCGATTCCTTACGCTCCAAGTCATTCACCGACCGGATGAATTCGACCTCTTCTTCCATCATGGATTATGCCCGTTTCAACTACGTGGCACAACCCGGTGACGGAATAACCGCTCTTTCACCGCATATCGGTCCTTACGATATCTTTGCCATCGAATACGGTTACCGTTGGTATGGAAAAGAAAATCCGGAAGAAGAAAAGGATTTACTTTATGATTTCCTGAGCCGCCATACCGACCGTCTGTATAAATACAGCGAAGCGCAGGATGTGCGTGATGCCGTAGATCCCCGTGCACAGAACGAAGATCTGGGTGATGATGCTGTACGTTCTTCCCAATATGGTATTGCAAACCTGAAGCGGATCGTTCCCGAAATTATAAAATGGACGACGACCGGAGAAAAAGGACAGACTTATGAAGAAGCTTCCCGCTTATACTATGCCGTAATCAATCAATGGAATAACTATCTGTATCATGTACTCGCCAACATCGGTGGTATCTATATAGAAAATACAATTGTGGGTGACGGACAGAAGACTTATACTTTTGTAGAAAAAGAAAAGCAACAAGCTGCCCTGAAGTTTTTGCTGGATGAAGTGCTGACTTATCCGAAGTGGTTATTCGACACAGAAGTAGGTGAATATACCTATCTGCTTCGTAACACTCCGCTGGGTGTTGTAGAAAATGCACCGACGCAGATATTGAAGAATGCCCAGTCCTATATTCTGTGGGATCTTTTATCCAACAACCGCCTGGTACGTATGCTTGAAAACGAAGCGGTAAATGGTAAAAAGGCTTTTACTGCCGTAGAACTGATGGATGGTTTACATCGCAGCATTTTTGCCACAACGGAACGGGGAGCATTGCCTGACGTCATGACACGCACCTTGCAGAAAAACTTCCTGGATGCCTTGATTACAGCCGCTGCCGAAAGCGAAGGAGTAAAAATCAACAAGAAGTTAATGGACAATCATTTCCTGCTGGATAACCAGTTACCGCTTTGCAGTTGTGATGAACATGCTCATCGCTCGTTGGATGCAGACCGGATGGGTGCCCGTCGCGAATTGAACTTCTACGGCTCTCAACTGAACCGCATCTCAGATGCCATTTCCGTGAAGCGAGGTGAACTGTTGCGGATCAAGGATCTGCTTCAAAGTCGCCTGGGAACATCAGATGTGGCAACCAAATATCATTATAAAGACATGATTCTCCGTATTAACACGGCATTAGGACTTTAAATTTAGCGCTATGCGCTAAATTTAGTTACGAGCTACAAGCTACAGGCTACAAGTACCTTTCGGCATGATAGCGTAGCAACTCGTAGCTTATAGCTTGTAGCTAAAAACCAGTTTTCAATTTAAGTATTAATTTTATTATTTTAACGGATGAAAAGACGCTTATCTGTCGCATTCCTATTACTAATAGGAACGTTCACGTACGCCCTTGCCGCAAACCGGCAGGTAGAGGGTGTAGTCATCTCTTCTGAGGATAATCTGCCTCTCATCGGCGCTTCTGTCTATGTGACAGCCGATGATTTGAAGAAAGTTGGGAATAATCAGTCCACCATTGGTGTCATTACTAATATTGACGGTCAATTCTCCATCTCCATTCCGGAGGGAGTTACCCGTTTTTATTGTAGTTATGTCGGCTATGATGTACTGGAAGTAAAGCTCATACCGGGCAAGAATAAATATGATATCACTCTCCAACCTTCCGCCCACATGCTCGATGCGGTAGTTGTGACGGGATATCAAACTGTGGAACGCCGTAAGTTGACGGCCGCCGTATCAAAGATCGATATCTCGGACCAGATGATGGGTGCAACCAAGAGTATAGACCAAGCATTGGCCGGACAGATTGCCGGACTTTCCGTAAGCAACATTTCCGGTACTCCGGGTGCTCCTGCCAAAATCCGTATTCGCGGTACATCCTCTCTGAATGGTACGCAGGACCCTTTGTGGGTGCTGGACGGTATTCCATTGGAAGGAACGAACATTCCCAATATGGAAGTATTGAAAGACATCGATAACATAGGTCAAACCGCTATTGCCGGTCTGAATCCTGCCGACATCGATAATATCACCGTTCTGAAAGACGCTGCCGCAACTGCCATTTACGGTGCCCGTGCCGCCAATGGTGTAATCGTGATTACTACCAAGAAAGGTAAAGTGGGCAAACCGGTTATTAACTTCTCCACTAAACTGACCTATTCTCCAAAGTTGAATATAGACCGTTTGAACCTGTTGAACTCAGAAGAGAAAGTAGGTCTGGAACTTGACTTACTGGCATCCGGTTATCCATACAGGGAAACCAAAGGCGAGGTATACCGCATTATCTCCGGGTTGGGAGAACTCAACAATTTCAAAGACGGAGGTTGGAACGCCTTGTCATCCAATGCTCAAAGCGCAATAAATAAACTGAAGGCAACAAACACAGACTGGAGTGATATCCTCTTCCGCGACGCATTCACACAAGAGTATAACCTGTCTCTTTCCGGTGGTAGTGAAAAGGCAACTTACTATACTTCTTTCGGATATATGAAAGAGAATGGTAACGTTCCGAATGTATCTGCCGAACGTCTGAACTTAGTGATGAAGACCAGTTATAAAGTGAACAGCATTCTGAAAGTAGGTGCCTCTATGTTTGCCAACCGCCGTAAGAATTCAAGTTATCTGCCGGATTCGGATGGTTTAACCAATCCGATATTCTATTCTCGTCTGGCTAACCCTTACTTCACGCCATATGATGCCAATGGTAACTACAATTACGACATCGACGTGGAGAATGATGTGGATATGGACTTTGGCTATAATCCGTTTGAAGAACAAAGAAACACCACTAACGAAACCACCATCAACGGGCTTTCCTCTATCTTCGATGCAGAGTTGCGTTTTGACGATCGGTTCAAGTTTACTACCCAACTCGGACTGCAACTCGATAAGACTTCCATCGAGAAGATTGCCGACGAAGAATCTTTTGCCATGCGTAAGGAAAAAAAGAATCACCGCAGCAATGGTGTAACTTACCTACCCGCGGGAGGATTCCATAAGGCCAACGAAAATTCATTGTCCCAACTCACTTGGAAAGCGATGGGAGAATATCGCGATACCTACAACGACATCCATGAGTTCGAAGTAATGGTAGGAACAGAAATCCGGAAGACATGGGAAGAAAAGCTATACAGTGCCGGTTATGGATTTGACCGCAAAACGCTGACAACAAAGCCTATTATATTCCCGGAAGAGAGCCAGGCATTCAAGTTACATGAGAAGGGCCATGTGGAGAACGCCTATGTGTCCGCTTTCTCAACCCTGTCTTATTCTTTATTGAACCGCTATACATTGGGCGGAAGTATCCGTTTCGACGGTTCCGACCTTTTCGGTGTAGACAAGAAGTACCGCTATCTGCCATTATATTCAGTCAGTGGTTTGTGGCGCATTTCCCAAGAACCTTTTATGGCAAGTGCCAAATGGATAGACAACCTAGTAGTCCGTGCATCATACGGTTTGCAGGGAAACATTGACAAGAACACCTCTCCTTTCCTTTTGGGAAATTACAGAATTGAGAATATCCTGCCGGGAGGTTCAGAAGATATGATTGACGTTTCCGGTGCACCGAACAAAAAACTGCGCTGGGAGAAAACCCATTCGGTAAATGCAGGATTTGATTTTGCTGTATTGAATCAGGCTATCAACCTGAGTGTGGACTACTACTACAGAAAAGGTGTAGATTTGATCGGAACCCAGATGTTACCGCTGGAAACAGGTTTCGAAATGCTGACCGTCAACTGGGCCAGCATGCGAAATCAAGGTGTCGAGGTCGCTCTCAGCACACGCAATGTCCACACCAAGAATTTTATGTGGACCACTAACTTCAACTTCGCATACAACAACAATAAGGTACTGAAAGAAGCACTGCGCGAAGATGCCTTGGAACCGGGACGTGAAGGTTATCCCGTAGGAGCCTTGTTTGCCTTGAAAACAGCCGGGCTGGATGAAGAAGGTTATCCGATGTTCCAAGACAAAGACGGAAAAGCCGTATCGGCCATGGAATTCTTTAAACTTCAGGAATGGGGATTCGGAGCAACCGACCTGACAGCCCGCGAGCGTCGTGAACTTTACACGTATGTCGGTACTGCCGACTGCCCTTATACAGGCGGTTTCAATAATACTTTCACCTACAAGGCTTTTGAACTGGGTGTCAACTTCAGCTTCGACTTCGGTGGAAAGGTACGTAGTCAACCCACCTACTCTATCGTTGATTTCGACAAAGGACGTAACACGAACCGTGATATCCTGAATCGTTGGACTCCGGAAAATACGGAAACGATCTTTCCGGTTCTGCTGAGTCAGAACGAACGTCTGGACGAATATATGTGGTATTCAAATCAGAATGAAATATACCGTAACCTGGATATTTGGATCAGAGACCTGAACTATGTGAGATTACAAAATATTCGGTTGGGCTATACATTGCCTACTAACTTCAGCCGCACGTTGGGAATGACTTCCGCCACAGTTGCCATAGAGGGACGCAACTTATTGGTATTCGGCTCAAGCTACAAAAACTATCTCGATCCGGAAACCATGTCCAATGCTTATGCAACACCGGCTCCCAAGTCCGTGACCTTAAGCCTGAACTTGATTTTTTAATTTTATAGAGAGTAACAACAATGAGAAAGATATATATCATGTTATTGATGAGCAGTGTAGTATTGCTGACTGCTTGCGATATGTTGGATATCCAGCCTACGGGAAAAGTGATACCCCAGACCTTAGCTGAGTACAGAGCGTTGATTGCCACAGCTTATAAAAACGTTCCCGATGCCAGAGGACTCGCCTGCTTCCGTTCTGATGAACTGTATGTAAAAGATGATAGTTGGGAACAGGACCGTTACGGTAAAATAGAATGTTGGGATGACTTCAGTGCTCCGGGACAGACTACTTCCTTTGAATGGAAGAACTTTTATAGTATCATGTTCACCGCAAACTATACCATAGAAGAGCGGAACTCAATCAATGAAGGAAGCGAAGAGGACATCGACCAATTAATCGGTGAATGTTATCTGCTCCGTGCATACATGCATTTCCTGTTGGTAAATCTCTACGGACAGCCTTATACCCGTCCGGGAGCGTTAGAAACGAAAGCAGTGCCACTGAAGCTGAACAGCGATATCAACGAAATTCTGAAGAAAAATACCGTTGCACAGATTTACGAGGCTGTACTTTCGGATATCAATGAAGCAGAGAAGCTGATTAATAAGGATGCCTGGGAGCAAAAATTCTCTTATCGCTTCACAACCCTATCTGTAAAAGCTCTGCGTGCCCGCGTATTATTATATATGGGACAATGGGATGATGCATACAAAGCTGCCGAGGTTGTTCTTGCCGAGAAAAATAGTCTGGAAGATTTCAATGACGAAGCCTTTATGCTGCCAAACCACTATCAGTCTGTAGAGAATATCACAGCCTTGGAACGCGGCATGAGTTCCAACTACACTCAGGCAGCGGCTCTGTCCGAAGCTTTAGCATCTTCATACGGAGAAGGAGATTTGCGACTGAATGCCTACTTTAAACCAGCTGACAAAAATGGTTATCGTTTCAGCCAGAAGAGTGGAAGAGATGATTTCCGTTGTTCCTTCCGCGTAGGTGAAATGTATCTGAATTCGGCAGAAGCAGCAGCACAATCGGACAAACTGCCCCAGGCACGTACCCGGCTGCTGGAGTTAATGCAGAAACGCTATACACCGGAGGCATACGCAGCCAAAGCTACCGCCGTCAATGCCATGGCTAAAGAGGTATTGATAGAGGAAATCCTGAACGAACGTAAACGTGAACTCGCTTTCGAAGGACACCGTTGGTTCGACCTGCGCCGTACAACCCGCCCACGCATCGAGAAAGTCCTCAAAGGAGGAACTTATGTGCTGGAACAGGATGACCAACGCTATACGATTCAGATTCCGAGAGAGGCGATTGCGGCGAATCCGGAGTTGTCGAACTGACAAAAAAGGAATCTCCTTTCTCGCATTGCTATGATGATTGAGAAAGGAGATTTCTTTTAATAAACTATTATAGATCAACGCATAGAATAATTCCTATTTTCATTTTCATTTCCATTTCTTTACCGCTTCTTATCCGCCTGTGTAGCCTCAATCAGGCTCAACGCAAAACCACCACTGCGTGCCAGTTTCACAGACATTTTAGTTTTACCGGTTACCATCCCCTTCTTTATCTGATATGCAGTAGGATTCTTTTCATAATCAGTATCTTTGCCATCAGTATACAGCGTTGCCACATATTCTTTTCCCGGTTCCAGAAAGTCGAGGGTAAAAGTAGAGACACGGGCATTTTCATCTGTAATGCCACCTACAAACCAGTTGTCTGTACCTTTAGCCTTACGAGCTACGGTTATGTAATCACCCGGTTCGGCTTCAAGATACCTACTGTCGTCCCAATCAACGGCAACATCTTTAATGAATTGGAAAGCATCCAAATGACGTTCATAACTTTCCGGCAAGTCAGCCGCCATTTGCAACGGGCTGTAAAGAGTGACATACAAAGCCAATTGCTTGGCCAGGGTCGTATGAATCTGACCATGATTCTCACGGTTCAAAAACGTCAGGCAGATATCAAAAATACCGGGAGTATAATCCATTGGCCCGCCAATCAAACGGGTAAAAGGCAGCAACGTGGTATGGAACGGCTTGTTTCCGTCATAGGGTTCGAACTCTGTGCCGCGTGCGGATTCATTACCCATCAAATTCGGATAAGTACGGCACAAACCAGTAGGACGCACCGCTTCGTGGGCATTCACACAAATCTTATATTCGGCTGCTTTTTTCACAGCATACAGATAATGATTGTTCATCCACTGTCCGTAATGATGTTCACCACGAGGAATAATATCGCCGACATAGCCGCTCTTCACCGAGTTGTATCCATTATCTACCATAAACTGATAAGCCTTGTCCAAATAGCGCTCGTAATTACGGACGGAGGCAGAAGTTTCATGATGCATCATCAGCTTTACCCCTTTACTTTGCGCATAAGCATTCAGCATCTTCACATCAAAATCAGGATATGGCGTAACAAAGTCGAAAACAAAGTCCCTTGAACTTCCTCCCCAACTCTCCCAGCCTTCATTCCAGCCCTCTACCAGTACCTGGTCAAGACCATGTTCGGCGGCAAAGTCAATATATCTTTTCACATTCTCATTATTGGCGGCATGGCGGCCGTTCGGTTTAATCTTCGTATAATCATTTTCTCCAAACCTCATGGCAAGCAGTTCATCCGTATAGCTCCATGACTTCATACCCGTAATCATCTCCCACCACACACCGATATACTTCACCGGCTTAATCCAGGACACATCGTCATAGGCGCAAGGTTCATTCAGATTCAGGGTCAGCTTGGAAGCCAGAATATCACACGCATCATCGCTTACAATAATGGTACGCCAAGGAGTTTTGGAAGGAGCCTGCATATAGGCTTTATTGCCCAGAACATCCGGTGTCAGCCACGATTCAAAAACCAGATTCTTATCATCCAGATTAAGATGCATACAAGAATAATCCACCAAAGCTGCCTCATGCAGGTTGATATATAAACCGTCGTCCGTCTTCATCTGCAAAGATGTCTGGACTCCTGTAGGCGAAAATACCATTTGTGAAGCATTGACTGTCACAGCTCCTTTCACCAGACCACGGATCTCGGATAATCTGGACTCGGTGTAATCATACTCTTGCGTATCATAGTCGCCCGGTATCCAGAAAGCAGTATGGTCACCGGTCATGGCAAACTGGGTATGTTCTTCTTTTACAATGAAATAATTCAGATTTCTCTGCAACGGAAATTCATAACGAAATCCCAAACCGTCATCATAGAGCCGGAAGCGGATAATCATATTCCGGTTCTGGCTTTTCTGACTTAGAGTCACCACCAGCTCATTATAATGATTACGGATTTGCCGAACCTCTCCCCATACAGGTTTCCAGGTCTCATCAAATGTCGAGGTAGCAGCATCAATCAATGTAAAGTTATCCATCAAACCCGGATCATCCTTTAATTCCAAACCTAATTTGGAAGGTTTCACCACAGCCTTACCTTTATAAAAGAGTTCATATAACGGTTCTCCTTGAACATTCACAGAAAAGTTCAGACGGAGATTACCATCCGGTGAAGTGATACTTTCAGCCATTATTGCTCCACAGGTTAGCAGAAATAGCAGGAAACTAAATAATCTTTTAGACAAACATTCCATATTCAATGATTTATATATATTTTATCTACTATATCTCCATTCATATTCTTTATTTCCAGATACAGTTTATCTTCCTGCACCACGCCTTTCAACACCGTATTACTGGAATTATCAATAACCGGGAAACGCACTTTTTCCGTCGGTTTATTATTAAAGTACTGGTGTAAATGTCCACAAAGCATCACGTCTACTCCGCCTTCATTCAATATAGGAACAAATTTCTCCGCAACTTCCGCCTGTCCATGCCATAAGTCTTCATCGGGAAGAGGAGGCATATGGGCAATAACCACCTTAAACTTCGCATCCAGAAAATCCTGCGACTTTACGGCTTCGGAAAGCCACTTGGCTTGTTCCGTACGGTAATTGTCATAATCCGTTATACCATGATACTCTATATCCGAGTCGGGTTTGTCCTCGCCTGTATCCAGAAAAATGAAACAGACCGGACCTTGACGCAACAGGAAGTACAGATGAGGTTCCTTAGGAGAGAAATAGTGCTGGAAGGAAGTTGCAAACAAACCACGTGTCTCATGATTTCCACGAGCGTAATACATCGGTTTCTTTGTAGCAAACAGTTCAATGGTGATATCCATAAAACCTTTGAACAGGTCTTCTTCATCCATCAGCCAGTTCATCATGTCACCGTTGTAAATAATCATATCCATTTCTTTGTAGCCGGCAATGTCCAACAGTTTCGGGATATAATCTGTATTGCCATGAATGTCGTTCAGCATGATAAAAGAAGTCGTCGGCTTATTGCGGTCATTTGTCGTGAACTTCAGAGTGCGACGATCATAAATACTGGGAGCAGCCACATTTCCATAAATGATTTCTTCTCCTTTACGCTCCAAAACTTCCTGGGAGTAAATACGATAACGATAGCTGGTACCGGGCTTGAGACCGGTGATACGAACTGCATGCAATTCCGAAACATTCTTCACCCCATTCGTAGAATCAAAAAACTTGGTTCGTTCAAAACGGTAATAGCTTGTACCATCATCCGGTGCCACTTCCACCCAACCAACAGAAGCTTTATTAGCCATCCATACAATAGTAGTTTCCGTTTCCTTCAGATTCTGAAGATACGGACCATGTTTTATCGCGATTGGTTCCTGGGCAAATCCGGCAATAACCGTAAGCGCACATATTACGCTAAATAAAAATCTTTTCATGACAATAAGTTTATCTATTTTATTTTTTGTTTTTAGGAGTCAACTTAACCAAGACAACACCATGCGCAGGAATCTTGAAACTCAGATTATCACTGGAAGTTCCGAGATATTTATTCTTGTTCCAGATATCGCATACATCATATTCCAATTCCCAAAGTCTGATATCTGCAAAGTGAAGATGAGATTTGTCCTTTCCAAATTTATACTCAAATGTCCATGGCTGCTCATCACGATTGAAAAAGCACACAGCAGCTTCTCCATTAGACAACTGTTTTACCCAGATTTCATGTTGTTCTATTTTCATGTAACGACGTCCTTGTATACCCAACTTATCCTGATTCACAGCTATCACGTCTTTATTCATCAGGATAGCCTGTGTTTCCTTATCCATGGTCCGCAAATCATTTCCTGCCAGCAGTGGAGCAGCCAACATACACCACATGGTAAAATGTGAACGATTCTCTTCGGGAGTGAGTACTCCATTACCTACTTGCAGCATATCAGGATCATTCCAATGTCCCGGACCGGCATAAGGATATAAGTCTGCATTCTTATCAATGATGTCTACCACACTACATCCTCCCCAGTGCACCGTACCTTTAAAGGCATTGATAATATCGCCCGTAGTTCTCCACAAATGGCCGACACCCTTTGCCCACGTCCACGGTTTGCTGCTCCCCCATTCGCAAATAGAGAATACAATGGGACGGCCGCTGGCTTTCAAAGCATCACGCATAGTACGATAAGCTCCCTGAGGACTTTGAGCCTCATCAAAACACCAGTCATA
Source organism: Bacteroides cellulosilyticus (assembly GCF_020091405.1). Lineage (NCBI taxonomy): Bacteria > Pseudomonadati > Bacteroidota > Bacteroidia > Bacteroidales > Bacteroidaceae > Bacteroides > Bacteroides cellulosilyticus. The sequence continues at coordinate 5,776,487 of NZ_CP081903.1, forward strand.
TTTCAGGAAATCAACTCCCCATTCCGCATAAGTCCGGGCATCCTGAAACTGGTATCCACGGCTTCCCGGACGTCCGGCACAAGTCAGCGAACCAGCACAGGAATAGATACCGAACTTCAGTCCTTTGGAATGTATATAATCCGCCAGCGCCTTTATGCCGGAAGGGAAACGTACCGAGTCGACCACGATATTCCCATCTGCATCACGGCCCACCTGCCAGCAATCATCAACATTTACATAAGTATAACCGGCATCTTTCATCCCGTTTGCCACAATCAGGTCTGCCATATCCCGTATCTGTTGCTCATTGACATCACAGCTAAAGCAATTCCAGCTATTCCACCCCATAGGAGGAGTTAACGCCAGTGAATCGGCACCCTCAGCACGAACAATAATGAACGTACATACAACTATTACAAAACACAAAATTCTTTTCTTCATAGTACTATTGGTTTTAAAATTAAAAATAGAGTTCTATCGCAAAGACGCCACATCAATCACCAACTGGCTGTTATCCGTAATATAAGTGTTAGTGAACTTTACCTTATCATTCAAGCGAACCTTGAATTCTACTGTAGCATTTCCTAAAATAGTACCTGCCTTATTATCCAGTAAGATTTCAAAGTTCAGTGTCGACTTATTCACTACCTTCACCAGTGCCTGGTTACCACTCACCTCCTTCACCTCGTATGCCAGACACGCCTTTACCAAAGCTGTCAGATTCTTTTCCGAACCAATCAGAATATCCCCGAACTTCACAACGGAACGTCCGGCAAACAATGCTTCTTTCACGCCTTCGTGCGAACGTTTCCTGGCAAAGATTATAGTCATCGGACCATACTGTTTGTCAGTCCGATAGGTCTGTTTATACACACCGTGGATATCGGTATTACCCATATACGTCAGATTATACTCCTTACAATAGTTGAATGCTTTCGGATAATACTCAAAGCCGTTCACCAGCTCCACACCATGTATCTTCTTTTGGTTAATCAAATCCTTATGGACTTTATAGATAGTACTCGTATCATTCGGCCAACCCGGATGATTCCACATGATGAAGGCCCCCTGTTCCAAGGCATTGTCTATGGCCACCAACGGATCTTCTACATCCAAAGCGTTCGCATCTTTCAGGAAAAGAGCATTGATATGCCCCAGTGGTTTGGAACGGGTTATCTCAGCACCCGGAATCACAACCAGATTAGAACTGTTTTCCACAGTCTTCGCTCTTTTGTAGGACTCATTATGATCGGCTGTGATAAACTTGTTCGGACGATACTCTATGTGATCAGTTATAGCAATCACATCCAATCCGCAGATAGCACCTTCCCACACCCGGTTTTCAGGTTTCACATCTCCGTCAGAGAAGATGGTGTGAGTATGGAAATCACACTTCAAGGTTTTGTATCCCTCTACGTCGGGAATATAGACATACTCTCCCGAATAAGGCTGCTGTGCCTCCGGAACCTTCACCACATCCAGGCCCTGCAATTGTGCAGAGACCCGGAAAGTGAAAGCCGACAAAAAAGCTAAGGACAGATATAACTTTTTCATTCTTTTCTATTTTGCTGATTTTATTTCGTCGGAGTAATCTTTACGAAAGTAACACCATGATAGGGCACTTTAGTCTGGAAGCTGCCATTCACCTCTCCCAAGTCTTTTTGCCGCCACAAATCACGAACCGTTGCCTTGCCGTCAATACCTAGTTGCTTCAAATCGAAGTTGAAGCCATAGTCACGCATCTGCATAGCCTCGGCATCATCCTGATCCCAAAGGATAAAATAAGGATCTACGTGGAAGAAACCTACTGCATAAGAACCGTCGTGCAACTTCTTAGACCAGATTTGCCCGTTCTCCACCATCATCTTCCTGGCAGGAGCTACCAACGGATCCTGGCTGATTGCTATCACTTCATTGTTCGTCAGAAGATTCAGTGTGAAGTCATCCATATTTGCCATGTCACAACCGATCAATAGAGGAGATGAAAGAAGACACCACAAAGAGATATGAGAATATTGTTCGTCCGCGGTCAGATAAGAATCGTGTACCTTGCTTCCCCAACCCTGACCGAGTTTTCCTACCACCAGCATATCAGGGTCGTTGTTTCTGCCCGGAGCAGTAGCCTCGGCACAAACATCCTGGAAAGTACCGATGGCAGTCACCACATTCCATTCATCCGTAATATCGCGGGTGGTACGCCATTGGTTGCCGCCTGCTTCGGGAGCCCAGTTCCATACATTGGGCGCTCCGTAACCCACACAATAAACGATGTCGCGGTTCACCTTGTCCAATGCTTTGCGCATTACGATATAGGGTTCCTGAATTGTTTTTTCTTCCGAGTTTTTCTCAATCTCCAGATAACCGCAATAGTCATACTTCAAGTAGTCGACGCCCCAGCGCTCCCACGTCTTGGCATCAATTTCTTCATGCTGATAGCTGCCCACATGTCCACCGCAGGTAATGTGTCCCGGAGAAGAATAAATACCAAACTTCAGACCCAGGCCATGAATATAATCAGTCAGTGCTTTAAAATCAGGAAACTTGTCGTTGGAGAGTATCTCACCTTTCTTGGTACGCTCAGGTGCTTCCCAACCGTCGTCGATATTCACATATTCCCATCCATAGGCATGCAATTTCTCATTCATCATCCGGGCAGCGTCACGCACTTTCTCATCGTTAACGGAAAGTCCCCAGCAGTTCCAGCTGTTCCAACCCATTGAAGGAGTCAGTGCTATCCCGTCACCGATTTTAATGGTCACCTCTTTTACAGCCGTACCTTTATCGTTGGTAGCCTTCAACTGTACTTTATACTCACCTTTAGTGGTTGCTTTACCGGTGATATGACCAGTAGACGGATTCAGTTTCACACCTGCAGGAAGTCCGGTGGCCTCAAACGTCATCGGACGATTGCCGGTAGCCATGACCGACCACAAGAAAGGATTTCCAGGACGTGCACCGTATACCAACGGATTATTGATGACCGGAGTTTCGGGAGCCGGCGGTGTCAGGATGTACTTTTCCTTAGCAACCGGTTTAGCCCATGCGGGGATAGGTTTCACATCACCACGGGTAGTAATCTTCACATTCAGCCAGTCGGCATGGTCGTACATGATGCCGTCGCCACACTCTTCTACCAACAGCAGCACCTTATCCACTCCCTTCAGTTTCACATCGAACTCCTTAACCGGATCGCCTTTCTTCATAACGCCGCTCGTCCAAAGTTCCTTCTTATCGCCAATGATCTTGAACTGAAGTTTTCCTGCAAACAGATTCTTATCGTCAGCACCTGCCAAACCGGATATTGACACTGCCTTGCCACCAAGATCGTAGAGTAAACGGCTGATGGAGTGGGCACCAAGTCCACGTTCATAAACCACTCCATTCACCGTAAGAGGCGTATGCACCACGGAACGATTAATCTCGACCATACCCCAATCCTGAACATAACAGGAGTCTTGTCCGAATTCGTCCAACCAGACTTCTTTAGTAGGCCCGTTATCACAAGACTGCAAACTCCAGGCACCTATCAACATTGCAGCTAAGAGCGCTGCACACTTTTTCATCTTCATATTCTTTTAATTCTAATAAACTGTATTTTCAAAATGTGGCTCATCCGGCAAATGCGTAATTTAATAAATATCCATCTATAATCTTGTTTATCAAAGCATTGCATTTACCGATATTTTTTCATAGATGTAAAAGCATTTACCACTGTATGTAACGACCTTTACCCCTTATTGTAACGGCCTTTACCTCCTATTGTAACGACCTTTACCTCGGCATGTAAATGGAGTTACCATTTAGCGTAAACAAAGTTACCATTTGGAGTAAACTGAATTACCATTTAGAGTAACTGGATTACCACTACTACATTTACCGGATGAACCTTAAATAGTTTGGTTTTAATCACCCTTTTTATAGATACGTATATTGTCGAATGAGAAATTACGGGCAATATTGGCATCTATTTCAAGACGCATATTGAAACTGGTATAAGAACCCGGGTAGTTATCCGGATAGTCAGTAGATTGAATGACAGTAAACGGCAATGTAATGGTTTCCCAGCGATTGAAGTTCTGAACATTGAAATCCGTTGCAATCCAGTCACAAGTAGGAGCCGCCCAATACAGGTAATTACAGAACTTAATCTTATCCAGAATAAACTGGTTTGCCGTGCGGAACTCACATTTCACCACATAGTTCTTACTGGATTCAAGTCCCAACATATCGGCAGTGTATGCAATACCTCCCCTTTCGGCAATATACCACCAGCCGGAATATTCTGATTTATCGTCGATACGCAGGAAGTTACCGCTAAGGCGTTGAGGATCTTTGATGTCAGTCACCACATTGGTCATACTGGTAGGCAAGTATTCGTCAAAATCCATAATCATGAACTCACGGTCATAATAACGGCCCGGACAGATAGCTTCCACATCCCATTTCGTACCCTTCACCTTGACTTTGATATTCTTATCAACGTTAACGGGCACTCGGGCAGTCAGGTAATTATTACCACTGCTGATGACTTTGGAAACTTTACCGTTAAAATCGACTACCGCATTCAAAGAATCTATTTCATAAAGTTCGAAGAAGTCGCCATAAATCATAATGGTATCACCCGGATTGGTGTATTCATTGAACATACGATCCAAACGGAGTTGGGGAGCGTTAGCCTTGAAAGGCACTTCCTGGCAACCGTGAGCATTGTATATATAAATCTTATCCGTCTCTTTCGTAGGAAGTTTCACCGGAATCTTCATGAACAGAATATTGTTTTCCGTATATACCTCCAGCATATCCAACGCCACATCATTAATCAAAATCGAATCGATATTGTGTACATCAAGCCCCGTGCCGTGTACGGCAATAAAGTCGCCCATAGCAGCCTCCGTAATCGGAGTATTCATATCATCAAGAGTTGTCACGTTGGTAAGCTGTATAGGCATTGAATTATCCTCATCGTCCGAACAAGCCGTAAACGATAGTCCCAGCAACAGCACACCACCCAAACATATATTTCTGAAATTCATTATATTTTTCATTGCATTATCTATTAATCATTAATAAATAAAATTACCACCCCGGATTGTTCCTGTCGATATAAGGATTCGTATTGATAACATCCGGCGGGAACGGCAACAGCAGATGCTTTTCTTCGCGGCGTTTTACAATCTCATTTTCATCTACAGTGCCAATGGCATTCATCACTTGCAGATAGATACCCCAACGGAGCAGGTCGTAACGACGGATACCTTCGGCTGCAAATTCCTTTGCACGTTCTTCAAGGATAAATGAACGGAAAGATTCTTTAGTGAACGGGGTCTTTTCATTACGCTTACTTACCAATGTACTGTTGTTGCGCTTGTTCAGCAACTCCATCTTATCAAAAGCGTCCGTTGTAGGGCCGTTCAATTCATTGTCCGCTTCACAATAGACGAGAACCAGGTCGGCATAACGCAGATAAGGCCAGTTCCAATCCGTACGGTTACCGTTGTTTTCAGCTGTTACGGCTGTGAACTTCTCAAGTTTGGCTCCATATTCGTGGGCACCGTTTCTGACAACGTCTGTCGTCTCATATTTATACGGACATCCTTCATACGGCGGCAATCCCTGGCGTACTTTCACACTGTCGCGTTCGGGATAGAAATACCACTCCATTTTCTCGTAAGTCTTGTTCCAGTTATACGGAACGCGGTGCTTAACGCCCCAAGTGATACGTTCGTCATCCCAGTCGTCGAATGTTTGCAGCCAGTGGTCTCTCTGAACATAATAGCCGGAACTCCACTCCCCGTTATATGCCGGGTCGGGCCATCCGTAATAGTCTTTGCTGACGTAATTATAGAAATCGTCACCCTGACCGGCCATGGTTTGCAGACAGAAAAGAAATTCCGGTCCGTTCTTGTAGGCAGGGCTCCACAATTCTTTTTGGCTTGCCGCCAATGAAACCTCACCGCTGCTGATTACTTCTCCGGCTTTTTCTCTTGCCAGGCGATAATATTCCTGAGAATCAAATTCCTCGTAGCCCGCTACTACATTTTTACTGTGAGTGATAGCCACCGGCATCAGACGTGAAGTTGAACCATCAGGATTCAGCTTGCTTCCGGGACCACCTTTCACCGTGATTTGTCCACTCTTCATAGAAGCCGATCCGATAGTGGCATATACCTTGGCCAACAGAGCTTTAGCAGTGGCACGACATACATGTCCCTTCTTATAGCTTTCATCGGTACGCGGCACCAGCAGGTTTTCAGCTTCTTTCAACGTCTCGATGATGTGCTCATAGACCTCTTTTATAGAAGAACGGGGCAATTCGGAGGAGTTACCCTCTGCAATAGAATACGTGTACAAAGGTATGGGGCCAAAGAACTGAACCAACTGGAATTGAGACCAGGCTTTCAGGAAGCGAAGTTCACCCAGCGCATTGTTCTTTTCTTTTTCGGTAACTCCCGATATCTTCTGCACCAAATAATAGTGGTAGTTGGCCCTATGGATAGTGGTACAGTAATACTGATAGAAGTTCTTTGTTGAATTCTTGTCGTAAAAGTTACCGGCACCCTCGTCACCAAAAGCCCAGCTCGGCCCAGTCTGGTAGTCACAATCGAAGTTTACGACATTATGATAGTTACCCCATGTGAAAGGCCAGTGTAAAGTGTGATAAGCACCTGCCACCAATTGGTCATACGAACCTTCGGCAGCAACATCTTCACCTGCGACAAAGGTAAATGTTTCCTCCTCCAAGTCACAAGAGGTAGTCAGAAACAAACCTGCAGCACATAAGCTTAATATTTTTAATAGTTTCATATTCCTACTTTTTTTTAGAATGCTAATTGAATACCTAAGTTAAATGTACGGGCACTCGGATATGAAGACATATCCACACCTCTACGAGTCGGGTCGCTACCGAAGGCGTTTACATCCGGGTCATACCATTCATAACCGGAAATCGTAAACAGGTTAGTGATGCTCGCTACAATATTGACAGACTCTACAAACTTCACCGGACGAGTCCAGTTATAGCTCAAGCTGATATTCTTGCAACGCAGATAAGAACCATCTACAATATAGCGGTCGGAAGCTTTCATCGCGCGGGTAAACGTACCATCGGCACGCGGCCACTTAGCATTCGCCCTGTTTTCGGGTGTCCAACGGTTGTCGAACACGAAATAAGGCATGTTACCTGAACCTACAGCTACATCAAACTGTTTCAGGTTCACATTCAGGATATCATTTCCCTGTGTACCTTGCAGGAAGAAACTGAACGTCCACTTCTTCCAGTTCAACGTACTGGTGATACCGTACTGGTAATCGGGATTCGTATCGCCGATAATAGTCTTGTCACGGTCGTCAATCACCGGATCATCATCCAGATTCTTATACTTCACCTGCCCAACCATAGACTTAACTTTAGAGGGAGTCGCATCTCTGTAATACGGATCGGCACGCACTTCCGCCTCATTATCATAGAAACCATCTTCTACATAGCCGTATAAAGTGCCGATGGGATGGCCGTTTCTTCTCAGGAACATACTTTCAATGCCCCAAGCCACGTCCGAGAACTGGTCGGCATTCAAACCGCCAATCTCATTGCGGTTGAAAGATATGTTGGCATCCAATGTCCACATCCAGTCACGGGTTTTCACCGGAATGACGTGTGCGGTGATTTCAAGACCTTTGTTGGTAACGCTGCCATAATTGCAGGCTATCTGGTTGAAACCGGAGCTCATATCAATATAGCGGTATTGCAGCAAGTCGGTAGTTTTCTTATAATACAAGTCCACAACCAGGTTCACCCGATTATTCAAGAAGGCTGCATCCAGACCCGCATTAAACTGATTGGTCGTCTCCCATTTCAGATTGGCTGCTGCCGGACCTCCCCATCTGTCTTCACCGGCTCCCGGAGTCATTGTTCCGTCAAACGGATAGTTCTGAGCTTCGAAGCGTGAACGGGTGGCATAAGCACTGATACCCTGATTACCGGTCTGCCCGGCACTAAGACGCAACTTCAGATTGTCAAAGAAATTAAGGTTCTTAACGAAAGCCTCATCAGATATACGCCATGCAAAGGCACCGGAATAGAAATTAGACCAGCGATTCAGAGGATTGAAACGGCTGGAACCATCACGACGGAACGATGCCGTGAATAAATAACGGTCCAGCAAATTGTAATTGGCGCGAGCCAGATAAGACATCAACTGTGAACGCCATCTGCCGCTTCCGATTTCTTTCTCACCCACTGCCGCATTCATGTCGTTATCCTCCGTTATGTCATTCGGGAAGTTCTTGGCAAGCATGTATTTGCTTCTTCCCATCGACTTTTCATAAGTCATACCGGCAACCAGGTTGATGGCATGTACACCAAACTTCTTATCGAACGTCAACAGAGACTCCAACGTCAGACCTTCGTAAGCATTGTCATCTTTTCTTCCGTAACCGTTGGTAGGGTTCTGTCCGGATCCGGTATAGCGGTTGTAATACTGGCTGCGTTCATTATAGGTATAGCCATAGCCGATGTTCTGACGGAACTTCAGCCAGTCGGTGAAAGTTATTTCTCCAAAACCCGAAGCGTAAATACCGTAAGTCTCCAGCACATTCTTTTCGGTATGGGCACTCAGATACGGGTTGGCCAAACCGGAAGCAAAGTCTTCGGAAAACTTAGAGTCAGCATCCGGGTCGAACACCGGGCGGGTCGGATTAAATGCGATTGCTGATTCAATCACACCATAGTTTTCCGTATTGGTACGTGCCAGACGATTCTCCGATTTCGTGAAAGTCAGGTTACTGCCTATCTCCACATAATCATTGATTTTACGATTATTATTAGCGCGGACATTATAACGCTTATAATAGGAGTTCACAATAACACCCTGCTGGTCGAGATAGCCACCGGAGTACATATAAGAGCCTTTCTGGTCACCACCTGAGATATTCAAGCTGTATTCCTGACTAAATGCGTCGCGGAATATTTCATCCTGCCAGTTGGTGCCATAGAACATGTTTCCGTCTTCGCGCAAGTCAAAACCATTGCGGAAATCATCAGGACTGGGTAGATACGTTTTCTCCAGAATGATTTCTTCACCTGTTACCGGATCGGTACCTTTCTTAATAGACCACTTACCGGGGATAGGATAAGGAAGATTTTCATCGGCAACGTAATTCTTGCCATCATACATATAACCGAAAATCGTACACTCATTCTTGAACTGCGCATAATCGCCCGCACTCAGTACATCAATCAGTTTTACAGGCTTAGACATACTGAAATTAGCACTGAACTGCACTCTCGCCTTACCCTGGGCACCGCTCTTGGTAGTAATGATAACAACACCGTTGGCAGCACGCGAACCATAAATGGCAGTTGCGGACGCGTCCTTCAAAACCTGAATGGACTCTATATCCTGCGGACTGATCAAACTCAGCGGATTGTTATTGGACTTCGTACCAAAGTCTGTGGAAGGGGCTTCACCGGCCGTAAACGGCACACCGTCCAATATATACAACGGTTCTGTATTCGTTGTGAACGAGTTGGCGCCACGAATCTGAATCGTCACACCTGCTCCCGGAGCACCATCGGCCTGGGAAACCTGTACACCGGCCATTTTCCCTTGCAAACCCTGGTTGATACTTGTCGGATTCGTCTTCAGCAAATCCTCGCTTTTCAGAGAAGAGATAGATCCTGTAAGGTCTCTCTTAGGTACGCTACCGTAACCGATAACCACCGTTTCTTCGAGCATATGGCTATCCTCCTGTAACACTACATTGACAGTAGTCTTACCTTTTACCGCTACTTCCTGGGTTTTAAAACCTATGGAAGAAAAAATCAGAGTAGCCGTATTGGAGGCATTAACAGAGTAACGACCGTTTACATCCGTAATAGCTCCCGTATTCGCATTCTTCACGCGAACTGTAGCACCAATTACAGGTTCACCAAAATCATCAGTCACAACACCCGTAATTTTAGACGTTTGAAGGATTTCTGTAGTTCCGGCCCTCAAACCATTCGGAACTATCATCAGCGCCATCAGAAGCACTCCAATAATCCCATTCATCGATTTGTGTAATCTTTTCATAGACTCATTTTTGGATTAATTAAATAAAGAAGTTTTTCAATGTATTGATATTTATGCCACATCACTTTCATGAAAGAATGAATGATACGGCAATTGTTTTCTATTTTATTGCAGGATTAATAAAGAATTCATCCATATACACTTTCTGAGGCGCATCAAAAGCAACCTTCAGATAGCGTGCATTCTCATTCAACTTATCAAACAGTATCCCGTCAATCCAGGCGTCATACTTGTTATTAGGGAAGTAAGGAGCATCTTTGACGGAGGCCAGACTATAGTTTTTCCCATCTTCTGAAGCATAGACATAAACCTTTAGCGGAGTGTTAATCCCCTCCGGATTATAATTCAGTGTACGAACCATGACACTCTTAACCGGAGTTTTCTTTTGCAAATCCACCACTATTTCATGATGTCCCTGCTCAAACTTCACCCATCGGTGGTCTTCACTGCTTTCTTCAGCCACCTTACCATCCAGCAGGGGTTGCATACCGGCCTCACTCACCATTTCAGGAGTAGCCGCATTCACCAGTTTCTCAAGCAAAGTAGCTTCAAACATTTTCCAGTAGACATCACCGTTTTTCCATGCCATATATTTATTGCATACATCATTGGACCACACCGGTTGGCCCAGTTGATAAGGAGATTCCGGATCTTCAATGATACCGCCAAACATGAAGGAAATGATACGGTCTACTCCTGCCGCCGACGCAGCCGCCTGTTGAGAGAGCAGACGGGAATAGGCTGCCGGAATTAACGCTGACTGACGGTCGTTCGTGCCTTCTTCCCATGTAAATGTTTCGCAGTTAGCCCACATCTCAATATTCAGACGATTGTGAATATCGCGCATTCTTTGCCAGTTCTTCTTCAAACGTGGAAGGGTGAATTTATCGCGTACACACCCTACTTCATCCTGATAAGCAATGATATCGACCTTCAGTTTTGCCATCTGCTTTTCATAATCCGGATTATCAAATTCCGACAAGCCAATGCCATAGGGAGAGATCAGAGTTTTTTTGCCGGGAGTCAGAGTTCTGGCTTTCTCAACCAGTGTATTGACTGATTGTACGGCATGTTCGGCAAAAATAGGGCAAAGGCAGTCTTCTACCGGTAAATACCAGCCATAGAAAGCTTTGTGGTTTTTATAAAGGGATGTCAACTCTTCCATAATCTGAAGCTGACGCTCCCTGATTGCCGGGTCGAGCAGATTATCATCCTGGTCTTTCGCCCAGCCAGTGCTCATAAACACCTTCATTTTGTGTTTAGCCGCTTCGTCAAGAATAGCATCTACCGGGCTTTTCATACCCTTATCGTATAACCAGGGCATCATTTTAGAAGGATAGTAAGCCTTACCCTCATTAGCCACTTCCATGAAAACCAGGTATTCAATGCCCATAGTCGATAGTTCACGCACCTTGGCTTCCCACAACTTCGGATCTGTATTATCAAAGTTCTGAGGATTCGTATATTTATTGCGTACATCCTTATAGGCCAGATTTATCCATGTACCGGTTATGGGTTTTACCCCCGTTGCCGGTTTATCGGCTTTTTCCGTTACCGGCTTACCGGAAGTGCCATTGCCGGCGCATGCGGTTATTGCCGGTAATGAAATCGACATTGCCAACAAACTCAATAATATCGCTCGAAAATTCTGTTTCATAGTATATATGTATTTAATGATTAAAGTTTTGTTTATCCGAATAAATCACTGCCTCGCCCAAATAGACTTGTGCATCCTTACGGGGATTCAGCCATTTAAAGCCCACCTTATGGGTAGTGTTCTGCAACTGATATCTGTGGAAAAGATCCACTCTCCTGTCGTCAATGGAGGATGCTTTAGCAACCGGCAGGTTGGCGGTTTCAATCAGATTGCCGTCAATATGCATTTCAACCTGTGCCACATAGTCCTCATCCGCACATTTCACATATCCTTTCAACACGAAGCCTATACCGTCGAACATCCATTCCGTCTTATCTTGCAAAACCGTGTTGACCACCATCTTATCTACGGGATAATGTCCCTCGAACGCTTTTTCATATTTCACGGCAACGGGCTTTTGGATTTTAATGGTTACCTGGGATTCCTCTACTTTACCACCTTCTTTTTCGATCACTTGCAGAGCATGCTTCAAGCCCAGTTCCGACAACTTATTCAAAGACACATCGGTATATGCAAAAGGTATGTCCTCAATTTCATAAAGACTTTCCTTCCAGTTTTCCGGAATATTGGCATACCCTATCATCGTACCTAAAATGCCTGCGGCAGTAGCTGCATTACAGTCGGAATCCTGTCCGCAACGGGCAGCTATATCAACCGTGGTAAAAAAGTCCTTCCGGCCATACAGCAATCCCATTATCACATAAGCGCTGTTTATTTTCGCATCAATATCAAATGGCGCGAACACACCATCCGGACAGCCCACTTCCGACGTCCACTTCTTCTGACATTCAAACCAAGTTTGTTTCCAGTCGTCCGGATATTGTCTGTACCAACCTATCACGTCTTTCATGCAACGATAGAAATCACTCTGCGCGGGAATAGTCTTCAACGCCTCCGAAACCACCACTTCCACGTCATCGGAAACGAAAGCCATTGAGTACAGAGCACCGACATATACACCACCATACCAGCCATCGCCATAAGTGAAGATGTGTCCTACCCTATCGGATATTTCAGAAGCCGTATTAGGCATACCCGGCGTCATCAGGCCTGCAAAGTCCGCTTCAATCTGATAGTCGATGTCGTCAGCATGAGGATTATTCAGCCAATGGCCGGACATGGGCGGCATGATGCCTTGCTTTATATTGTACTTGGCAACCTGATTGGCGTGCCACAACGGAAATCCTGCATTGGCAAAACTTATTGCGAATGAATCGGCCGGAGCATCCAGGCCTAAACGTTCAAATACATTAACGAAAATGATATCTACATACAAGTCATCATATAAACCGGGAAAAGTGTCAAAGTAAAATTTCACCCGGTCTTCGGACCATTTTATGGGAGTATAATCTTGAATCATTGTACCGTTGTGCAGGAATTCCACAGGTCCGCCATAGGTACAGCCAATGGTCTTGGCTGCCCAGCCGCCTTTTATTTTGTCGGCCAGCACTTCTTTCGTCATCGTCACCTCAGACGGAACTGCTGTTTGAGACGGTGCAGAACCGCATCCTGCACACAGTACAACAACTACAAAAATATAAACGATAAAGGTTATATTCTTCATGGGTCTTTTTTAGTTAAAAACAAGATTTATATTTATGACTTCCGCATTCTTTCCCGGAGTGATGCCGCATTGCAGTGTATAGAGGGTTAACCTCTGTTTGGCAAGTGTAAACCTCTACTTGGTGAATGTAATGTTGAGGTTTATGGTATACAAACCTCAACGTTTGCATTCGGCACTACCTTTGGGAAATAATGCATCTATTCATTTTTTATTTATTGCTTTTTGTTTGGCAGACTCTTCATCCAGCACATTGTAGGTGGATACTTCATATACATTATCTTCATTGCCTTCTTTGTCCGTGAAAGAAGTCGGGAAATCATTTCCATGTACCTGAAGTTTCTTTAATAATGTACCGTTACTGTAAATATTGAAACCGGCCACATGCTCCAGGCTACCCGGAATCCAACTGATTTCCATCCCCTTGGATGCCTTTAGCATCAGGACGTTTTTCACATCCTGAGGAACATTCACTTTAGGGAGTTTCCCTTCTTTACAATATTGCAGGTAGGCTTGATGATATTCATTGCTCACCACAAACGGACTGTTGTAATGGCTATAAGCAAAGCAAATGAGATTGCTTACATATCCATTCACAATATCCAACTGTTTCTTTACACGTGTCAGCGGAGCGCTAACCCAGAACTGTTGGTCGAACGTCTCTACATTTCCCCAGAACTTCAAGCCCGGTTTAGTATTGACCGCCTGCTTCAATTTAGAGAACCAATCCGACAGATTATCCAGGTTCAGACCACCCGCCCCGACGCAATCCTGCGGAGAAAAAATATCACCGAACCTGAAATGGGTCTGCGCAAAGACATTCTCCCACATCTTTCCGTACTCTTCCGCATTTCCTCCCACTTTATGATTCATGAAAGGGGACAGCATGAATGGCATGCCGGGAGTTACCTCAGAGAGATGATCCAGATTCGTATTCAAAGCCTTTGCCAGAATGGCCTGACGCTCAGCCGTCATGCAGTTCAAATTGTCCACTTCCCAAACCCAATACCAACCATACATGGCATCAGGATACTTGCCCTTATATAAAGCGACCAACTCATCCGCTACTTTATTGCCGATCTCCATTTGGCCTACCAGCCAGTCCGCATCGTAATCCACTTTCCACCATCTGTCGTTGAAGTTCAGTCCGATAAAAATCTTAATTCCGTTTTTCTGAGCACTACGCAGACATTTCTCCAACGTCTTGTTCTGTTGCTTCTTCTTCGTCAGCGACGACGGATAATTGGTAGTAGTCTTTCCTTTTTCATCAGTCAGAAGTGCGGGAGCATAGATTAAATACTTCATACCGGCTTCCTTAAACATTTCCATCTCCTGGTCCCAGCGTGCATCCTCCCAGTTGGCTACCAAAAATTCTTGTATAAAAGAGCCACTGAAACGGGGAATACCGGTACCCTGATTTTTCTGTTCGAACGTATAGTGAAAGTAAGTCCCATCCAGATCTATGATATACGAATCAAAGCTGGCCTCCTCTTCATGCAGGTTGATGACGCGGGCACCCCGGCTCAAAGCCTCGTTATAGGCAGAGGGATATCCCGTCTTGCGTCCGTAAGCCAAAGCGATATTACCGTTCCAGTCCACCATATAGTCATTGTTATGGTCATGCCCCACAAACACACCTATCACGTCTTTCTTCTCGATAAAGGAGGAAAGCAATCCCGAATTGATGTTGGAGGCACAAACTCCTTCTTGCTTTTCACCGAATTCACGGCATACCCACCTTGCTGTTTCATGTTCGGGCAGAGGAATATGGAAGAATGCCAGTGATGGCAGAGTACGTTTGTTGCGTGCCGTAAACTGATCGCTCGTCTTACGATACCAGTCAATCTGGTCGTGTTTAATCCAGTCGTAATATCCGAAAGAGCGGTCCTGGGTAAGATTATGGGAATCCATCAGATACAAGGCCCACTTCTCCGATTTCCCGTCGGATGAAAGAACCGGAAGCGCACAGTTGCCGGAACCGGAAAGCTTTTCCGCATCATATGTCAGATTATAGGGAACTGTACGCAGATACTCAAGTATTTGAGCATTGTTCATATCTGTCTCTTCATCGTGGTTTCCGAAAGTTACGGCAAACGGCATCTTTTCTTCTGCAAACAGGCCGGCCAATCTTTTCCAACCCCGAAGGGCATTCCAGGAGACAACCACATCACCCGTCAGAATCACAAGGTCAGGACGCTCCGTGCGGATAATCTCACGCATCAGATTGTAAGTACTGTCATTCTTCAGTTTATAAGAATCGCTTTCTACCCAGTGCAGGTCTGTGAACTGCACAATCTTGAACTTTCCGTCATGGAACTTCAAACCGGAAGTCTGAGCCAAACAGGAAAAGCACAGCAGGCAACTAAATATGATTAATAAATATTTTTTCATTTCTTTCTGTCTGTTCTAAATGGTGCCAATGGCAGCCCGTTACTATCAAATAAATCAGGAACCGCATCATTCGTAAAGCAATAGCGCACGGCAACCGGAACTTTTACCTTTGCGGAGGACACACTGATCTCGCCATTTTTCAGCAGTTTGGCGTCTGCCGGATATACTTCTCCCGCCTGATCCACTATCTCAAAGTTTTGGATAGTTTTATTTTTACACGTCAATTTACCAAGGGCGGTAGTGGTAACAATCATTTTACGTCCTTCCGTACGGACAGACTTTAACATCGGGGAATAAGGTTGTATCTCCTCCTTGTGGTATGTCTTCCTCAGCGCCATATTGGCCAGACGAACACCCACCTGCTTTTTCAGGCTTGGATGAATATCAGCTATATCATTCACCAAATCACCGACTACCACCATTCCGGTGTTGTGCAACGTTGCAGCAACGTCTGCCTGCTGCTCACGCAGGTAAGCTGCATTTCTGCCGGCATACCCGTTCCACGGAGCAATCTGCACAAAATAGAAAGGCAAAAAGCAATGGAACTCATTTCTCCAGCCTCTTATCATGCCGTCAAACAGAGGACCATAATCGGCGGCCCGCTCATTATTGGCTTCTCCCTGATACCAGATAACTCCCGCAATAGTGTAGTTCTTGACAGGATGGATCATTGCATTGTAAATGGAAGAGTTAGCCGTAGGAGACCAACCGGCAACTTGCTGCTTCTGTGACAACACATACAATTCTTTTTCGTGATTGAAAGTAAATTCATCAATCCAGGGTTCTACGGCTGTTCCACCCCAATAAGAGCCGATCAGTCCCACAGGCACGCCTAACGCTTCATTCAAATGCTGTCCAAAAAAGAAGGCAACAGCGCTGAAATCTTTGTATGTCTCCGGAGAGCAGATTTCCCATTTCCCCTGGATGCGTTCCACCGGATATCTGGAGGTTGCTTTAGATACTTTGAAAAAACGTACTTGCTTATTCTCCAAAGCTTTTGTGATATCACCGGCATCCCGAACCGGATAGCTCATTATATATTCCATATTAGACTGACCGGAACACAACCATGTTTCTCCCATCAGGATGTCATTCACTTCCCTTTCCAACTTGTTTTCCCAACCATAAAAACGAATACTGTGGGGGCCTGTCGATTCGGGAGTACGAATATAGGCTTCCCAGGAACAGTGCATATCTGATTTCGCATGAATCGTATCCGCAGGAGCCCAGCTGCATACAATCTTCAAATCCCATACACTCGGACACCATCCCCAGAGTTTTACCTCGGAGTTCCGTTGCATCACCGCATGATCGCTGATGATGGAAGGAAGAGCAAATTCCGGGTTCTGTGCCGAAACATGGGTAAATGCCAGTATGAAGGTTATGATAATAAATAGTCGTTTCATAGTATTCATTATTTAAAGTTCTGCTTTCTATACCAGTTCATATACTGATTATACAGTCTGACTGATTCATCGCGCAACCCGGCATGAGCCAATGAACCGGGCTTGTTCATAATACCAAGATATTGGTATACCAGAATCTTATCTACGAACGGAGATATGGCCTCCATCTGATGGATAATCCTTTTGTCAAAGTCGGCTGAAATCAGGCTGCCATGAGTGGTCTGTTCAAAGTAGAAAAGTTCCATGTCCGCCCATAGTCTTGAACGACCGGCCTTCTGATGCGCCTTAGATAGATTTTCAAAAGCACGGGCTGATTGTTCGAATGTAGTCACGCCCACCCCTACTCCATCCTGATAGGCTACAATCTCCACATTAAGCTGTTCTAATTGCCGGATAAATGTATCATCACATTTTTCGGCCTTAATATTATAAGGTGCGATGATATTGACGCAATTGGCATTCAATGATTTGGCTATCTGCGCACACTCATTCACATACGGGATAACATATTCACCGAAATAGGGATCCAACCATGATTCATTAGGAAAATACCAGCCATAGAAACTCTTATGATGCCCGTATCTCGCATAAATCTCTTCCATAGATTGGGCTCTCTTCCTTCCTAACTCTTTATCAGTCATCATCTTTACAGCATCCAAATCCAACGCCCAGTAGTCATTGCTGACAAAGAATTTAACCCCAAACTCGTCAGCTGCCGCAAGAACCGTTTCAATGGGATCTTCACATCCCATCTTGAACTTAGGAGCCAAATCCGTATCATAAAATGCGAAACCGTGGGAAGCTACATTCATCATAACCAGATATTCCATACCTGTTTCACGGATTTCACGGATTTTCTCCCGCCACTGAGCTGCGGTAAAATTTCTCAAATCCTTATCCCAATACACACCTTCTTTTCCTCCCGGATGCTGAAACTCAAACCAGGAACCGGATATCGGCTTAATTTTAGGATTTTGGACAGCTTCCTGCAAAATCCCGGCCTGCGAAATACCGGGTATTAGCATGCCGGCAGTTCCCAAGCCTAAAGTAGTTAGAAAATTTCGTCGATTCATAGTATTAAATATTTTATTCTGATTTTATTATCTCTTCCAGAACTGTCCAACATTGGTAGAGACCTCTGGGTACGTGGAAACAGCCTTTCCATTTCCCACCTTTCAGCGGCAGCAACACCTCCCCCCTCCTGTTCAAGTAGCCAAACCACTCTGGATATTCCGAATCTTTGAAATGCCCCCATGTATAGTCATGAACTTTTTCGAACCATTCCAGGCACTTTTTATCACCCGTAAGCTGATATCCTTTCAACAGGGAAATGAGCGTTTCGATGTGTACCCACCAAAGTTTCTGATCCCATTCCAATTGCTGGGGAGGACATCCTTTGCGATCCATGAAGTAGTAAATACCTCCATATTCTTTATCCCAGCCATAATCGAGCATGGTTAAAGTCACATTTTTAGCTTTTTCTATCAGTTCGGGACGGTTCAGGCGCTTTCCTAAATCCATAATGAACCACATAGCTTCAATATCATGTCCCGGAGTCACCTGCCGGCCTTCGAAAGAATCGGAAAGTTCGCCATTGCTCTGCACATTCTCTACAATAATGCCTCCCAGCTCCGGACGGTAAAATACTTCCATCACCTCGCGGATACATACTTCCATCGTTTTCTTCAGGTAATCCTTATCAAGCAAATGTTCTATTTCCAAAGCCAGGTTACACATGATCATAGGAAGAGCAAAATTCTTCAAATCACGCGTGCCGGAATGAAGTTTATTCCACTTGCCTTTCGGATTGTCTACTTTGGACAGAATGATTTCGAACGTTTTTTTAGCAATATCCGCATACTCCTGATTTCCGGTGGCAAGGCTAAGTTGCCCAAAAGCCATGGTTGCGAAAGTGTAGGAGAAAATATTGTAAGGATCAACCAGGGGGCGTCCCATACGGTCAAGAGAGAAATACCAATTGTAATTTCCATCATGACCGTACTTTTTCAGGAACTCTCCGCCTTGAATGGCGCAATCCAACCATTCCCGGCGCTTCTCTACCTTATTGTAGAGCATTGAAAACAACCATACCTCACGGCCTTGCAGCCAAATAAACTTATCTGTATCGAAAACATTACCTTGACGGTCCAGACAGGTGAAATATCCGCCGAACTCGTGATCCTGAGAATGTTTTAGCCAGAAAGGAAGAACGTTATCCATCAGTTCGTCCTTATAAAGAGTAGCCAATTTTTTTAAATCCATAATTCTCTATTTTATATATTGTATATTAAGGTCAATTTCTATTTAGAACTGGTCCAGTAACGTTCAATTTCCTCCAATGACTTTCCAGTCGTTTCGGGAACAAGTTTCCAAACAATTAGTATATAGGGGACGCACATAACGGCAAACAAAAAGAATGTTCCGGCGGGGGTAAGATTTTGGAGCATCCAGGGGGTCAGCTGCCCGATAAGATACGTTCCGATCCATAAAGAAAATCCGGCAATGGACATAGCCAATCCACGAACTTTGGTAGGATACATTTCAGAAAGGAACACAAACACCACTGCGCAGATAGAAATAGCACAGCAGAATACATAAGATAAAAAGAATATAAGCAGGAATATACTTGAAATGCCTAAAGACTCTCCAAACAGGAAATAGATACCGATAAGCAACAAAGTAACAATCATACCGGAAACTCCATAATAAACCAGTTTCTTACGCCCAACTTTATCAATGATAATCAGTGCCAGCACCGTAGTCAGAGTATTTACCAATCCTACCAGAACCTGGTAGTAAAGAGAATCTCCACCCGACAAACCCGCATTTTCAAAAATAGACGGGCCGTAATAAAGAACCGCATTTACTCCCATAAACTGTCCCAATATTGCAATACACACCCCAATAATGACAGCCTTCAGAATTCCGGGTTGTAACAGGAGGGACCATTCGGATTTTGACTCGAAAGTTAATACTGATTTCGTTTCATTTACCTGGAACGTAGCTTCCTTGGCAGAAACGTAGATTTTCTTCAGAATATTCGTTGCCTTCACATCCTGTCCCTTCAGTATCAGCCAACGCGGACTCTCAGGTATAAAGAAAATTATAATAAAGAATAATACAGCCGGAAGAGTCTCCATTCCCAACATTCCCCGCCACACTTCGGCAACAAAAATCAAATCGAACCAACCGGTCCCCGGATTAGTATGGGCTTCCGCATAGGCAAGCAACTGATAGTTTACAAGATAAGCACCCAAAAAGCCAACTGTCACAGCCAACTGATACAAAGAAACCAGACGCCCTCTATACTGAGCAACGGAAACCTCCGATATATATAGCGGAGAAATAATAGAAACGACTCCAATGCCGATACCACCGATTATGCGGTAAATCACCAATTGATTAAAGTCAGCACACAAGGCACATCCGATAGCCGATGTGGAAAATAAAACCGCTGAAATAACCATAGTAAGCTTACGACCGAACTTATCACTCAAAACTCCGGCAAAAAGTACACCGACAATAGAGCCTATCAAGG
This sequence comes from Bacteroides cellulosilyticus, assembly GCF_020091405.1. Lineage (NCBI taxonomy): Bacteria > Pseudomonadati > Bacteroidota > Bacteroidia > Bacteroidales > Bacteroidaceae > Bacteroides > Bacteroides cellulosilyticus. The sequence goes on from NZ_CP081903.1 coordinate 5,797,110, forward strand.
CACATCCCACATACCATCCTTGTTGCAAGGCATCAAGCCCGAACAGTTCCGTTACCTGTGCGATGGTTCCGGAAATAACGGCGGTATCATATCCGAACAGGAAACCGCCCAAGGCAGCAACCACTGACAGGAAGACAAGATATCCTATATTAATTGTAGATTTCATAGATATATTATTTTATATTTTGCTTATATACATTTCCGAAACGGTCAGTCACCACAACTTCAACAACTGCATTTTTATCTTGCGGAGTCGCTTTAAACAAATGTTCTGTTTTTATCGGCATAATCCAGTCATACACTACCCGTTCTTTATCGGAGCAAATAATTTTAGCTTCCGGATCATATCCTTCAAAACGCTGCATTTCACCCATACATTTGCCATTTTCATACCACTCCACTTTCCACTGTTCATCCCAGTTCCATACATTAGCAATAATATCTTGCGGATTTTCTTCAGATGAACCAACCGGATAACCTCTGAACTGGTAATCAAACGGATATCCGGCACTCTTATATTTCCAAGTCACCTGATTATCATCTACTTCATAAACTCCATATCCACTCGGAGTACCGTCAGTACAGATCTCAGCCTTCCAGAAAGTACCGCAAACCGCAGCCGTATTATGTTCCATGAGTTTATCATTGAACACAACATTCCAGTTGTAATGAGTGTGACCGGTAAATATATGCGCGTTATATCCAGCCAGAAGGTCATATATGCTGGAGGCGTTACTTGTCTCATCAGGAAGTAAAGCATTGAACTGCAACTCCTTGGTTGAGCTGGTCGGAATGTGCATGGCTACAAAAACCAGATGGTCCGTCGGTACAAAGGATAAGTCTTTTTCAATCCACTGTAAAGTACGTTCATCAATATAGCCGATATAGCGATAATGGCGATTGATATAGAAACAGTTGTTCAGTACAATATAGTGAGCCTTACCACGATTGAACGAGTAATAGACAGGCCCGAAATATTCCTCAAAAGTTTTATAGGAATGTTCATAAGAGCGTACGCCATATTCCATATCGTGATTACCTACAGCACGATAGAAAGGAAGATCCAAAATATCGGAAGATTGGATATAAGAAGGAAATATAGCCGGAGCATTCCCCACAATATCACCGCAGTCCAACACAAAAATATCACTGTTCTTCTGCTTATCAACGAACTGGCGAACATCCTTCAGATACTTCACATATCCTTCAATATCACTCGCCTTCGCTACTTGCACATCGGACTGTACCAGGCAAATGTGTTTATTGTCATTCTTCGGATTCTTCGTCAAAGTAAAATCATAGCTTCCCACCGAACTCTCTATTCTTTTATAATAATGTGGAAGACTCTTTTCTCTTTGAGGAAGATAACCTGCCGGAGTCGTTACATAGACAAAACGTGCATCCCGGTGATATGGCAAAACATATCTACCTTCCGCGTCAGTCAATACACAATCAAAACCATTTGTCACCACAACATTGGACAGCCCTTTACCTTGACATTTCACCTGTCCCTTAACATCTGCAACCGGCTGAGCCATCACACCCATGTTAACAGCACAAACACAACAGACAAATAAATATTTCAATAAATGTTTCATATTATTTGATATTAAAGTATTCCTTATATCTATCATACAAATGACCGGCTTGCAGATAGGCAGACTGCGGACTCATAAAATGAGAAAATTCAAACGTTATGGCTTTATCATATCCGGCTCTCTTCGCAGCTTCCAACTTCATTCGGAGTTTATCAAACTTTATCGGTAAAAAGTTGATTGGCATATCACGGTCAAATGTTTCTGCATTCGTCCAACATTTCATACCATATTTATCCGCCAGCTTTTTATTCACTGTAAAAAAAGCATCCAATTCATCATAGTCAATGTGCCCATCCTGAAAAGCACAAGCATCAACTACCTCGTGAATCCCATCAAAAATCTCATTCCACTCTCTTTCATGTTCCTGAACTGAAACTGCATCTTCTTTAGTTAACTTGTCAGTTCCCATCACAGCCTTTTTTCCGTCAATCCAAGGAGAAATAAAAGTAGGAAGACCTGCAGAGACATCCTTGCATTGTTTTCCCATTGCCCTGAAAGCATCAATAGCCCCTTTAGTCTTACGGCTGATCTCGCCACTGATATACCATCCGCCAAAACTCTTGTATTTTTCACCGTATTGCTTCCAAACTTCATCAATAACGTATTTATTATCTTCAATCTCCCAAGATAAATCACCCGTATCCCAATACTTCCCGGAATCATACAAACCGAAATAAAATTTCATCTGATATTTTTCCGCCAAACGGAGATACATATCTACCAAGTCGAAAGATGGCATATAGCATCCTTTACCAAGCAAATATTTAGAAGGATAAGTAATAAACTTGCGATAACCGGAACGAATCATAATAACAGTATCAATCCCAATACTTTTCATGTGACGAAAATCCTGCTCCCACTCTCTTTCACTCCAATTCTGATGAGGAATATCATGAGAAATTTCATCCAAGAAAGTTCCTGTTATTTTCAATCCATCATTCTTAGGAATAATAAATTTATCAGTTTCACCACCGGGCGATGAAGAGAAAGATATCACTTCTTTCTCTTCAGTTGCCAGCAATCCAGGAGCTACTAAGGCGGAAGCTCCTGCCAGTGCGGCCTTTTTCAAAAAATCTCTGCGATTGCTTGTTTTCATAGCTTTCTTCTGTATAATATATATGTTAACCTATTGAATTCTAAGTTTAACCTTTATTATCATAGAGGTTATTATATTTATAACACAGTGCAAATATAGATATATTTATTAAATAAACAATAGATAATAAATTATTTTATTATTAAATTCTTATTATCCGGTACATTTAATTATATACGGCCATATTATTAATTAATAATAACGAGGAAAAAGAAAAGAAACGCAAACTAAAGACAAAAAAGGAATAAGAAAAAGGAGAGTTCAGCAATTATCAACTAGATAAAAAGAAGAAATAATATTCTTTTTCACATAGAAAGGTTGATGTTAATAAAATTATTAAGTATCTTTGTTGACAATAATGAAATTAACAAAGAGTATGTATCAGCAATTCCTAAAAGAAATAGAAATGGGGTCTAAAAATGCCCTTATAAAAAAAAGGATTATCACCTATTATATATATAATGGTAGTTCTACAATTCCTGATCTCTCTAAGGAGTTAGATCTGAGTATCCCTACTGTCACTAAATTAATAGGTGAAATGTTCGATGAAGGTTATATAAATGATTATGGGAAACTGGAAACAAGCGGAGGACGCCACCCGCATCTATACGGCTTGAATCCTCAATCCGGTTACTTTATTGGAGTAGATATAAAAAAATTCTCCATCAACATCGGATTAATCAATTTTAAAGGAGATATGGTAGATCTCAAAATGGATATTCCTTATAATTTTGAGAACTCTTTGGAAGGAATGAACGAGCTTTGTAGTCTTATTCTCAATTTCATCAAGAAACTTTCAATTGACACTGAAAAGATTCTTAATATCAATGTCAATGTATCAGGTCGGGTAAACCCAGAATCCGGATATAGTTTCAGCCAGTTTAATTTTGAAGAGCGTCCTCTTGCAGATGTATTAAGTGAAAGACTAGGATATACTGTCACAATCGACAATGATACACGAGCAATGACCTATGGAGAATATATGCAAGGATGCGTTAAAGGGGAAAAAGATATTATTTTCGTAAATGTCAGCTGGGGATTAGGAATCGGAATTATTATAGACGGAAAAATCTACAAAGGAAAATCTGGATTCTCAGGAGAATTTGGGCATATCAGCACATTTGATAATGAAATCATCTGCCACTGTGGAAAGAAAGGCTGTCTGGAAACAGAAGCTTCCGGCTCAGCATTACACCGTACTCTGCTGGAACGAATAAAGAAAGGAGAAAATTCTATTTTATCCGAACGGATTAACATGGAAAACCCATTAACATTAGATGAGATTATAGCAGCAGTAAACAAGGAAGATGTGCTATGCATTGAAATTGTCGAAGAAATCGGACAAAAATTAGGTAAACAAATTGCCGGTCTTATAAATATCTTTAATCCCGAGTTAGTAATAATCGGAGGAACATTATCTCTAACCGGAGACTACATTACGCAACCTATAAAAACAGCAGTACGGAAATACTCCTTAAACCTCGTGAATAAAGACTCAGTTATCACAACATCCAAGTTAAAAGATAAGGCCGGCATTGTAGGTGCATGCATGCTGGCACGAAGCCGAATGTTTGAAGGTGCTAATTAAACCTCCAACATTCGTTTCATAAACACAGCCGCACCTTCCAAGTCGGAGGGTGCAGGCGCCCATGGCGCAATATCTTCGGGAGGAAGTGGTTTATAAGGGCCACTTTTGATTTCAAAAATCACAGTGCCTGGCTCTAAAGCAATAATACTATGCCAAGTACCGGAAGGGATCTCCACCCCATAAACTCCAGCCGATGGATTTAGGTTAACTTTTTCTATTACATTACCTAAATCATCATAAAAGAAAGTCAACAGACTTCCACGTAATACCACATAAGTCTCCTCTTTATCAGTGTGACGATGAGGAGGAAGATACGTTCCCGGCTCCAATGCATTAAGCAGGCGCTGGATAGGTGCATCCAATGATTCATGAAAATTATAATTCATACGCAAACGAGAACTCTCCCGCGCTTCCTGGGACACACTATCCAACAGTTCTTCTGAAATCAACTTCATCATTACTTCAATAATTGGGCAAACTTTCCTGGAAGGTTTGCCTTATCAGATACTATAGTAAGCTCTTTGCCATCAGCATTCACTAAAAATGCCGCTTTTTGAGAAGCTACAACAGGGGTCATATCCTTAAGATCTCCCTCTACAAAAACACAACCGGAGAAAAAAGGAACAATAATTTCCTTTGTTTTTCCATTCCAGTTCACATAAATTGTTTGCATAGGACAATAAGTCTTATATCCGGCAACAGTAAGGTGTTGCATCAATTTACGTTCCAATCTTGGCGCTGTGTACAATACATACCAGCTACGCGAATTTTCATCCATCATCATATCGTTGTTTGCTTTTTCCATCCTTTTAATAAATCCTTTATAAACAATATCCATCCAACACTACCGACACCAGCCAAAAATACGAAACCTATCAGAATCATAGGCTTGCTAGGCTTAGACGGACGCAAAGGAACCGTCGCTGGCTGAACAACAGTATATACCGGAGTAATTTCTTGTACTTTAGCTTTTGCCATCTGTAACTGTTGGGCAACTTGAGTATATACATTATATGCTAAACTCATCTCATTTTGCAAACGCTCCTGCTCAGCACGATAACTTAACAAAATAATATTTTGATTTGCATCTACAAAAGATGCATACTTACTTTGGGCATCCGTATAATTAGCTTTTGCTTCTGTATATAATTTCTCGGTAAAAGCCAAATCATGACGAGCTTTATTAGTTCGATATTCAGTTATATAATTCTGAAGGCGGTGCATTACTGTATCGGTTAATGAAGCAGAAATTAAAGGATCCTGCATTGTTACCGTCAAGGTAGTAACACCTGTCTTCTTATCAACAGAGACAGCTATACGTTTACTTAGCGCTTCAGCAATGTCTGCTTCGTCTTTTGTTAATCTAAAAGGATCCAATGTACCAGTTCCTTCTACTTCATCATCCTTAAATAAAGAGATGGTCCAACCCAAAACTTTAAAAGGAGCAGAAATAATAGCACCCCACCAAGGAGCACGCTGATGTTCGTCCAAGTAAACATACAGCGTAGTATCTACCTTTTCTTTATCATCTTTGACCTTTACATCAAACAACTCAGTCAGAAACGGGGTAGAACTTACGATATCCGGATAAAGATCCGGATAAAGAGCATCTTCTCCAACAGAAGACCCCATATTGATTCCAGCCATAGCCGCCAAAGCTCCCATGCTACCTCCTGAAGTTTTCCCAGTGCTTTCTGGTGCTAACGTTACGCTAGTGGAATATTCTCTAGGAATGCTAAATGCAACAACCAATCCTACTAACGCTGCATATCCACACGCTTTAAAAACCAATTTTCGCTCTGCCCAAACTTTCTTGGCAAGTTCAATCAAGTCTATTTCCTGTTCCTCTGGTTGTTGAGGAAGTGTATTCAGTTTTTTTTCTTCACTCATAATCCAAATTACTTAAAAGCGTTAGCCATAGTTGCTACCATTGCTGCAATTGTAGCAGTTGTACTACTAATACCCAAAATTTCAGCCATCGCCATATGTTTCTTTTCAGCCTTGCTGGGAACGATAATTTCACATCCCGGTTCTATAGCACTGGCATTTCTTGCCTTCAGACGAGATACCGTACCATTCATGTAAACTACATAAACTTTCTTCTTCTTTGCCATATTGCCATAACCACCCGCTTGATTAATGTAGAATTTCAGATTCTTTCCCTTCTGATACACTACGGTATTAGGATACATGACCGAACCACTAATTTTCACAGTATTCACATATTCCGGAATATACAGTACATCTCCCTCACGCAAAACCAAATCAAAATCAGACTTTGGATTGGCTAAAGCTTTCTCCAGATCAATACCTACAGTATAGGTCTCTGACAGATTTAATTTCTGTATAGATATGGAATCCTTTCCCTCACCATTCTGAGCCATACGGATAGCGTCATTCTGACGACGTCTTTCCTCATCGGACAATTTACGGATTAAACGAGCTCCTTTTACATAAGCATCCGGAGTTACACCACCAGCCTTGCTAACCAAGTCAGACAAGCGCTCATTCTTCTTCAATAGAGAATAGCTACCAGAGAAAAGTACTTCACCAGCAACAACCACATTCTGTTGCCTACGATAAGCTGGACTTCTACGAATATAAACAGCATCAAAGGGTTCTAAATAGAAGTTCTCCGCATTTCCTCCAACAATAAAACCATCTTTTATATCAAAAGTAAATGTTTTACCCAAAACACTACTGAATGAAGTGCTCTTAGGATCTTTAATACGACGAGTTACCTCAACCCTCGTTGTAGCTGCTTCTTCTAACAAGCCACCCGCCTGAACAAGTAAATCTTCAATAGTCATATTCTTAGAAAAAAGGAAAGTACCCGGATTAGCAACTTCACCATAAATTGCAACCGTTTCTTCTTCTTTCAAATCAGTAATACTTGGGATATACAGGATATCATTTTTCTGCAAAGGAATATCAGCAATCGTCCCGTTTAATAATCCTCCTAAATCAATAGCAATAATTTCATGAGACAGGTCTTCATGCTCTCTGTCTATAATTACTCTATTCAGAAAAGCATCTCCACGCAATCCTTCAGCTTTCTTTATTAATTGTTTCACCGTATTTACTGTACCGTCTAGTTGATATAAACCGGCACGATAAACAGCCCCACGAACTTCTACGCGATTTTCGAAACGATCCAGTACAGCATCTATCGTAATCATATCTCCATCATCCAAACGGAAAACAGAGTAATCCATTTCATCTACATTAAAGACCTGATGTTCACGTCCGCTCTTACGCACAAGACGAATGGCTTTTTTATAAGCATCACCAGTAAAACCACCTGCATAATTTAATATGGTAGCAACAGTCTCTGTAGGTTTCATCTCATAAAACATCGGTCTTTTGACTTTACCCACAATCTCAACCAAAGACTGATAAGGATCTACAATGATCACGTCACCTTCCTGAAGGCGTATATCATCCTTCATTTTACCTTTCATTATAAAGTCGTAAACATCCAGATCAGCAAAGGTTTTACCATCACGTACCACTTTAATACTACGTAAACTACCGATACGGTTCACACCACCAGCACGATATAAAGCATGGAATACAGTGGAAAATGCAGATAAGGTATAAGTTCCCGGCACAGAAACCTCACCCATAATATTAATTTGTATCGTACGAATGTCACCCAATGTCAATTTTATCTCAGAATTGGGTTCCGTACCTGAAATTCCCGAATAGATCTTAGAAAACTCACGCTGCAAAAAAGAATTCGCCTCTTTTACAGTCATACCACTAAGATGAACGGGACCTAAACCACGAACTAAGATAGTTCCTTCCGGAGAAATCGTCTGACGGATTGTATTTTCTGAAGCCCCCCAGATATCTATAATAACTTCATCACCCGGGCCTAAACGGTAATTTACCGGAGTAGCCAAATTTGCACTCGGCTCAAAAGAAAGGTTTCTACTAGAAAATAAACTATGACCAAAAATATTGCTTCCCGGTGCTTCAGGAGTAGCTTTCGCATCACGTTTTAAATCAATTATTTCTTTCTGTTCTTCTAATTCTGCTTCTTCATAAGAAGTACCTCTAATAGCTTTCCCGTCTGTCATTAAAGAAGTACGTTCACGAAGTTGAGAGGGTTTGTTTTCCACTCCATCTGCAGCAGTACTATGCTCGGCATATTTTTTTTGTATACGAGCAACCTGTTCTTTGGTTACTCCTCTACGCAATAGCTCAGTAGTCATTTGCTTTTGCGATTTGCCAGTTCTCTGTGCTTCTTTCACATATTGAACCACCTGATCATCCGACATTTGCTGGGCCATAACGCCCCCTACGAGGATGAAGATTGAAAAGAATAGTGCTATTAATCTACGCATAAGATATTTGATTAATCTTTAAAATTCCTACAGTTAAATATAAATCGGGCACAAAGGTAGCACATTATTTCAGAACGCCCATTTATTTTACATCGAAATTTCAGAAAAAGAATTAAAAACTCCATTCAGCCGTTCAGGCATCCACACAGGACTCAGAAAAATATGAGATTATTTTTTTCATTTTGTTAATTATTACCGCTGAATCCTGCATGCAATTATTTTCCGTTAAAGTATTAATCTGCTCGCAAATCATAGTATAATCAATGAAATATCCTTTGCTTTTCTTTATTTTTTCATAGCTGGTAGGCAGCGTATCTTCTACTGCATCATCTTCAAACACATAGATTTCACCATTCTCACCCAAATTCCCCGTTTCCAATATCAACTGACAAGCTTCCGATACAGTCATTAAACTGCGAGGGGCATCAGGATATACATCACTGAAGCGAACTACAAATAATTTAGTAAGACTATTTTCCTGCACTACTTTGCGAGATAATCCCTGTACATACATTTCAGCCAAACATTTACTATACCCCATAGCATGCACCGGACAGAAAGCATGATCTGTAGAAATTATCATACATTTCTTAATTTTGTATTTTACAGACAAATCTGCAACAGTCTTTGTCCCTAAAACATTCACCTGTATAGCTTCAGAAGCATAATCTTCAAGCATGGCAACGTGTTTATATGCTGCAGCATGAAAGACTAACTGCGGCATACACTCTCTGAAAATAGCCTCCATACGAGTATAATTTGTAACATCTGCTACTAATACCCGTACTTCGAGATTTTTCCAATGGTCAGACAATTCCAATTGAATATCGTACAAAGGAGATTCAGCCTGATCAACCAATATCAACTGATATGGATTTAGCGCCGCCAACTGGCGAACGATTTCCTGCCCTACAGTACCAGCAGCACCGGTTATCAATATTCGATGTCCCTCAACATAAGCCGCTATCTTACGGATATCAACCTGAATTGGTTCACGACGAAGCCAATCTTCTATATGGATATCTTTTATAATTCCATCATCCAAACAATCGCTCAAGGGAGGCACTGTCATCACATGGATATCCTGAGCTAACATTTGTGCTACTATACCAGACTGTTCCAAATCCACCAATTTATCAGGTGAAGCAATAATCGTACGTACATTCTTCCTTTTTAAGTGTTCAAATAACATCTTATCATTAGCATATACCCTACATCCCATAGTGTGTTTGCCTATCATCCACGGCTCATCAGAAATAAAACCACATACACGATAATGATTATTCCTATTTACACGCATAGATTTTGCTATATTCACTCCAGTTCCACGAAAGCCATAAATAAACACATTCACACAATGCCGAATATCAAAAGACAAAGCTTCATGCAACATTTTCACCAAAATGCGCAGACATGCCATGAATATGAAGTTAAGAATATATGCTATAAAAATTATTCCACTGGGTAATGTTTCTCCCAAACCAAAAGCTGACCAGCAAAAATTTCCTACCCCCAGTACTCCATAGCTCAATGTAAGAGATATAAACACTCTATAGATATCCACAAACGAAGAAAAACGAATAACTCCAACATATGTATGAAAGACAGAAAAGAAACACAGATTACAAAACAAAGAGAAAAAAATCATCCACACATACAATGACATCTTATATATTATAGAAGACACCCCGAGTTGAAGGATACATGCTAAAAGCATGGAAATCATTACCAAACAAATATCAATAGCCAATATAGTCCACTTGGAGGCAATACGGGATGAAAGATTCTTATAATATATCTTCAAATTCATATTTATTGTCAGATTTTAGGTTGACAGTAAGATTTGCAAAGATGTATTTTTTATATTGATAAAACAATTATTTTAGAAGGAAAAATGACAGAGCAAATATAGAAAACCATTTTAAGAAAGATTTTTTCAAAAAAAAGCCTTTTTCTTTTCGTAATTTCAAAGAAAGGTGTAATTTTGCACCCCGTAAATGAAAAGTCACTGCCGCTATAGCTCAGTTGGTAGAGCAACGCATTCGTAACGCGTAGGTCGCCAGTTCAAGTCTGGCTAGCGGCTCTCCTTTAAAACGCTGATTATAAACACATTAATCAGCGTTTTTCTTTCAAAAAAGTCTCACCTGAATAAAAAAAAGCACATTTCTGCAAATATATATGGCTAAAGTTGTATAGTAGGATTGTGTTTGATTATTCAGCTTATGGCAACAATCAGATTAACAGTTTTAAGTTCTATTAAGGAACAGGATGGCAGACTTCCAATCTTAGTCTGCATCTCCCAAAAGAAAAAGCGGGCTTACATCAAAACGACTTTCCTATTGAATGATATTGCAGAATTCGAAAACGGAAAGGTCGCATATCGCAAAGATGCAAGTGTAATGAACAAACGATTAGAGTTTGTATTCTCACAATATAAAGAAAAATATGATTCTATAGAAGATAAGGACTGGCTAACAGCCTCCCAAATCAAGCAGATTATTCTTTCTAAAGAAAAGCCATCTCATATTTCCTTTATTGAATACTGGAAGAAGCGTATTGCAGAGTTTGAAATAGAAGGAAGAGAAAGCTATGCAAAGATGAACCAAGAAACAATCCGTATATTTGCTAATGCCGAAGGGGACGTTCCCATCCCTGCTATCAACACATTATTAATAGAACACTTTAAAAAGTGGATGATAAGAAAAGGCTACGCCAATGGAAATATAGGATTAAGGCTAACTCACCTAAAAGCAAGAATCAACGAATTAATTAAAGCCGGCATTCTCAAACAAGATGTACACCCCTTTGCTTACACCAAAATCCCGACTGCCGAACCAAAGGAGTGTGACCTAACAATAGAGGAGTTTCAAAGAATACGAAACACCCAATTAGAGGGGAAGAGGATTAATTTAGGGAAAGACATGCTTTTGCTATCTTTTTACTTATGTGGAATAAACTTAAAAGATCTATTGTCAGTTAATCTATCGTCAGATATCCTTTCCTTCGAGAGAACTAAGACGCTTCATGCAAAGACAGGAAAAGCAAACATTACAATACCGATACATCCAGAAGCAAGAGCTATAATAAATAGGTATATTAATAAAAAAGGTGTGTTAGATTTAGGGTATTCATACACCTATTCTAATTTACAAAAGTATATCAACCTTTGCATGAGAGAGCTGAAAGAGCATTTAGGAATCAAGCAAACACTATGCTTCTATTCCGCTCGCAAAACTTTTGCTCAATTTGCATCAGAACTAGGAATCCCGGATGGAGTGATAGACTACTGTTTGGGACATTCAGACAAAAGTAAAGGCATTATCAGGTACTATACCAAAGTCAAACAAAAACAAGCGGAGATAGCAATCAACAGAGTAATAGATTATGTGAATAATCCGGAGAAGTATAAAGATTACATAGAGATGAGAGCGGATATTATGATGATGAAAGGATAATCATGATATTTAATACTGTCCCCGTAGTTGAGCCGCTACGGGGATTTTTTAGGCACAATCAGATGGATAGTCCCTCTAATCACTTTTTTGCCTTTCAATAATTTTCTTTTTCCTTTCAGTGATGGATAATTTAAGCCATTCTTTTCTTTTACATAAAGATAAACCATTTTTATAGTATAGAGTGTCATAAAGGTGCTTACTTCTTAGTTTTCTTGTTTGTAAATACCAACATATAAACACACAAATTCCCGCTAAGACAAAAGGCAACAGACATATTATAAGCGGACTATCCAAAATAGTCCAACCTAATTCCAACTCATGAGAATATAAGATCATTGAGTGCACAATTCCAATAACAATCCATCCGATTAGGCAAACTTGTCCTATTAATATATTTATCCTGGAAGGTGAATAGGCACCAGATTTCATTGAAAAAATACAATCATTCATTTTTTTATAGGGGATCCCCATCTCACCCATTATATTACTTACAGGAATTCCTATCTTATCATGATATTTATGTTCAAAACTTACAATTGCTGTTTCATAAACTTCATACCAAGCTTTAGAGCCTTTTCCCATATAAACCCAAATGGCAGAGAGTATACAACCGACAAATGACAAAACAATAGATAACAAATTGAATAAAATCCACTCTAAAACACTAGTGTAATCGATAATTCTCAAAACTAATATTCCATATCCGGTAAAACATAATATTAAAAATACAGATAAAAAAACAGATCGTTGCCATAAGTTTGAGATTTCTAAGTCCCGGCATTGATATAACCGTTCCAAAGTTCTAACATATTGATTGTCTTCACACATAACTCGCAATTTATCAGATTAATAAAGTAAATATAATAAATCAAAATCTATTCATACTCTATTGATTATTTTGTATGATTCACGGTATTTTAGCCGCTCCTCTATCTTACCAAATATAGATACTTCATAATTCCTTTTTAATTGTTCTTCCGAATTATACCCAGCTTTTCCTAAATCTACAGAATAATCCCCCCTAATACGTTCATATTCATCGCAGGTGGGTTCTGTTACCAGAAACTGCTCACACAATACAGGACAATACCCAGTGTCATTTATAGACTCCACTACAGGAAATACAATATTGTTGAATTTTTCATTAGGAAAATCAAAATCAGTATTTTTATGAACTGATGTATAACGAATCCCATTAATGGTTTTAAAGACATCTTTATAGTCATATTTTCTATGATAATTCGTTATAATATATTCCGTTAGAAGTTGAGGTATTATATATTCAGGTTTATAATCATCCTTATTGTTGAGAACAGGAATCATACATGCAATGATTAGCGGAAATCGTAAAAGATCAAAAACATTAAACTCTTTTTCATTAGGAACACGCAAATCTAACAAAAGTGGCATTTTTTTACAAACAATTTTTGACACCATCCATGACAAAGGACGTTCCATCTCCTCCCAACACGCATAAATACTCTCACCCACATATAAACATGGATATCCAGGAATACTATATCGTTGAGTTTTTACTTTACCACGTTTTTCAAATGGAATGTGAAACATATCTATATAGGTAAATCTTTTCTCTCCTTCAAACTTTCTCATTCTATATAAAGAAAGATTAGCCCCCTCAATAAGAACATTCATCTTTGCTTTGACAATCTCTCCCAACCGTCCATAAGCCTCCGAATGTTTGCCTTGATACTGAAGAGTTACTATTTCATTAATAGCATCACATGATTTCTCTATATCATTCATATTTTCCTGTGTTAACTCTATAACTCCAGCGTCTTTGATTAAGTTTACATAATTCTCAAGAGCGTTCTCTAAAACAACTCTAAAATCGGAATTATCTTTCCGTTTTATAGGAAGCATATCAATAAGCTTCTTATAAAGTTCCTCTTTTGCCTTATTATTATCCATATTTATATTTTTCAATGCACAAATTAAAGTATAAAATCAGATTCGACAAAATGAAATCTGTTTTTATTAGCCAATGCTTTCAATCAATAGTTTTCAGAACAAAAGTGCCCTGACTTTTCAGTCAAGGCACACTTATCGCAGATAAGCCACTTCTACTTATTCTTCTTATAAACAAGCCATCCAAGCACAAGCATGAATAAGCCGGCATATACATCCATCTTATGAAGTTGCCACCAAGAGAATTCTTTTACTTTCTCTTCCTGTACAACACTAGTATTGAGTTTATTCTTCAAATCCGAAACCTCCTCAACAAGCCTCTGAATGGTTACTTTAAGTTCAGTCTCAGTAGTCTTATTCTCTTTCTCGTCTTTACTGGCATTCGTCTCACTCACCATAGTTGGATATTGCTTGCCGGTACTGTCAGGAGGTGAGAGATAGACAGTTTTATTCTCAACCTTTAGATTGGATAGTTTCTCGCTTGTTTCTTTCCGCTGAGCTTCCATATTGATAAGTAGGGAGTCCATTCGAGATTGCATTTGCTGCAAAAGATTGGAATAGTCAACCTGAGTATTACGGTCTGTGTTCATAGGAGTGGCACATCCGGCCAATGCCATCATAACGGACATTGCAATGAGTCCGAGAATCCCCCAGACTGCCAGCCCGAAGAATTCCTTTTTCTGCTTACTGGTTAGTCTCATAAGGCTTTCACCTCCCTACGATTACCAGACTGCCGATAAGACACATGTACCCATGAGAAATGTTTCTCATCAATCAATTGATCGAAGGGAAGGCCTAGTTCTTGAATCAGACAGAACAACTTCTTATTCTCAGCCGGGCTCCCTCCGGTTATATCTGCCGCCCGTCCAGTCATGTGGTCGCTCGTAGCTGAACCTTTCACGGCTTTATTGAGTGCCGGGCAACGGAAACCACTGTTCACCCTGATTGGCTTCCTGTATGCTTCCCGCAATGGGTCCAGCACATTATCTACTAATGCAGTCATATTGACTACATGTTCTTTCTTACACCGGTTATCAATTCCTAATTGGTCGGCTGTATCGGACTTAATCAATTCAGCGATTGTAAAGTACTTCATTTCTGCACCTCCTTTATTTTCTTGATTAATTCCAAAGCGTCTTTCTCCGATGCACACTTAACGATATTGGCTATCACTCCGGGTAACTCTGCCGCATGGCTACGCTTTCTCTTATTATGTTCCCATACGCTCCGAAACTCGATTATCAATACACCAACCGTGATGATGATCGTCATGTATGGCAATACATACCAAGTAAAGAGTAATCCCAATGTGTCGAACATCAGTCCAAACAGCATCATACGCCAATAATCGCCAGCTTTAGCAAATGTACGGCGTAATCCCTTGCTATCTACTTTCTCTTTCATTACCCTCGCAGTCTGTACGCCATCCCACATATCAATCAGTACGGAGATGAACATTACTAACCAGCACATCAATGTCACCCCGATATGACGATACAGGTTAGTCAAATCTAACGCATGTAAGAAATCTAATACATCTTTCATTTTCCTTTCACTATTTTAATTATTAATACTACCTTTGTTATCAGATTGGTCTTAACGGTCAATCTGATACATGTCGTTATCCCGCCTCGCTTGTGAAAAGTAAGACGGGATTTTAGGCACAAAAAAGCCCATCAACAACACCTAATACGGGCTGTTAATGGGCATAATCGTATGTCGCAAAGGTACTAATTATCTTCTAATTCACAAGGCTTTTCATTCATTCTTTCAAGATGATCATCAAGCGTTTTAAAGTTGCATTTCAGTTTTCTACAGATAGCAGCCTTCGAGTAACCATAATCAAGCATAGTCCGGATTATATTTTCTTTTCCGGTGAGTTTATAATGTGTATTCTTATCGCCCTTCTTCCGACCCAATTGCTGACCGCTTGCTTTACGCCGTGCCAGTCCTTCCTTAGTACGTTGAGAAATTAAATCACGCTCAATCTGAGCTGACAGCCCGAAAGCGAATGCCAACACCTGGCTATTAATGTTATTGCCAAGCTCGTATTTCTCCTTAACAGTTAGAACAAAGGTTTCCTTCGTCATACAAAGATGAAGCATACTCATAATTCCCATAAGATTACGACCTAACCGGCTAATTTCAGAAAGTATGAGCGTATCACCCTTCTTCATTCTCTTTAAAAGTGGACCCAACTTTCTGTCTTTAGCGGCCTTTGTGCCTGACACCGTTTCCGACACCCACTTATCAATCACTAATTTGCGTTCATTGGCAAAATTCTGAACTTCAAACCGCTGGTTTTCGACAGTTTGCTTATCGGTACTCACCCTAATGTATGCGTAAATCATTTTTGTCTGTGAAGTTAGTAAACTAATCCTGCACGGACAAATTGCGTATTAGTCGCCCGTTAAAAATACAATGGTATAATGGAGAAGATAAAATTGTCAGAAGTTGGGTTAACCAGCGCCCCCTCATCAATTATAGGGCTAACAGCTGACCAGAACGTGGCACAGGTGACTGTAGATAGCTTGTCTAAGGTTGAATATACTTCCTTGGCTTCAGGAACGGATAAAATGAGATATACACAATTAAGATACAGTCCAAGTTCTGGGGCGGGAAGTAGGATTCTGCTATTTGTTCCTATTTCCGGATTAACCGATAAAATAGATGCTGCCGGAGTCCTAGGAAGTTTGTATGTGTTAAGAGCAGGTGTAGAATATAATCCGATGATGGCCAAGGCCGATATCGTATTATTTCGTTCTGCTTCATACCTAATAAAAGACATGAATGTGACAGGTGGATGGGGAGGAGGAAATAATCTTGTAGACTTTAAATTAGGACATTGCCGTTATAATGGAGAACTATATCTTGCAATAAAATTTAATACAGAGTTCTCTATTACAACCTGTTTTCAAGGTTTTTACACTTCAGATTGTGTATTTCGTAACGTTATAGAAGAGGATGTAACCGACTGGACGGAATTGTAATGGTATAGAACGGAATTGCTCTAGATAATAGGGGCATAGTGCCCCTACTATTATTGTGTCACATCAATATATGTCGCTGCGTCAACTTCATCTTGATTAGCTTCTGTCAAAGGGATATTATCTATAGTTTGGACAGTATTCATAATCTTCACATATATAGCTGGTGTATGTTGGGTGCGTTCAAAAATAATTTTGAATGCACCAGTATTTCCATCACTCCATACCTTAAATCGTGGAGTTGATGGAGTACTTGCTCCGCCTATCCGATTTAAAATTATCGTAGGTGCCTTCAAAACATCGGTTGATCTATTGATAGTCATATAAAATAAAGTCATTGGCCCACCTCCAAAAGCAGCAATACTAATGAGCAAAGAAGTGGATATTGCTGTTTTAGTGTTCATTTCATATACGACCCTTGACACTGTGGTTTGTATTCTTCTTTCCATTTTTACATCACTGGCGGGTTTAAGACCATTTTTTTCAGAGGTAGCAACCGGAATTGTGGTTATCAATTCGTTTACTACCTCTGCATCGCTAATTAACATTTTTTCCATACCCTTGTATTTTTAAGGGGCAAAAGATATGGTACAAAAATAGGCGACCGTAGTCGCCCTCTTTCAGAATGTAAATTCTTTGACTAAATATCCCGCATCAGGTTCTTCAGGAACTTCAACCGGTGACTGGAAAATAAAATTTATGTTGCACGAATAAGAAAACATCAACTGATTTGAGTTTGTAGTTCGAACAAATATATCAAGCATTGAGCCGTTAGTTGGTGATGCTTTATATAATATTCGAGCTTTACTTATTACTCTGCCAGAATTAGCCAACTGAACCACAGATTGCCTATCACTATATCCATCGGCATGGATATATAGTAACTGAGAATTTGGAGCCTCATTATTATAATAGTTTCCTATTATCAAGAGCACAGCATAGGGGACATTTCCGTAGCGTCCCAAAGCAATTCTGTACCATTTGCCTTGCGATAACCTTTCACTCGGAGCGATACTTCCACATCCTCCAGCTTGCGCAACAACCTTAGAATTAACGAGTATATCATTACCGGAAGCATCAACTGCTTTCACTTTACTTAGACTATCTTTGGTTTCCAAACCATTGTTGTAGTCCTTAATTGTAGTCTTCTCCATACCCTTGTACTTTTAACGGGCGTTTTTTTCTATCAAGAAAATCAGCCCAATTTAACATTTTAGAATTATCTCTTTTTTGTTTAATTTGTTTCCCCAAATTACAGCATTGGGAGATGCTGATAAAAGACGGATTTCTCCGTGTGAACTTTGAACTAAATGCTCTCCAATGTAACTCCGTCTGTAGCAGCTCTGAAATCAGATTTATTTCTGATAATGAAAGCTGCACCGCCTGTACCTGGAGACAGGCTGGGTAGTACAGGAGAGTATATTAGATCTATATTATCACCTGGTTTATTCAGCTTGATATAAGTATATACTTTGCCTTTGAACAGGAAAAATGGATTTTCCAGGAAAAATGAAACCGTAGTAACTCCACTTCCTCCATTGATTATACAGAGTTCTGTTCCGAGGGATTTAGCTCCTGTACTAAAAAGCAAATAGACTTTGTTCTGCGCCTGACTATTCTTAATTACATAGTTATTACTTTTAGCAGTAATCTGAAAAAAAGAACCGGATTCATAAGCTACTATTCCACGCCTTATATTACCAGATAAATCACAACTTCCACCAACGATATCTCCGTTCATGAAATTAAGCATCAAATTGGGAGAAAATGCATCAGTTCCAAATTTACGATAATCAAACGTTGTATTTCCATTTGCATCAACGCCTTGCTGCGATATCATATATCCATTCTGGAAGACAGCAGAATCAATCATTCCAAACTTACCGAGAATTATCCGGCCGGCCAATAAAGTAGAGTAAGGATATGGCGTCCATAATCCACTATTAGGATTGTTCTGTATCCATGTTTTAGGATCAGTCGTTGTATTACCAGGTACACGACTGGTCCACATGTACAGGACATCCTCATCTTCACCCTCCTGATCATCATGCATTAAGTACTCACCATTCATGTAAACAAGATCAGCAGACCAAGGTTCCGGACGTGGAAATGGCGTAGGATTGGCGGCAACAATGTTCACCTGCTTGCTATCAATCTCTTTCGTCCGACCAGCATCCTCATAAGCATAGATGCTGATACGGTTGGCAGTGGCATACTGATCTGAAGGAATAGTGTAGTCGTATGAACTAACCTTTGCCTCCGGCTTGTCCTCAAATAACTTCGTTACACTACTACCTACAACACTTTCAACCCTGAACGTGAGATAGGCAGGCATGGCCACCTTATTGCTCCCTTCACCGGCCCAGAACCGGACCTGTAACGGTGCAGCCTGTACGTTATTAGCATCCAAAGATACCGTTTCCGGATTGATGCCAATCCAGAGGCGTTCAGCTTCAGCAACCAAGTAGAATGTTCCTGTCAGTATCATATCATACAATTTATGCAGTTCCGCTAACAGTGCCTGATAAGCCCATTTTAGCACGTACCATATCTTCATAAGTAATCTTCGCATTGGCTCCCGTAAATGTGGCGGAATCCTTTCCCGTCAAAACAAATGCGGCACCGGTGTTATCTTTCAGAGAGAATGTCCAGGTTTTAATGAGCGATGGAAATTCCTCACCCGTACTACGTTTGGCGGCAACAGGAGTAACCGTTGCTGTTTCACCCTTCTTTACTGCATTACCGCTAATGCCGGTAAACTTGAAAAGCATATAGTATGGATCGGAAAAGTCGGTAATCTCATCATAGCCGGAGGCTATCAATGAACCGTCCTTCTTCACATCACAACGCAATTTAAGTACGTTATTCACATCATCGGTAGAAATCACCTGCGTGCGAGATGTACCCAAGTTTGTTTCACTATCTCCAAGCATTTTTACCCATTGGAAGGTAAATCCGGTGTAATCGGTAATTTCAGCTCCATCTTTGAAAATACGGGCTGTATCAGTTAAGGACTCCCCATCCTCAAGAAGCTGTGAACCCTTGTTGTTAGTTATCAAAACATCATACTGATTCCCGGTAGACTCTTGAATTACGACTTCCTTTGACAGCGCATTGAAAGCAATCGAAGAGCCGCCAATTTCAACGGTACCGGAGACAGTGATCCGGTCATTGTCATAATTGGATATCGGCACAAGATTCTTCATCACACGTAAGGCGGGAACTTGATAGGTAGCTCCGCCAATGGTAGTACTGTAAGCGTCTATCTTTTTAAAAAAGCCAACCATGCCGGCATTCGTTGACAAACCGTTGCTGCCAAAGGTCAACAATAAGTCATTATAGCGAAACTCAATCGTGTTGGGTACAAGAACGCTGCCATCAGAAATATCACGCAGGATAACAACAACGGTCGGACGATTATTCTCGGCCAACGCTTCAAAGTTCGGGATAAACACGGCTGTACCCTCGTTATAGCGTTGCACAAGCGGGGTACCCTCTACCCGGATAGTACCGTTAACAGTCGTGCCATCCATTAAAGCAATGAGGGTAAAAACTCCGTCAAGTCTCATACGTCACCCCCTTCCTGTTCAACAGGATCTTCGGCCGGAGTCGATTCTTCAGTGGTGGTATCTTCTCCTGAAGGTTCGCCCCCATTAACATTCCCACCGTCTTCCGGCTCTTCACAATTGCCTGCATTCTCTTCTTCTGAAGGATCATACAGGCCGCTTTCCTTTTGCTCCTTTATCAGAGCTTTCAACTTATCCTTCGAAAGTACTTCAGGGCTGAAATTAGAAAGCACCTTCAAAGCACTGAGCGGCAGGATTACACGACCGTCCGGTATGCGTTCGGCATACTTGTAATCGTAACCCTGACCGTCCAGTTCTTCCGGTTTTACTAACAGATAATTCATAAGCTTACTCATATTTAGATGTTATAATCAATTTACCGTCACTCGTAGTTAAGACTTTATCGTCACTCGTAGTAACCAATGCCGTTACTGCATACATTTTCACTGAAGCATATACCGATATAGGGTACAAAGGATCGAATGAATATGTAGAGGGAACAAACTCAACGGTCCTTCCACGCCCGACATTTTTTGCTGTGCTTCCGGCTTTGGCGGATTTCGCGTACCAGTCAATCACAAATAGGTTATCCTTGCTACTGTCAATCAATTGCTTGTTATACGACAATACACACTCGTAACCGACTGTAGTGTTCATACGGGAATTAAGCTTGATACCTTTCGTCTGCCGGATGTCAGCGCGTAATGTACCAGGCATCTCTACCTTGATGGAAGTCGTTGCCTGCATCTCGTCCGAAGTCGGCGAAGACGGACGGGTACCGGTATAATATGCACCACGGACACGCACAGAAATATTCCGGAAAAACCGGGCATCCAGTGTAAGGGTTTTCCCCCAGGTACCATCTGCGTTCTTGCCGGAGACAAACACCTCAAGCTCATCAGCCGTAAAGTCACGCCATGTTGTACCGTCAAGTATCTGCCACCAATAAGCGGCATTGGAATCTGCAACCGTATCTTCACCTGAGTACACTTGAGCGGTGATTGAGTATAGCCATTCTCCTTTACTATTGGGCACCACTTCGAGCGGGTTGATAGTCCAGCCTTTGGGCCGGTTGATCTTCAGGGAGTAGTTGTTTGAGTCAAAGATGCTGGTGCGAAGCACAATACTACGCTCGAATTTCTCCTGAGTGTTTTTTCTCTTATCCGTAATAGAGAAGATACAATGCAGCTCTATCGGGCTGTTGTAATCCACATTCTTTTTTACGGTCAAAGAATAGGTGGGTTTACCCGTGGCTGATATGGCATAGTCATCATTGTCAACGATGCGGTTGCTGCCATCTGACTTCGGTGCGCCTTCGTACCACTCGGCACCGGTGATAGTCTGGCTTCCATTCATTAAACCTTCCGGGTCCTGAACGGAAATGTAAGGCATGAGTACACAAGGAACGAGAGAACGATCAGGCTCGTAATCGTTCGTGTCCTTATTATAGTTCTGTACAGGATTACCAGATAGAACCTGTATCTCTGCCAGGAAAGAATAAGGATCAATGTGTACCGGTACGTCTTTGGGTTGGGTTTGTATAGCCATTTTAATAAGTGTCTATTATAGTTATTTTCTTATGCCCTGTTTTTTCTGTTACCAACTCCTCAAGGCTCTTACCGCCGACTCTCTGAATAACAATTGTCATTCTACGGCACGGTATAAGTCCTAAGAACTTGTACCGATATTCAACAAGGCAAGGAAAAACTTTTTCTAATCCCATAACTTTCAAATTTTAAATCCAACATAATTTTCTACCGTCTCAATATCTTCACCTACCGGAATGAATACCCTGCAGATGAACTTCACTGTCCTAACCGAAAGCCCCCATTCGCTCCCCATATCGGAGGAAGTCAACCGGATAACATGCTTCTGTCCGTCCACATAAGCAGGAGTCCAGCTGTTATCGGCAGGGATATTTCCGGTATCCCGCAGCCACTCCACTTCGACACCGGTAGTAGCCATAAGGACATTGGTGATATCACGGTTGCCATAACTCACAACGGCAGCGATATCGGTGTTCACGCCATTCTTAAAGAACTGCCAACCGGCAGTCGATGTAAAGTCAAGATGATAGTTCTTGTCACCTTCGAGCAATACCCATCCGGCAGAGTTCCATTGAGGCTCTTCGGTAGTCTTGTCTACTATACAACCCCATTTACAGCCATAATGATAGACTGTATGCTGTTCCAGCGTGGTTATCACCTTCTGATTCTCCAAAAGGGTTTCATAGTCTACAAATCGGTAAGGTTCATCTCCTTGTGCTGTAGCCAGAGACCACTCACCGCGATCCACCTTTTTAGGAATAATTGTCCCATTCCAGTCAGCTTCATATATCTTTTCAAAGACACCAATCTTCGACATGACTCCGACATCTGTAGGACCGATAGGAAGCTTCTCTATCATCTTCACGTTGGGGAAGCGGCCGAGAGTCAATGCATAGTTGTAGTCTTCGAGAATGGGCTTGAAAACATTCTGCAAGAACATGATCCTACCTTCACGGGATGAAAGCAACCAACTTTGGGCGCGTTCGTTCGGAGCTTCACCAGTATCCGGTACCATTGCATTACCTCGGCGGGTAACATTATACCCTGCAACCGGCGGGTAGTTCTTACCTCCGGGCACTTCGCTGTCGGGGTAAAGAACTACAGTCAAAGTATTATCATTGCGGTTTTTCGATACCGGTCTAAACCAGGAAGTATAATAGTCAGTACCTCCGACCAACAGCGAGTTTACGATAGAATATAATACGTCGTTCTCCTCTAATGTAGTCCAATCCGTATCTGTTCTCTTCTCCATAGTAAGCCGGTAAGTACCATCGTCCAACAATTCAACCTTTTCAATGGTACCACAGTCAGAGAATGAGAAGTCTCCGGCCATAGCCTGAATTTCGTTGATGATAAGGCGCAAAACGGTCAGCGATGACCGCAACTCCATGCGGTCAGCCTGTATCCTCCCTTTATCATCCGCGATTATGCCCTTGCCCGCAATGAGTGAGTCTATGGCTTCGCCAACCTCTAGTCCTCCTAATAACCTCAATAGGTAATTGGTGAAATCTGTCTTGTCCTTACGAAGAAACATTGACAACGAACGCAATGCCGAGAACACATTGCTGTCAGTTGCAGGAGTAGAGTCATTTCTTCTTATCACATATACACCACTACCGCTTCCACCTGTGTACGTCTGACCCTTGAGAGTGAGACTTTCTACCTTATCCTCTATTTCCCCTATGCGGGAATAGGCAGCGGTTTCCCCGACAGTATATACGGGGGAATCATAAGGTTTGTCAAGGTTGAATTCAAACCCGATAACCCTCGACTGCCTTCCGTTCTCGAAGTAGGCTTTGTTAATCAGGTTAACTTTCTGACCTGCACCATAGAGATTATGTATTCCGTCCTCACGGTATGCGTCATCGGACATCATCGTGCAAGTATAGGTGTTCGGGTCTATCTTGGATTTGGCTACATATTTCTCCGTTTCCGCTTTCAATTCCTGTTCGGCAGCAGACACAAGTCCTAATTCGGTTATTTTGGTTGAATCCCATCCTGACAAAACGTAGGTATCACCGTCTTCGGGAATGAGCACCTCATCGGGTAACGGTCTGCCATAGTCTTCATTCCTTACTATCTCCCACACTTGTGCTAACGGGTTCCAAGAACCATCCTCATTCTTTTCCGGGATAGGGGTTTCTCCACCTTCCTTGTCGCATGGATTGAATGTCACGACAAACATCATTCCGTTTAGCTTACCGGATTGAAATATTATCTTCAAATCCTCTCCCGGTAATCTATATTCTTCTGAAAATATTATACCAGTATCCTTGAAACGATAAGCATTCCATTTCGTTACTTCTCCATTTTCCTCATTGGTATCAGTATACTCGTGAGTGGTGATATCGGACATGGTACCAACTCTTCGCGGATAAATATCATCAAACACAACCACCCGTTCAACCGCTTCCTCAGTATACATGTCAGGATATGCATCTATGCAAGGAGTGTCAACAGGAAGCATAAGGCGTTTCTGTACAACTCCATTCACAACAATACTCTCATCAACAGGACGATAGTTGGAAGGTATGTTTCTTGTAGAACCGAAAGCGTAGATTCTCGTGGCGTAATCAGACTGCGAATCGGAACGTGTCATTTCCTTCACATTTATACCTTGCTCGAAGTCCACAGGGTCACCGAACTCACACCGTCCGAAGTGGATGATGTTCTCTGTTATCCACACATCACAGCTCCACTTGTCTTTAGCTCCCATAGAGAACAAGGCATCAAGGATATTGATATTGTCGTAGCTCATCAAAAGAGACTTATTCTCTACACTACTGTCAATGGAAAATTCAAAATCCCGTCCTTTATACTTATAACCAAGAGCTTTCAAATTTCTAAGGACTATACCAACATGGACATCAAGCGGAGCGGTCAGGTTCCAAGATGCCTCTTGCCCTGCCACTTCTGGGGTATATTTGAAGATTTTGTTTTTCCATTTCCAATAATATGCATCCAAACGAAGCTCATAATCATAGCCTGCGTTATCGGTATTGAAGGTGGGACTTTGAAGGTCACATACCTCGAATAACCCCAAATCGCATTCAACGTATGAACCTAACTTGAAATATATGGGATTCTCCAAAGAGAATTTCAGAAGTATGTAATCCTCTTTTTGGAGCGTAAACTTCCGCTTGCAACCTCCATTGGGAGTGGTTACAAGAAGAACGTTACCGGATATATCTTTGACATCTATCATAACATCTCCAAAGTTCGGAGATAAAAAAAAGAGTGCCCAATTTTGAGCACTCACATACACGACAATAAAACCAATGTCGTGAATTAGGTTCTGTTTACCGGATTCGGTTCGTTAAACTTCATCGAACATTTGGCAAAAGTTCGGTCTAAACTCTGTGCGTAAGTGATACTTTTACCGAGATAAATCAGATGATAAATCTCGCTACTATTAGCTGGGACTTGAATATCAACCTTGCCTTTATAAAGCTCATCGAAGAAAGCTTTTTTCTTTGATTGATAATCGGACTGAGAACTACCCTCGATAGTAAACGAAAGAGTTATTTCCCTCTCATCGACTTTAGGGTCATTGATTATTACCCGTTTCCCATGTTCAAGTCGGCTTTTGTTCTCAATAAAATCCTTCATGGGAGCGGATGCCCCAATAACATCAAGAAACCCCTCTCCCATTCTCACACCCCATGTGGCAAACGCATCTTTTTCATTAATCAGTAAATCTGTCATAGCTTATAATTTTGATGTATTCTTCTTCACTTCTGCTATATCTGCTTTGATATCTTTTAAGTATTTAGCCGAATTACCTGTATTCTCCGAAATCTGTACCAATTCAAGATAGGATTGTGCTATCAAATTCCTCGTATCATCAGCGATGTTCCTCGTTTCTGTATTCATGGAAAGGATAGCATCTGCTCTTACAGTTAACAGATTAAGAGATTGAGTTTGAGCGATATTCTGAGTTTTTATCTCTTCACCTGCAATCTGTAAAGCTGTAAACCGACCACTTAGCTCTCCAGCGTCCTCGTGTGTCATTTCGGTACCAAATCCTCTGGAAGTCGAAGATTGAGAAGTAGACTCTTGGGAACTCCATCCAAAAGCATCAGCCATTGCATCACGTTCAGCTATAATTTGCTCAGCTAACGCCTTTTGGGCATCTTTCAATTCTGCCGATTCTTTAGCAGTTAAATCAAAAACACCGTCTCCATCACTATCTGATTTTGCAGCCCAATCATTATATAAAGCTTCGATTTTGGCACGGTACTTATTTGCCACAAGATTTTCTAAAATAGCGTTCTTTAGGTATTCTCCAAAATCATCGGCCATATCTTTACTACTCTTACCCATATCGGAAAGGGTTGAAACAAAACTGTCATAGAAAGAATCGAAAGAAACTCCGGTCATTGTTTCCTGAAGTTTTGTCTTCATATCCTCTATCTCATCAGAACAGTCAATAATGTTTTGCAAATATCCTTGTACGTCATCGTCCAACTTCGCCCAGAACGTAGGTGCTTCTTCCTGTAGACGTTCCAATTGTTCCGCTGTAAGAGAAAATAGTCCAGTCATACGACCGTCAGCAACCGAGTTATAATTGAATCCAATAGACTGTGCCGCTTTACGAAGTTCATCCCAGCCCTGGCTTGACATCCCTTTTCTCTGACGAACGCCAATGGAATGAGAACCTGCACTCGCCCCTGCATTAAGTCTCTCTATCCCAAGTGCAACGCTGCTTTGAGCCTTCTTATTCAATAAGTCCAGAACTTCTTGCCCAGCCTTACGCGCTTCATCGCCATAAGATATATCTATATATTTCTGCTTTTTACTAATAAGCGTGTCCCAAACATCAATAAGTGCCCCATATTCTTCTTTCATTTTATTATAGGCAGAATAATCAGCACCAAGGACACCGATTAATCCTGATGCCATGCCTATTGCTCCACCAATAACAGCTCCCCAAGGTCCACCAATAGATGCGCCAGTTGCCGCATAAGAAGCTGTACTACTTAAAACAGAGGTAACCTTTCCAGCTGTACTTTCTGATTTAACCCCCAAATCTCCAAGAACACCATCCAGCTCTTTTACAGCAGATGCTATACTACCAAATCCTTTAGATGTGCTTTCATAATCATTATTCTTAAAGCCATCCTGAATCATCTTGAATGGATTATCCTTATCAAGCATCTTTTTGAATTTGGCTATTTGAGAAGAAAGACTTGATGTAAATTTATTTAAGGAAGAAGGATTAGCCATAGCATCATTTATAGCTTTCACAGTCTTTTCATTATCCTTAAACAAATCGGGAATTTTAGTTCCCTCTATCCCATTCATATAATCAATAAGCTCTTGAATATCCTCTATTATATTCCTTATTGACGATGAAGAACGATTAGAGAAATCCGTGAAAAATCTTCCCCATAATTCTGAGTTTTTCATCAATTCATCATCCAGGCTATCAAGATCTTCTTTTCTCTGGGCAATAAAAGTGGATTTTTCAACACTCCCCTCTTCTGCATCCGCAATCTGCTTATCATATTTATCCATGATAGCTTTGCGTTTCTCCTGATACTCTCCATACTTGATATAATACTCATTCCAAGCATTATCCTGTTTATTTTGATACTCTTTCAAATTCTTCTCGAAAGAAGCTATTCCACTTTTATATAAATTATCGAAGACATCGTTTTCCGAAATAGATAATGTAATCCCACTTGCATTAAAAGTCTCTCCCTTTTTTTTATCTGGGCTAGTCTCCCATGTAGCACGGGCATCCTCAATCTTTTTCCGCAGAGTATCCTCTTTCTGCCGGTCGATAGCCTGCATCTCTTTTTCAAAGTTGAGCTCCATTTCGGCAATAGTCTTGGCAGAACCTTCATCCATTGCCTTGATTCGGGCTTCATCAACTCTCATTTGCAAATCCTCGGCATTGCGTTTTTGTTCCAACGCTTGTTTCTCAAGGAGGACATTATATTTATCGGTCTGCTTACGAAGTTTCTCAGCTGCAGATTCTTGCTTGGAAGATGAATCGTAGACTTTTAGTTCTTTTTCTGCCTCCTTTAGCTTCTTAACATTATCCTTGTAACTCTTTATTACGGTTTCGTCTATCCCTTTAAACTTACCAGCGTCCATTAATTTCTTTTGAGAAGACGCAATGGAGTTTAAAGCGGTTTCAGCTTCTTTCTTTTTTGTTTCCCAATATTTCTTATTTTTAGATTGCTTTTCTCTTGCAGACTGCAATGTCTCAAGGGATTTCACAAATGAAGATACTTCATCACGTGAAAATTCCCCAATCATATCTTCTGTTACTCTTGAAAGAGAAGATTTCCATTGAGATATAGCTTTTTTAAGTTCGTCATCAGAAAATTTTTTAGCTTCTTCAATGCGAGCATTTATATAGTCGGTATTTACGGCAGCTTGAGCCTCCTTTTGTTGTCTTTGAAGTTCTTTAAGAACATCATTAGCCTCATTGATAGCCTCTTTACTACCCGACATCCCTGATACATATTCTTCTTGATTCCTAACTTTGGCATTTATGGAAGCAAGTTTTTCCTGATTGCTTTCTTTTTTCCGCTTAGATTGTTCCTCGTTAAGGTCTTTCTGCAACTGAATCAAATTTGTCAAATGCCCTTCCTCATCAATATATTTTTCGATGATTCCCGGATATGCCTTTTTTAGTGATTCTATTGCAGCATTGCGGTTTGCTGTAGCTTCCGCTTCATCGCCTGCGACAGAAATAAGACGTTGAATTTCTTGCCTGTGAGATTCTTCTTTTCGTATAGCATCTTCTTTTGAAGCATTATACCTTTCTTGTACTTCTTGTGCTTCAGTTGTTCGTTTGCTAAATGCCCACACAGCAGAAGCTGCGCCAATTGCCACCGTAGCCAACAAGACATACGGATTTTTCAACATGGTAGCATTCAGTAATGCCTGTGCTTTCTGCGCTAATAATATTCTTCCACGCATAATTAATGTTGCCGCAGAATGACCATTTTCAGCAGCAGTAACTAACATCACAGCAGTACGATATGTCCCGTAAGTAACCACCAATCCGGCCAATACCTTTCCGACTGTCTCATAGTTTTCAATCAGCGAGGTAGTCATTTGAATACCATCCATAATTACCCCTTCTGACTTCTGCCCTAGTTCGTTAAACACAGAATCCAAAGCATCCTGCATCATAGATAGCTGACCGTTTATCTCCTTTGAAGCATTCTCGGACATATTATAGAACCGACCGCCTGCGGAAGTGGCGTCAATAAACGCCTGTTGTACCATTTCTGCGGAAATAGCCCCCTTAGACATCTCATCTTTGAGTGTGGCAATAGACTTCCCTGTCTTTTCAGACATTATTTGAAATGGATTGAATCCGGCATTTATCATTTGGTTCAAGTCCTGCCCCATCAACTTGCCTGCTGCTGACATCTGAGAGAATGCCAAAGTAAGAGAGTTGAATTTCTGTGTATTCCCCATAGAAACATCACCAATAGCTTGTAAATAACGTGGCACTCTTTCGGCTTCGATATTAAACCCTAACATCATCTGTGTAGCGGAAGTAACATCGGAAAATTCCAGCGGTGAAATCTTCGCATATTCACGTACTTGCGCCATGAGCGCATCGGCTTTCTCCTTGCTACCTAACAACGTTTGAATGGCAGTATCGGCCGCTTGAAACTCACCACGCACACGAATCATTTCAGAGCCTAATGCTTTTAATACGCCAGCTCCACCAATAACAGCCAAAGCTTTCTTCCACGAGACAGCAACCCCATTGTTTGCTTCAGTGACATCTTTTGCATCATCCTTGTAAAGCGCATATTCATCACGGATCTTTTTTACTGAAAGACGTGCTTCTGCTTGCTGCTGAGTAAGATTAAACAAAGCATCCCGTTCTTTGCCAAGTGCTCTTTCTTGCTCTCTGATATGGTTAAGTAGCGCTTTATCTTCACCACCTCTTGAAACAATATTCTTATATAGTTCCTTATTTTTACGGATAGTTGTTTGAAGAGAGCCAACAGCATTCTTTTGGGCAATAATCTTTTCTGTAAACCCGTTAACGGATTGTGAGGCGTCGAAGATTTTCTTCTTAAAATCCCCCTCCATTACAGCACCAGCTTGGGCTGCCTTTGCCACCAATCCGTCAAGCTGTTGAGTAGATGCCGCAAGTTGGGTATTAAGTGTTTTGAAAGTGGCAGGAGATTGTGTGCTGTCCATGCTCTTCAATTCCTGCTTTAACTTTACAATCTCATTACGAAGTTTTACAACTTCTTCCCAGTCGCTACTTACTTTGAAATATAATTTAGACATACTTATTTCTTCGTTTTACCAATTCTTTACCACTGATTTTCTTAACCTTTTGTCCGCCATATACAGCGTGTAATTTATCCCTTTGCATCATCAACAGGTTTCTATAAGGAATAACCTCAAACACTTCTGTGTAACTTAGATGAAGCGTATCTATAAGATGAGCTATCTGCCCAAAGAATGTTGTGTTTCCTACTGTTTCGGTTTTGCTGCCAGCATCGACACATTCTTCATCGAGCTGACACACTGAAAAGCCGAAATATCCATCATAGAAAAACACACTTCCAAAGTTTCTTTAATTTCTTCAAAAGTCCCATTTTTCAAAGCCTTAGCCATTTTTTCATTACCGCAGATAAAACATGAAATTCCTTTCAGCATATCATTGGTAGCTTCAGGAAGTTCATTGATTGCTTCCATGATGTTATCTCCAACCATACCGATATTAGAAAAATGTCGTATGGCACGGCAAATAACTTTAATAGTAGGCGGTTTGATAGTATAAACCATTCCTCCTATCTCTACATTTTTGAAATCCAATCCCAGCAAGGCATCAGATACTATTTTCGCAGCTTGATTCATAATCTTTAAATTAAAAAGGGCAAAGCAAACACCGTCCACCCTGCCCTTTTATTAACTAATCATTTTACCTTACCCTGCCGGAGCTACTACTTCCGACTCATCAAACCATTTCTCAGAAGCCAAACCATCCACTCCAGTAGTAAGCGGAACGGCTGCAACAGCTAATCCGATGGCCTTATCGGTATTCGACCCGCGGGCGTTGATAGCCGCTTTCGGGAACACCACATAAACTCCGTCTTTGGTTTTACCAATCACACATTTATGAATAGGCTTATACTTGCCTCTTTCCCAATTCTTTTCAGTGGCTTTTCCGCCTTGCAAATCAGCCTTTGTAGCATAATCATACTCACCAATGGTAAAGTTGATTTTCACCTCACCTGGTTCGGACGTTTCCCGGTAGTACTCACCCGTCAAAGCGTTTTTGTAACGAGTTACACTCGCCTCCGCTTCTTCGTACTGATACGTGTCACCGTGTACGTTCTTGACCCGCTTCGTTGCTGCATTTTTCAAGATAGCAGCAACCTCCGCACCAGTCAATCCAGTTGCTGCGGCTGCAACCGTCGTTATAGGTTCCGCATAATACAATTCGTCAATTTCTACAGCTGTAATCATAATCTTATAGTTTTACATTTAATACTTCAAACAAAATTCTCACATTCACATAATGACACTTCAAAGCTGTGTCCGCTTCCGTGCCGATAGAATCAATGGAGTAACGATAGGTCGTGCCGTCATAGGCGCTTACCACATCATCAAATCGTTTGTTTGCTTCTCTTTCGAGTTCATTCAAGCGGATGGTGTTTGCTTCATTTTCGCTTAAATCAGGAACACAAAGATTCACTTCCGCGAAAGACTTCTTCCAATAAGTCCCCGGCTGTTGCTTCTTTGCATGGATAACGATTCTTTCAGACTTCAATTCGCCCGTCAGCGTTTCACCGTCAGGCACTATGTCTATTCCGAAAGCCTTGCAGTCCCGGTAGAGGATGTTTCCTATGTCGGTGGTTACTATCATTCAAATTCTTCTTTTAATCGTTTCTCCGCATATAAAGCGGCACCACTTAAAACATCATATCCCTTAGATTCAACGAATGAAGCGTATTCCGCTTCGTTTTTCAGAGTTAAGCCATTTTCGTCAACATCGTAATCATTGGACGTTCTCAGAGTGAGTGTGTGGTCTTGATAGTCGCCATGTTCCTCTGCGTATTTCACAGCTTCATCACCCACATCAATCATCTTCTTCTCAACTTCCCATTCTCCTTCATCGAAGAAATCATCGACATCTGAAAAATCGAAATCTACATCCATAATTCCGAGTAGTTAAAGTAGTTTGTACTCTTCACCGTGTAAACCTCGCCTTGACCTCTCACGTTCTCGTCATCCATACAACGGACTTCATCACCTGCCTTAACAGTGATTCTTTTCTCGCACACTACATGATAATTCGGACGATATACAGAGCCGTTATTGGATGAAAATTCTTTGGTAGTATTATCATCACAACGGCACTTACATACATCCTGCCAGCTCTCACCACCAGTTCCGGGGATAGGTCTGCCAAACTCATCCTTTTCCATCGGCGTGATAACCTTTACCTGCAATATGTGTGGAGCGAATATCATAAGAAGGTACATTTAGGTTTGTTACTCAGTTCGTCTTTCAAACCGTACTGTTTACATAAAAATGAATAGTAGTCCTTAACGCCTTCAAGATTCCAAGACATCGAAAAACCGCTTTCACTGATTGAAGTGGCACGAAGCAATAGAGAGGGGATGAACTTCGCAATTGCCACAGAAACACGACTGTAGTAACCCTCGTTCATCTCATCCTCTCCGCTTATCTTCGAGGTAAGACACATATCCAAAAGGTCAGCCTCCGACAATTGAATGCCGAAGGTCTGAAGCTTCTGTGATATGTATTCATTTACTGTCATGCGTTCATCGTTGAAAGGTCGAAGTTCACAATCTTGTTCGGAGCTATAAACTCAGGAATCCACTCTGCGGTGTATTCCATGTATCTACCCTCTCCATCACGATAGTTGCATACGGACATCTGACCTTCTGCTTTATTGTAAGAGCGTCCCGGAACTGGGTCAGTCATCACATACGGCTTATGGTGGCGCATCTTCATTACACTATCTGTCCGCAATAAGGTAATGCGGTCATCTGCATAAATCTGCACATTTTCACCGTTCTGATTCTCTACGTAATCTTCCTTGATTTCGATTGCAGGAAGACCGATGCCCGTAAAGATGGTAGAAGCAAGTTGTGATGTTATCAACCCAGTAGAAAGGTACATTTCATTAGCGGTAAGATTCATCTTAAACTTGTCACCGAACTCACTGGAACCGATAATGTTCTTAGCAAATGTGCTACGAGACATAATCATTTTGGAGAACACACCGTATTTGGCTTTAAGCTTCTGAATCTCCTGCTGCAAGTAAGAGATAAAT
This sequence comes from Bacteroides cellulosilyticus, assembly GCF_020091405.1. Classification (NCBI taxonomy): domain Bacteria; kingdom Pseudomonadati; phylum Bacteroidota; class Bacteroidia; order Bacteroidales; family Bacteroidaceae; genus Bacteroides; species Bacteroides cellulosilyticus. The sequence goes on from NZ_CP081903.1 coordinate 5,830,524, forward strand.
TTCGCTTTTTCCGCTACTGTCGGAGTGATGAAATGGAACGGTAGTTCAATATCAAGCAACTCAATGTTTTCCTTGTTGTCTGCAAGGTGAACCTGAGCCTTACCGGTCATCAGAAGCTCGGGAACGACAATATCCATACGCTTGTGCGGAGCAAGCAAAATCTGACGGTAATCATCAACGATAAAGTCAATAATTTCCTGCAAAATCGTACGCTGGTCAGCGGTGTTTGCTGCATTGAACTTATCAATAATGTCCTGCAATTGTGACAGACGTTCAATATCCATCTGATAACGGTCGCCCAAATAGGCGATTTCAGTATAACCGCTTCCGAGTGAGCGTCTTTCGCGAATGGGCTTCTGGTCATTCTTGCCAAGGATGGAACCGGCAACGACACCTGTAACTGTTCCCAAATAAGTTTTGAAAACACGCTGCTTGGTTTCCAAGAAATCTCCGTATTGCTTCCAATAGATTGTATCCAATCTCAATTGAAGAACACGGTCAATAATCGCTTGGACGATATTGGGATCTGTAAATAAAGTTTGTATGGTCAAATTCATATCTAAACTTTTAATGATTAATACTCAAACTGGAAACGGCTTGTCAATCCCACCTTATCCATCTCATGGATCGGAAGAACCAACTTGCTTTCCTTTACCTCATAGGCTTGCATCAAGAGAGTGCAGAGAACCGCTCCATCGCTCTCAACTTTCTTCGCATCATAAAGAACGAAGTTTGCAGTGTTCTTCTTCACTGTTCCACCCACTGCGGTAGCTTCGAAAAGAACCGTATCCTTAGCGATATTTTCTCCGAAAGCCGCTTTGATGGTTAATACATCATAATCCTTGGTTGACTTGTCGATAGATGCTACCTCTGCGCCTTTCTTTCCGCTTCCGATGAACATACCCTGATAAGCCAAAGAATCTTTTGCCACCTTGATGGTGAGATTAGAGTCTCCTGTGGTATAAGCTTCAACCACTTTCACATTGCGGACGGGAACGAGTGTCCGTTTCTTCAAGTCCGCTTGTACAGGTGTGAATACAGGAAGAACAGAGCCTACTACAAGGTTGGTAATATCCAACTTCCACGGTCCGCTCTTTCTGACACCCGTCTCAACACGGTAGAACTCTTCCGGTTTGTATTCCGGGGTCAAGTTATACTTAGTACCTGCTGCCATAAATTTTACTTTTTAGATTCAACAATAGTTTTTGTTCCTTCCGAAATCATATTCGCAATAGATTCAGCTTCCTTCTCCATCTTTGTTTCCGCTGATTCAGGAGGAGTCACACCACTAAAGCCGATATTGGCAAGTTCCTGTTTAGCGTCCTTGAAATAAATGTCTAAGTCTGCATCATCAGGAATCGCATAACGCTTTGCGAATGTTTCGGGAATACCATACTCCTTTGCCTTTGCCAAAATCTGCTCTTGTCGGGTAGCCTGTGACTTCTCCGTTTCAAACTGAGCGAGCTTGTCAGAAAGCGGTTTAACGGCTGCACTCACTGCATTGGCAATGATGGTAGCCATATCATCCGGCTTGTCTTCCGCTTTGGTGGTTGTGGTAGTAGTGGTAGTCTCGACTGGCTTACCGTCTTTAAGGTTATGCTTCTTCTCGTAGTTAGTCACTGCCGTTTTTGAAGCATCCCCGGCACGGAAATCACCATAGGAATTAAGCACGTCCGAAAAGCTGATACCCTCAACAATGGAGTTTACCTTTGTCTCGTCCGTTACACCCTCTGCCTTTTTGGTGGCAATTCGGGTTAAGATAGCAGTGTCCACCCCAGAGAATTTCTGTTGTAGTCCTGCTAAAATTTGTTCTAAGATTGTCATACCGTATGAATTATTAAATTTGAAATTCAATTTGTGGAAGTAAAAATACCACCAATACAAATGATTAGTAAATATTTGAACTCCTGATTCGTGACCTTCGCGTTGATGTCACAAATACGGTATAAAAGTAAAAAGTAAGTGGGTGGAAGGGAAATAATTAGATAGGTGATATACGACAATGAAACGATTGTCGTAAAATGATATAAAAAAGGCGTGAAACCAAATGGAACCACGCCTACAAAATTATTAATATACACTTTATATGATTTTGACTATAACTGAAAACTAATATTCAAGATTTCTTATTTCAACCTCCAATTCTTTTATTTTTTCATTTTCATCATTAAGCAAATCAGTTGATGCACAATTCAACGCTTTGGTAAGTTTATCCATATTATCTTTTTGAATATCAAAAACATGAATAAATTTATCTTTCCACTCATATATCATATTATTTCCTGCCATTTTTAGCATTGACAATTGTAATTTATCTTTCTCTTCTACAAAAGGCAATAAAATATCAACATTAGCAAAACTCTTATGAGCGCTCTTATCCATAGTGTTCAAATACTTAATATATGCTGGTAGTATTTTATTATAGATATTCACAAACTCATTAACAACCCCGTGATAAACAATATACTCTGCACTTTTTTCTTTATTCTGAAAAAAGAATTCTATTCTCTTAAGTGCATTCAATACAGAAGATTGATAATCGTATACCTTTGCAATCAATTCAGCATTTGTTGTTTTATAATCAATATACTGTATTAACTTAATAAACTCATTGAACTCAAGTATTGATATATTACTTTCTATAATTCCTTTTAATTCTTTGTATAAAACTTTGTAATTATCTACTTTATTACGTAATGAAATAAGCTTTTGTTCTTTTACATATTCCCTTCGACTATAATTCCGCTGCATTACAACTCCAACAGATGTTGCAATAACCGACGATATTATATTACCCCATATTGTTAACCAAACTTTTTCATCACCTATAACAGGAAAAAATGATTGTAATGGTAATATGAAATTTAATAGCAATAACAATGAAGTTAATATTATTACAATCCATATCCATCCTTTCCAGTATATATGTTTCTTTCTCATATCAACATCTATTAACGGATAAACCATTATTCCAGTCTCTACCTTAAATCTCAAAAAGCTGACGTATTCACAATAGATTTATGGCAGACAGTTCCTTTGTCAATGATTGAATACCCCTCTGAATTTTCTCTAACTGCTGCCTGCGAGGTTTGTGAACTCCGGCAGCATAATGCCACAACTGGCGTTCATTGATTCCTGTAATACGGCTCAATGCAGCCTTAGTAAAGATATTACTGTAATAGTTGATAAATGTAGCAGCATCAATCTTAAACTTCAACTCAAACTCCCCAGATAACACTTCGCAGGGACTATCGTTATCTTCCAAATATAACTCGATCGCCTCCTTCATATTATCCTCCAACTCCTTCATGTCATTACCTACAGTTATGACCGGAGCACCTTCGATATAAGCACTCAAATTCTTTCCTGCATGTTCTACAATCACTTCTACTGTTTTCATATTACCTCCTTTTTAAAATTGAGAGAACAAGGGGGCTACTTTAGCCCCGCTTGTCTCAAAATGCTGTAATAAGTGCCTTTCTCAACGCCTTTGCTATTATGATTCGGTACAATAACCACTTTACCATCTTTTTCAAATTTCATGTGGCTACCTTTCTGACTCTTTAGAACAAAACCGTTTTCTTGCAACATAGTTACAACGTCTTTTACTGATTTGTAACTCATAACGCTTTGGACTTAATTACCATGCAAATATAGTAATAATACGAATATTATCAAAGCATTTATTCGTTATTTTACTATGAATATAAAAATAGCGGTAACTCCGAAGAATTACCGCTAACCATTCTATTTTTCTTATACTAAAATTATAAACCTCGTAATTTTTCTGACTAAGAAGCGTTTTTTTTGTCCCTTATTTCCGATTTGCTCATTCTTTGCTGCTTGCTCCTCTTTGATTTCTGCAAGTTCCTCTTCTACCCTATCAGCATTCCCGGCAAACATAATCCCCTCACGTGTTGACCAAATGCCACCACTGACAGCGGAGACGGCAGTAGTCACCTTGTCGTTCAAATCATCAATCATATATGGAACAAGGTCTGTTTCTATGTCAATGGTCTGTGATGCCTTACTAAACTCGGAAGGATTGATAGAACCTAAAGCAGAAACAAGGAAATTAACCCTTCGCTGTAAAAACTCACCTATCACTTCCGCATGATTACTTACGCTCATATGGGCACCCATGAACATGAAACGGAAAGCGGTTCCTGATGCTTTGCCTACACCCTTCAATGTCTCAAAGGATATTCTTGGAGTATTGGACATATCATAAGCGTTGTTCGTAAGTGTTTCGGCTTCAAAACGTATTGTTTCTGGGACTTGGTTCCACGTCAAATATTGAGCATCTGCACCTTGCCCGGTAAGCTTCACGATTTTGTCTTTATTCTTCCCGACAAAGCCTTCCACATCACCGACTAATTTTAGCAATGGGAAAAAATGATAATCTATGCAATCGGCATAATTGGATAACAGTTTCTCTAATCGGACACGGAAGGTCTTTATCTTCTTGCAATAAGGTTCGGGACGATAGGCATAGAGAATCGGCAGTTTGGGGAATCCATGAGCGAAAGCTATTCTTTCTTCGTACCCCTTAGATAAATCCCACTGATAAACCATCTTGTCCGTAATAGTCATAAAGCAGATGACTTCCGAATCATCCATGAGCTTCTTTTTGTACTCACGTGAGAAAGCAATCATTTTACCTTCATCGTTGAAGAACGGATAAAGCTTATCCCCACGGAACGGAGACCATAATACGCTTTTCAGCTTCTTGGTAGGTTTTACCTTGCCTCCGAATGTAGTCTTAACTTTCTTCCAAAACTTAGCCCAAAACGAATCATCATCGGTCACATACCAATATTCGGCTACTTCCTGCTCAGAAAGCCAAGAACGGACAATCTTCTTGTTCTGATACTTGATTTTATTGGACTTAAATACAGCCTTGACAGCATCCAGCAGCTTTTTCTCGTCATCATCGGTCGGAGTGCAATCCATAGATGGCTCGGTCCCGACAGTGAAAGCTGTTTGAATGTTCACTATATCCTGTTCCAATGGAATAGAAATACGGTTTACCGGTTCGTCCTTGTACTTCGCTTCAATTTCGTATGTTTTACCGGTCTCTTCATCGAAAACTTTCTCCGCTTCTTTTTCAAGCACCTTTCTGTCTGGATACTTCTCTTTATCCACCATGATTTCATGGCGCTCCGGATTCCAATCATCCCACAATTCGCAACGGTTGGGAAGCTCGGTTTTTCTACCTTTCTTCAAGTAGCTTATTTTCTGCCCGATGTCAGGCAATGCTAATATTTCTTCAAGCGTTAATGGCATAATCTATATTTTTAGTGTGTGAATATTCCAGTTAAATCTTTCGGCTTCAAAATGCGTCCAAGCAAACAACCCAATACATAATATCTAATGGCATCCATCAAATGATTATATTCATCTACTGGCTCATTGATGTAGTTTCCATCCTTATCTTTGTCCCAAACATATTTCCGAAGTTCAGTAATAATATTGTAAGAGCGTTCTGTTACAAAGAACTCCATGTCTTTAATCTTATCAATACCCGCTTTGATTGAGCCGGGAAACTTATCTACCGGATAAATATTCACGCCTCTGTTCTTTATCTCTTGAATCAATCGAGGGTCTTGCGAATCGGCAAAAACTTTCATAGAGAAAGGTTTTAATCTGTTGGCAATAGCCGACGAAAGCATATCCGTTTCATAGAAAAGTTCATCAACATACAAACGGTTATCAATGATGCCACATCTTACAGCAGCGGAAGGATCATTAGTAAATCCAAAGTCCTGCCCTATTCCTACCTTTTTGCATTCCCGTGGGAACTCCTTCACAATACCCCACTTCTTGAATACCGCACCTTCCGCCACGTCAGCCCACCGACCGATAACCACATGAGCATATTTTTCGGGGTTGTTTACCTTCATATCCTCCACTTCTTTCAAGAACTCAGGTGAAAGATTCTCCAAGTTATCAAAATACGTAGTATGGATATGAAGTACATTCGGATGAGTGGAGATTTGAACCTGCACACCGTCAATCTCCACCAGCTTGTGAGTTTTCTCAATATACTTCTGGTAGATGAAGTGATTGGAATCGCACGGATTCATTATGATGATAATCCGGTTCTGAATTCCTTTTTTACGGATGGAGAGCATTATTTTATCGAACTCTTCTTCATTCGTCCACTCTTCCGCTTCATCACAGACGAAAGTAGTGATGCCTTGAATAGATTTCAGTTTTGCCGTCTGATTCCCGGAAGAAGTCTTGATGCCTCGGAACATGATACGGCTCTTAGTCATTTTATTGACTATATCCGTCTTGGTAGTTTTGAAATACTTGGTTGTTCCGTCTAACTCTATCTTCTCCATCATTTCGGGGATGATAGACATACCGGCAGAAACCATCGTGTAGCGGGTGTAGAGAATCTGATGAACAATCTTCTCGGCCTCCGTCATTTCAAAGGTCAGCCGTTCGATGAAGGTTGAAGCGTTGAAAGACTTACCGGAGCCGCGACCACCGGTGATAAGGATAATGAATTTCTCATTATCGGTGTATAGAGGGTGGTATATTGCCTGGGGTTCTATCATTTCAGTTTGTCTTTAATCCAGGAATCAATACTGATACCGTGGTTTATGTCAGTAGGAATGTCAGCTTCTTCATCCTGCTTACGTTCAACTTTTCTCCAATCTTCATCGTAATGATATAACCAAACAGACTGCGCTTGTAAACTTGGAGCCAGTTCACCTTCTACGATTTGAACTTCTTCCTCGCCCGTCAGGTTGCCCTCTCTGTCCTTAATTTTTCTGATAGTGGTGTTCTTAGTCTTAATACCACCAAGAGCCATAGCAAGGAACTTAGCACGTACAAGAGCGTTTATAGCACAACGCGCACGCGATAATACTTCGTTCAATTCGGGGTACTCACCTTTCTTCTCACAAAAAGTTTGAGGACATAACCCAACGGCATGAGCAATTTCCTTATCAGTGAATCCCTTTTTAGCATACGATTCTACGAGAGAAAGAAAGTCCTCGCTTGTATAGTCAAACTTTGGCTTTCTTCCTCCTTTACCTTTTCTGCTTTGAGATTCACTATTGCTCATATTACTTATTCACTCCAAGGATTTTCGTCTTCTTCCTCAACGTAAATCCGTTTTAGTCTATCAGATACTTCTTTCAATTCATGTTTCATCTGCTTTACATGAAATTCGGCAGGCATGGGAATTTCCATTGCGCCTAATAGGTTATCTATCGTGTCGATAACTTCCGCAAATTCATCTGGTGCAATCATATATCAATCTATTCTTTCTACTTGTTCATCAAATACCTCTCCCTTTATAAACTTCATATCTGGTTCATACCCGAACCTTTCGCAGAAAGCGGCTTTAGCTTCATAGGTATCGAAGGACAACATCACATAGGCATCCATGTTCTCGGCTTGCTTCTATGCGTTTTCTTTCACCCGTTGCTTGACCTCTTTCATGTGGGCAACCTTTTCGGCACGTTCCAACTGTTTGGCGGCCTTATCGGCTTCTTTCTGTTCGGAAACTGGGACCATCATATCAGACAGAGCATCTGCGATAGAGCTTTCTTCTTCGGTTTGTAACAGGTAATCGACACCTATCATGTTCAAATCGGCATCCGTTAAACCGGCGTCTTTCCAATCAATATCGGGAACAATTCGGGCAAGAGCATCAAAATCCCAAGTACCTTGTGCGTTAGGGTTGTTCATCAAAATGTTCAACTCTTTTTCCTGCTGTTCATCCACATCAATGACATCGACACGGATACAGTAGTCGTTATCGGGAAACTTCTGTAATTCGTCCATGACGGATAAACGCTGGTGTCCGCTGACTACGGTAAACCCTGTACGTTTGTTCACGACAATTCCACCTACCAGTCCAAATTTCTTGATACCACGTTTTAATGTCTTGCGTGATTCCTCGGATAGTTTTCGGGGATTATAGTCTGCAAGGTGAATGGCGGAACGGTTAAGCTCCACCGATTCACTCTTTATGTATTTACTCAGTTCCATGTTAGCCATTGCTTAAACCTCTTGCAGCCTGCTGCGCTCTTGCATTCTGATATGCACGATTTACTCTATATGCACGGGCATAAGCACCGCTTCTGTTCCAATTGATGTTGCTATAAACTCTTCTTGCTTGTTCTGCAAGTTGGGCTTCTGATTTTCTTCTAACTCGGCAATCCTCCAATTATTTTTGTTGATTATGATACTCCCAAAGCACTCTTTCAGCCATTGGGAAAACTTTATAAATTCTCTGTAAATCCTGCGGGTAATTCTTCTCCATCCAAAGCATACAATCAAGATTGAAGCCTACTCCCGAACTGGCTTTCAATGAATACCGAACTGGTTCGGGTAAATTATGCTGCCTCATATAAGCAAGAATATCTTTCTGTGTCCAGTCAGCCAAAGGATAAACCATACCGTTATTCTCGTAACTATTTGCCTCATAGACTTTCAGCATCAAACGCCTATTCATTCCATCAGCCTTTTTCATACCCATGAATGTGTAATAAACACCATGAGCAAGCTGCATAGCTTTTACCACATCAGCAAGTTTCAGCAACTTTACTTTCGGATTAGGTACGCAGTACATGCCACCTCTAAGAATGTAGGTAAGATTCCAATGAGGCACTTGTACAAACTCTATCTTCGGATATTTGGCTTTAGTCCAGTTTATCCAACGGTTAATATGCTCTAAATCCTTGACGAAGTACATGAACACACAAACAATCCGGTCAAACTTCGGATAGATTAAATCAAGCAGAACAAGCGAATCTTTACCCAAGGATAAAAACAGTAAAGCCTCATTCGATTTTACCCGAATGAGGTCTATATACCGGTTCGCTTGCTCTACCTTATTCATAGCTAACCACCTGATAATCCAAATGAAACACGGAGGTCACTGTAACGTTGTCTACGTGAACCTAACTGGGTGGCGCTTGCCGTACCCCTACGATTAGCAACTAATCTACCGCCTGCACCTGCACCGTTCATGTTCCGACGGGGGCCGGCTACTTTGTTAATCCTTCTTCTGACTCAGCAAATCAATTTTTAATAAAACAATTAATCTATATGTTTCTCTAATATCTTGCCCAACGTGTAATCAATTTGAGCAGCTAAATACTCTTCACCTTGATGCTCGTAAATAATATCGTTACCGTTTTTATCGGTAAGGATAACCGCTTCTGCCGACTTTACCTCAACAACGATATAAGGGCGTTTGCCTGTATAAGCACCTGTAAGAAGTTTGATGGCATCATACTGAATTGGCTTCAACTCAACTTCACCTTCTTCAGGTAATTCTGCATCAGCCGGATATTCTTTACCACCACAAAGGTAGGTGATATACTTCTTTGCGTTGGTAGGCCTGATTTCACGGTATTCGTGAGTTTTCTTACCGGTCAATATTTCATCAAAATACTTTTGCTTAATACTAAGCGTCAAAATGTTCATAATCGTGTCAATTTAAAAGTTAATAATCATTGTTGCGGGACAGGGATTCGAACCCCGGACCTCTACCAAGTCAAAGTAGCGAGCTGACCACTGCTCTACCCCGCGATAGTACCCCAAAGATACTACCGCAACCAAAGATAATGAAATATCTTCAATCGTTATACACGACAATCGGTTTATTGTCGTGAACTAAGCCAAATATCTCTTTCTTCTCTGCAAGCTTTCAGTGTTGGGGCTACAGTTGCAAACAGATCACCTGATTCTGTTCGATAATCATACTGATACATTCGCTTTGGCTTACCTTTGATTTTCACTGTGAAGGTGCAATAATTCTCTTTACCTGGTTGGCATACGCTGCAACCGTTTTCGTTTATTGAGTTCATAAGCTATATTTTACTGTATTATCTTCAATCCAAACCTCAGACGCATTTCGTCTTTGCATCACACTATCATGGTAAACTTGATTTTCTTTGGATATTCTCGCAAATTCAGTTTTAACTTGGCTTAATTCACGCTCTAACCTTAATACTTTTTGAGAATCCGATTCACCGTTATCTTTCATAAATGGTGTCATTTCCATATCTCGCATTGCATCCAAATGGTCTATAAAATCACTTGCAACTTTCTCGATTACATCGGTTGATGCAGAAATATCATATTCTTGAAATATATCTGCCATTGCTTCTATATCTTCATTTCTCATAATCATTCAGTTCTATAAGTTTTACCACCAAATTTCTCATCGCCATCTACCAATATATGATAGCTGATATAAGGCTTGTTCTCTTTATCGTTATGCTCTTTGCATTTAACCCTTGCTTCTTCAATTGTATCGCATTTGCACATGGTGTATTCGGGATAGCCATCGAAGTATCTTACAACTCTATATTCTTTGCTCATAATCATTTACGTTTTTCAATATTGCTTTTAATTCTACACAACACAAGTAATATATATATATCAATGTCATACAGATAATATACAATAAGCAATCTGTTTTGCTAATTGATTTTGTAACATGAGAGGCTGAAATGAAAACAAACATTACAAAATACGTGATTACATCTGCTCTATTCATACGCTTTTATTTATTTTATTGGTTTCCAATGTGTAATATATCCATCATCTAAATTGCTATAATACTCTTCTTCGTCACTTAAACCTAAACACACCCAAACTTCACCATCTTTATCTACAGTGCCAGTATATTCATAGTCACCGGTATGTAATTTCACCTTTTCGTTAACGGGAGGAATGCAATCAGCAATCCTTATCCACCCTTCATTATCCAATGTTTCCATAATAATCCAACATTTAAAATTTCACATTCAATCTCTCTTCACTCGTATAAGCCACAACAAGACCAGTTTCATCATGCTGTATGGTGATGTACTTTTCACCCCTCTCTATAGTAGAGAAGTCGTACGGCGTACATAGCTTACCCAACACTTTGCCCAGTTGCTTCATCAATGGGGCTTCGGGGCTGATAACTAAAACTAAATCCGCTTTCATAATCGTGTGTATTGTGGTAGCCCGAAGGCTACCGGATTAAAACTTAGAACTTCTCTATTTTGAGATTGTCGTTAATGATAAACATACGTCCACACTCTAAAATCACATGAGTATCCGTGACTCTCTTTATCACTCTTACTACATCATCGTGCGATATGCGTGGTGTGCCATCTGCATAGTGACCATTAGCTAAATCACCTGAAATTCTGTATCTCAAACCAATTTCTATTTCTTTTATATTCATAATCTTCTATATTGCGCAGGGCAAAAGCCCTGCCGGTTAAACTTATAATATTGTAATCTCTTTGCTACCTATTTCTGTATCTACATTCAGAACCTCATACTTTTGAGCCTTGTAGTTGTAAACGATCTCACAAGTATTGAAACCTCTACCATCTTCTCTTTGGTCATAAACAGTATTTATATGCTGATACATTTTATTGCCTAACATGAAGTTTACCTTACCTGACGTGCAGAAGTAAAATGCTACTGCATATTTCAATGTCTTCTCTTCATCAATCTTCTTTGTTGCCATATCTTATATATTTTAATTGTTATTCAAACTATGTTTTTATTATCACGATGCAAATATCAAATTTTATTTTGAATAAAACAAATTTTGATAGAAAATTTTTCAAATTATTTTTTGATACTATTCTTTATATATTCTATGTATAATTTGAAAACTATTCCTATCTTTGCATCAAATTATAATTTGAATATCATGCTAAGAGTACAAGAAATCTGCAAACAGCAGGGCATTACCATGCAAGACCTTGCTAAAAGAATGGGAGTGACATATCAGGCCTTGTATGCCGCAGTGTCCGGCAACCCTACCATTGGGAAGTTAGGTGAAATAGCAAAGGCATTAGATGTAGGAATAATTGACTTACTGAATGAGGATAAAGAAGAAAACGCTATTATTTGCCCCCATTGTGGAAAAAAGATAAAAATAGAGAAAGGAGAATGATATGGATGTCAATACAATTATCAATATTATTGCTGTCATTTTAGCCATAGGGAACTTTATATTCTTGTGCAGTATATCTCGAAAGAAAGCATATAACGAAGAAAAAGGGAAGAATCTTGCTACCAAAGAAGACATAGAAAGCATTACTAATATCATTAAATCAGTAGAATCCCAATACAATAATTCATTAGAATTGTTCAAAATGGAATTACTCAATGAATATGAGTTTTCAAAATCACTTTTTGAAATATGCAATAATTTAGACAAAGAGTTAATAAATCATCTAATTGAATGTAAAAAAGACATTGAAATGGATGAAAGTTATGAGTCACAAGGACAATTAGGACAAGCTATTAAATCTATCAATGATTTAGGAGATTTCTTACACTGTTACGAATCTAGATATTCAAATTTAAAGAACTTCAACAAATTAATACAAGAATGCGATAAAATGTATGGTGTCTATATTGATTTAGATAGCGGAAGAGATATTCAATTTACAAATTATCGTCCCATAACAAAGAAGGTTCAGAAGTATATAAAAGACATACTTAAAATAATAATTCCACCAATTAAAGTAGGTAACGCAGAAAAGCCGGAGCACTAAACTCCGGCTCATTAATTGATTAGCCCTTTGAATTTTAACCGATTTACGATTTCGGTGTAAAGATACTCTATATCCCCACTGAAATCCCCATAGTTCTGATACAGAAACACGACATCCGCACAGTTGTCGGAAATGGTACATTCTGATTGAACTCCAAGAACCTTTGCTATTTCTGGACGTAACCCTGATGCCATTTTCCCACCGGCAAGCGAGCTTGGAGAAAACAGGTACAGGATAATGAAAATGAACTTCTTTCGTTGTGTTACACTATCAATACAAGGGGGAAGACTTCTGCTATTCAACAACTCAACGAAGATTTTATAGATATCCCCAATAAGGCTTTTATCTCTCAAAATCGGTAAAGCTAAGGTATTTTCTTCTTCTGAAAGTTCTGATTTCTCAATTCTGATTTTTTTAAGACGAATTATTTTGTTAAAATCCAGTTCCATAACACAATTATTTTAAAAGTAAATAGTATATTTGCATCATAATCGTGTGAGGAGCTGGTTCATAGTCGTGTGTGGGCTGGCTCTTTCTTTATTTTACAGACTTATCTTTTCTCTGAATAGTCTCATCCTTTTCGTCGATTCCTCTACCCCACATCATTGCAGAATATAGAGCGCCTGCATATAAAAAGAGCTCCTCACTATTGGTAAGGAACTCAACTTTCAAAGCCTTATCAAAAGCTTTGCTGTATAAGTATTTATTTATTTCCATTTTTTCTCAAATCATATTTTTATATATATTTACTAACCGTAGTTCGACTTACTCCAAGTGTACGAGCAATGTCTTTAAGAGGCATCCCTTCCTGTACAAGTTTGCCTACCTCTTCAACTTCAATATGCACGCGAGGATTTCCTCCTTTCCTTTCTGGAGAGGGTTCAATCCCAAACTGACGCCGCCTCTTTTGAGCGTATTCCTTGGTACATTTGTCTTTGGTTACATAGATAACAGTACGCTGGTCGATGCGTAGAGGATATAACCTTTTCTCAATCTCCCTGTGCTCTTCTACGAGACGTTCGGCATCTCCGTTGACCGTTGTATCAACTTTCTTGTATCTGTCTGAAATAACTTGTTTATTACGTTTTCTGATATTGGAATTTACATTCATAGTTATATTTACTGTTTATTGGTTATTACTTTCTAAAAAACATATCCCCGGAAATTGATCGGGCTGTATCGTCACCTGTCAACCGGATGTAACGGAAGAAGTTCTGTTCAGTCCGGTGTCCGGTGAGTTTCATAATCTCAAAGGTCTTCATCCGGCCAGTGAGGTACATGTTGGTAGCTGCGCTTCTCCTCGCAGTATGACTGCTGATCAATTCCCATTTCTCACGAGTGACGGTCTTTAATTTACCACCTTGTGTATAAGAGTAAGTCACAAGATCATTCAGTCCGATTTCCTTCATAATCACCTTTAGATACTTATTAAAGTATTGGATGCAAAGTCCACCGGGAATATCACCGCCATATTTCTCAAAGATTTCTTTCACATAATCATGTGCAGGTACTTTAACGTCTACATTGGTTTTCTTGGTCCGTTTGATAATATAATCGCCCTGATAGTTATCCTTCGTCAGTGTGGAGTAATCAGAATAACGAAGAGCAGTGAGGCACCCTACCACAAACAAATCACGGATGCGCTCTTTAGCCCTGCGTTTATCTTGTTTCTCGAACTTATAATAATAAATGCGTGTAATTTCGTTCATGCTGAGGAATACGGCTGAGGTTTCCTCCAGCCGGATGTCAATCCCTTCATAAGAAGGGTCTACCGCATAATTATACTGGCTTGCCTTTCGTACCATAGACTGAATTTTTAAGATGTAACCAACGATTGTATTATGTCGTAATCCGTATTCTTCGAGATAGACAATGAAATCATCCAGAAACTCCTCAGTGATTGAGTTGGTGAAAATATCGCAATCATACAACTCTGAGAATTGATCGATATGCTTCATGATTGCATCATAGACTACTGCATAGTTTGCAGACTTGCGTCTGGATCTCTTTTCAAGTACTTCGCGTGCAAAACCTGTGAAGTAAATTCCTTCAAGCGGTTTTTCTTGCCGGAAGTGGTTAATATAGTCCTTTCTCGCTTGGCGGGGCTGGACCGAGGAAAATACTTGTAATGTTGCGGCTGTATCATTTTAAGGGTTATTATCATCATTATCCGTATCGGAGGAAATATCCTCTTCTATTTCGATTCCATCTTCACAAGCTACATTCTCACAGAATGCCTCTTTTTGATGAAATTCACACCATCCGTTACCGAATGAATCTTCATTGGTGAATAGCTTGCATTCGCCACATACTTGTTTCTCATTCATATAAATATTCCTTTCTATTTCGATTTACGTTAATCTTCATCATATACACAAAGCACCTCAATGTCTTTAAAAGAATAGCTTTCGGCACAATATTTTATTTCGTCTATCTTATCCGCTATATCCTTTTCTGTAAAGTCTATTGGCAGATTCAATATCGTGTCAATACGATTTGTAAAACTTGTACTGGAAACATAGTTCCCTGTAACCCTTACTTTTGCTTTCTTCATATCATTTCTTATTTGATTTACGTTAATTGATTTAATGATGTATTATCAAAATATTCACAAGCAACATCATCAGCTTTTGCAGCATTTTTACCGCCTAAACAACATTCACAAAAAGAGTCACAATCGCCGCAATGGTGTGTCATAATATCAGAATATTTTATACTTGTACACGTTCCATACTCAGGAGGTGTAAGATTACGTAGACAAATCGGTTCACCGTCTTCGTTTATTTGACAATGAGCACAATATTCACAATCAAAATGTGCCATAATGTTCCTTTCTTATTTGTTTAGAATTACTTCTTTAAAATCTTTTTAGCAGCAGTTTCAATGACTTTTATGAGTTCATTCACCTTGCTGTAATCACTATTCTTATTACTCAACCTTAGTTGAATTACAGTACAAAAGGCAGTTTCAAATTCTTCTGCTTCCCAGTCTCCGAAGTCATAATGAAAGAACCAATTATTAAAATTAGATATGCTTTCGTCAGATGGTACATGAAGTGAATAACCTGCCTGTGAGTCCGTATTTATCTCTATGGTAATGTGCGCAGCACTAACGCCGAGTTTCTTCATATCAGATAAAAATCAAATGACCGCAACGCTTGTTAGGGCAAATTGCAAACTTATCTTCCTCTGTAATAGTGATAGTGTGCCACTTGTGGCACTTCTCGCAAAAAATCTTCTTATTCATATTTATCTTTCCATTTAAAATCCAAACAAAGTTGGATAATTCATTAATAATTAACTTTTGTCTATTATCTTTGTATCAGGATGTTAAGAGGAAGTAGGCTCTGCTGAGGAGCAACCTACCAGCAATAAGCATCCTGACGGTACGCAGTAATGCTACTTAGGGAGGCGGTCACACGCCTCTCTTTTTGTATTACTGATATCGTCTGATATGGCTAAGAAAACCTAACCATAATCCTATGGTAAAACAAACTTTCCATAGCAGACACCGCATAAGGGGCTGCAAGTTCCTTTATCAGTCAAACCATAAATGAGGGTTACAAACTTGTTTGAGCGGACTTCAAAGCCGCATAAATATGATAGCATTTCCCTCAAAAGAAAGCTGTTTTACCTTATAGGATTCTGTATCATTTGACAACACACGGTATATATTCCTTTTCATGTTTGAGTACATAATATATTCTGTTTACAAGCCGTCTGGCAATCTTTATGATCGACTTCTGGGGATTCATACGTTTACGGTATTCTGTATAGGCTACTGTCATTGCAGGATCCTTACGGATTGCAATCCATGCAGCTTCTACCAAAAGGCACCGGAGCATGAAATGGCGGCGTACCGTTATATCTCCTGTGCCGTTACTCTCACCGCTCGAATGGCACATGGGTACCAGACCGATGAAAGAAGTCAGATGGTCAGCATTCTTGAAACGCACTATATCGTCAAGTTCAACCATTAGGGTGGCGGCTGTTGTAACGCCTATTCCGGGAACAGAAGTCAGAAGACGTATCGGCTTCTCAAAAGGTGCTTTACGTGATATCTCACGGATGGCACGTGTCTCCTGGAGAAGCATCATGCGCAAACGCACGAACTGTTCCAAGTGCAGTTCCAAAGTTTTCTTGCCATACTCCGTTGAGAGTTCGAGAGAATGCAGCCAGGTCAGGAAACGTTTTGACCAACAGCCTATCGAGCATCGGGTAAACTCTTCGGGTATCTCCACTCCATGAAAACGAAGCAATGACTTGATGCGGTTCTTCGCACGAGTGCTGTCTTTTACTATCAGGTTTCTCATCCTTATCAAAGAGCGCATTTCGAGGACATCTGCCTTGGGAACGTATATCCCTTCCAGCGAACCCGAACGTAATTCACGAGCCAGCTTGTTGCAGTCCACGGCATCCGTCTTACGAAGTTTTTCCTTACTCATGGTCGGTACATCGGCAGGATTGACCACGATGTTGGTTATTCCTAAATCCATCAGCTTCTCGTGTATCCAAAAGCCGCAGAATCCTGCTTCATACACAGAGAAGTAATTGGCTCCCGGATAATTGCTCACAAGATACTTGTGCAATGCTTCAGGTTCAGGAATTTGGCTGAACCGCTTCAGAACACTGTGTTCTGATAAAATTGCAACCGACCAACTCTTCAGGTGGACATCAATTCCTACATAAATATTTTGTCCACTAAAATCTAATTTGTTACTTTGTACACGTTTCATAAGCTATATCGTTTTTAGTTAATAATGTATCCGCTATAATACAAAGTTAACTAAAATGGTATAGCTTTTTTGCGCTACATGTCACTATCCGTCTTTTCCGATTTTAAACATAGGAACTTGTTAAGAATTAATTCTTTTAAAATGCGTAATACCTTCTTGGCGTTTGCAACCCAAAGCCCATCCGCCTAATCGAACGTGGCAAGAAGAAGGATTAAACGCCATATACGGCTTATCAAATCTCATAGTTTCCACTTTACCGTAGGATAATACTTCTACAATCTCCCCATCTTCCGGCATATTAGTAAAAGACCACTCTTCAAACCCTGTCGGTATTTGATTTTTATCTGGATAATAGTTCATATCTTTTCTGTTATTAGTTATTCTTTGAAATCCAGTTATCAGTATCACAGTGAAAGCAATATCCACTTTTAGGATGTTCCGCACCGTCTTTAGCTCCACAAGTTCCACAATAATACTCCTTATCATATTCCGGGGAAAGACCTTTATTCCGTTCTTTGACGACTGCTTTTCTTTCTTCAAGCATCATCATTTTATCGGGATTACGGCTCAAATAAAACTTTCTGACTTTATGTATTTGCTTTTCAAATAGTTCGTCAGATTCAGCTATTTGCCTTGCTGTATATTTCATATTTTTCTATTAAAAGTTAAACTTCGGGTATAAGCATCCAACAATCAACTTTATCCCAATCACAATATATATGATTCACTTCTGGATAAAGCCATTCTTGACTCAGATTATCCCAACGCAAAACGACTTTTCCGTATATTTGGGAAGAACATAATACAAGTTGTTTATCCTCCGGAAATTCTTCATCAATACTTATCCACGGGGATTGCTTTGCCTGCCATCTAGCTCCTTCTTTAAATCCTATTCTAAAACAAGTTATTTTGTCCCAATCAGGATGTACTCCACCAATTTCATTTATGGCTTCTTCTAAGGTCTGTTTCATGGTTAATCAGTTAATGTTTACGTTTTACATCTATCCAGGCCGTTACAATTGCGCATACAAGGTTTACTATGCTTATCCCTGCAAGAATTCTTGCAAGCCATAGTATCCCTATATCATAAGCCGTCAAACACGCAATAAGTGAAAGCCAAAATGTTATTTCCTCAAATTGATATCTCTTCATTACTAATTTGATTTTACTTAATATCTACTCAATAAGTTGTAAAATATTCGTTTCTTCTCGATGTACTTAAGTCCGTTTCTACGAAGTTCCCTCTTTATATGAGACACAACCATCTGATAACCATTCACACCAACATAGATGCAGTCCTTGTGGTGTCTTTCAGCTTCGTGAAATGCAAACCAAATTGATGTATCACAATATCGGTAACTGTCATTCTGTACACCTTCATAGCCTTTACTCATTATGAAGTGGCCAACTTCATTTGCTTCTTCTTCTGAATAGCAAATAGTAAATATATTATTCATATTTTATCTGGATTTGAATTAGTTTTTAAATGGCAGATAATCGTTTTCGTATAGCCAACAAAGCATATCATAGGCTGCATCAATAATACTCTCAGAACTAAAACTTGCGCATTCATGTTCTGCATTCATACGAGCGTATTTAATTTTCCATTCGTTCTTTCGCCTATCCATAACTTCTAATGTAAGCCAATATACTTCGTCAATTATTGGCGGCAGCTTTTCAAGAATATCCTGCAATGTATAGACGTTGACAGATTCCTTTATACTATCATCGTTCAGATAATGATTTTCCTCAACTAATATTGAAATAAGATGCCTATTTTCTCCGTCATGTTCATCATATTCAAGCTTCACAAATGATGCATTACTTGTATCTATTCCAAGTTTTTGCAAATGATTCATCTGCTCTATTGATAATACCTGTTTACTCATTATTTTGCCTCCTTCCTTTATTGTTTATTTATTTCTTATTTGTATATATCCCCTGCGTTCAGTTTCCCGAAGAAGTTCCATATCTTCATCTTTGATGTCACAGGGAGTCTCACCATTCACGGTAGTGTAGTCCGGGATATTAAACTTATCCCTGATTCTCTTTTTGATTCTGGGGATGTCTTTGGGATCAAGATGCCTTGTTTCCCAATAAATGGTAACTCTCATCATTTAAAATGGATTATCGTCTTCCACATCAGCAACACTGCTTCCTGATAATGGAACGGAGTCAAGATTATAAAAACAAGTCGTAGCGGCATTGAACCCACAGATGAACCGTAGCAATCCAATGTTTCGTCCTTTAGCAATATCTATCATAGCCGTTCCTCTAGTATCTACATTGGAAAAATCGGTCGGATAAGATTTCTTATTGACCTCAGGACGGTAGATAAGAATAACAACATCGGCGGCTTCTGCTATTTGTCCACTGTCACGAAGCCGTGCCAACGTAGGAACCGGATTCATGGTATCCCTATTCAACTGGGAAAGGGCTATAATCCAGATATCAAGCTCCTTGGCGAGGTTCTTCAACCGCCTTGCCACATCACCCATTTGCTGTTCCTTATTAGCTCCCTTCATGTTGACATTGAGAATCTGCAAATAGTCTACGATTGCACCATCAATCCCAAACTTTAGCTTCATGTAACGGATTGAGGATAGTATCGTATCAATATTGGAGGTACTTCGGTCATCAAAGTAAATACCCTTACCTGATACCTTGCCAATACCTTTGTCAACCGCCTGTAACTGCGAATCTGTCAAGCGTGAGTACATGATCTGATTGGCAGGAACACCGCTCTCCATAGAAAGAATGCGAGCTGTTATTTGCTCTTTCTTCATTTCCATAGAATACATGGCAATCTTAGCTCCTAAATCAGCCGCATTTCGCATCATTGACACTGCCAGACTAGTTTTTCCCATGCTTGTTTCTCCAGCAATGATTATCAAGTCCGACTTCTGTAATCCTCCTGATTTGGAATCTATCTTTTCAAATCCGGTAGGAGTTCCAGTCATTGGTCTATCACCGGATAGATTTTCATTTATCATGCTGTAAACACTTTCAAGCCCATCATTAATGGTCGTGACAGTCGTACTGCTGGATTTGAAAAGAGAAGCAAGCTCATCACTTACAGAATTAGTAACATCAAGAATATCTTCTGATTCCGAGTAAGAGTTTGAAACGAGATATTGACCTATGACATAGAACTTACGCCTTATGGTCAAATCATGAAGTCTGGCTGCGTACTGATACAGGTCAAAAGTACTGTTAGAGGCAATTTGCATGTATTCCACCAGATTAAACTTCACTCCATTGGTGATAAGTCTGCTTTTGACAGTTATCATATCCGGTCTGTTACCGGATGATACCACCTGGAGAATGGCTTGGTATATCTGTTTGTGAAACGCATTATAGAATGATTCTTCTGACAGTAATTCCCTGACCTCCTCAAGAGCATTGCGCTCTATTATAATGGTGCCTAAGACCAGTTTCTCAGCATCGTCATCACGTAGTTGAATATTAACTTCCATATTCTTTCTTTGCCCAGTTTAACACCGTCCGATAAAGGTTGGTGTATCGTTTACGTAAATCCTTTCGATTCTCTATCTGTTCAATGATGTCCGCTATCTGTTTACCCGTATACTTCTCTTTGAGTTTTAGGAACTCAGCTTCTGTGATTTGAGAAGGGAAGTTTTTAGAATTGCTACAAAAAGGAGCTTTCCGGTCTAGCCATTCATTGAATTTTAGATAATCAGGATTGAGAGAGGGTGAAGAAGGTTCACCTTCTTTCTTATCTCCGTTAGGAGATTCTTTCTTATCTTCCTTTTCCTCTTCCTTTTCCGCCGTAGTGTTCACGTCGTTATCACGTAGTGTTGACGTAGCGTTCACGTTGTTATCATTTAAAGCCTTATTAATCAAACTTTTTGCTATATCCTTACCGATATATGATTTATCGTATCTCTTATCAAGGATTTGATGACTACGGAATGTGCGGATATAATAGTAGCTTTCTTCTGCGTGAATAATAGGTACTAACATCCGGGCATCCACTAAGGAATCTATCCACTTTTTTATTTCAGATACGCGTAAACTCTCATCGTAAGGGAATATTTGAGACTTGAGTAATGCAGCATTACCTTTGATAACTCCGAAATCATCAGCGAAGTTCCAGCAACCAATAAAGAAAAGGCGGCACGGGATTGGTAATTTACCAATCTTTTCATCTTCCCAAAATTCAGGTTTTATCGTCCTTATTCGTGCCATATAAACATTTAATTAAGTAATACAGATTTATTTCTCCACTTCTCGGACATTTCGGTATATGTTCAATGTCCTTAACTACTTCTTTTATACTTTTCATATTAGAATCTTACGTTAGTTAATTGTCTATCATTAGAATAAACTGCCCACTTACCGTTACCACTATCAAACAGCCGTAAGTCCGACACCTCCCCGAAACGCTTGATGTTACCGCAAAGGTCAACGATCCATCCTGCTTCCTTTGAAGGATGCGGACGGATAGCTCGACCGACTATCTGGTACCACATGGCGAGTGACATCGTAGGACGTGCCATAACTACCGTATCAAGTTCAGGATAATCAAAACCTGTAGTCAATACTCCAACATTGGCAACAACCGGGATTTCACCGGATTTAAAATGCTTGAGAATCATATCACGAGTAGAGTTTGGGGTATCACCGGAAACGATAGCACAACCAGGTATAGACACAGTTAATCGTTCGGCTTCTTTTAAGAACCGGGTAAATACCAAAATGCCTTTTCTCTTACCACCTGCTCTGGGATTCATCAACCTTTGGACGATGTGAACAAGATAACCGTAAAAGTCTATTCGTTCGTATTCCCTTTGGACCGATTTATCCGTATAGTCGGCACCGGTGGTATTTACTTTCAAGTTGAGTTCATTCCACCCTGATGGGTTCATCGGGTAGTAGTTCAACTTCGCCAGATAGCCCATATCAAGTAAAGTTGATACCTGTACATGGTAAATGACCTCTGAAAAAACATGGGGCTTTGTCCGGGTGATGAATTTCAGCATAGAACCGAAATCACGCGAGGAAGACAACCTATAAGGAGTTGCCGTCAAGCCAAGAACCTTACACTTCACCGCATCGAAGAAATCCTTGTACATACCTTCTTTCGGATTTACAAGGTGACATTCATCCACGATGATGTTCTTGAAGTGGATGAACAGTTCGGGATGATTCTTTACCGATCCGATTGTTGCGAATGTTATCCGACTTATTTCCTTTGAGTTGAAGGAAGCCGAATAGATTGAGCAGTCAAGTATGCCGTATGAACATAGCTTTTTGAAGTTCTGTTCAAGTATTTCCTTGCTTGGCTGAAACACCAAAGTGTGCCCCTCAAGCCTTGCGGCTATATCCGCTATGATAAGCGATTTGCCACTTCCCGTAGGCAAAACCATGATGGCATTTGTTTTCTTCGCTTTGTTGTTGAAGAAAGAAACGGCTGCATCAGAGGCTTTCTGTTGGTAATCACGCAATACATAACTCATAAACCTTTCTCCTTTCGTAACTTCTTATTGAGTGCTTTGTAATACTTAATTAGTTGCTCGTACTCAAAATCTGACATCTTAGAAGTACCAGCAGCTTTCACTTTCAGCAAGTCAAATTTCAGTTGCCCGATTTTGGCTATCAGATTCACCCGATAGCCTTCAAGGTGGTCGGCACGGAAACGGTTGCACGCCCGGCATTCGGCATGGCAATTGTTCTCATCAAATCGAGTAGCCAGATGCGTGCGGCTGAAATAGTGCCCGCAGTCGGCTTGCCCGAATGGTTTTATCTGTCTGCATGAGATACATTTGAAATAACCGTTTGGCATACAATCACGAAGCCGGATGAAAAGGGAAAACTCTTTATCGAGTTTCGCTTTCAAATCCGGCTTCTTCTTTACTGTTATCCCTGCTTTATCAAACAAGGGTAAAGGCTTGTCTTTCTTTTTTTTCTTTTGTTTTATGTAGTATGGCATAAATGTATTATTTTTGCACGCCTCTTTACGAAAGGGGCAAGTGATTATAGCACGAGGGTTCCACCTCTTCCCATTCCGAACAGAGAAGTTAAGCCTCGTCACGCCGATGGTACTGCGTAACAGTGGAAGAGTAGGTAGTCGCTGGTTAAAAGATTATTTTATAAAGTTTAAAAGATTAGGGAGTACTCCCAATATACCATAGATAATTTTATAATAACCAAAAAAAATTAAAACAATGGTAAATTTTTTAACTGCCGTTTTAGTTTTTGTAGTAGGAACATATACAGTTCGGCTGATAGACTATTGCTATAATAACTATATTATAAGATAATTTCCAATCATGGAACCCCGGTCAAAATACCGGGGCTTTTTTATTCCATATAAGCCATTGAAAACTCTTTCGGAATAAACCGCCCAACTGGAATAGGTTTGGCAGATTCAATAGCTGTATGAACTTCCCTCTTTTTGAACTCATGTCCCTTTTCTTTGGCTTGTTTCTCACATTCTTCCTCTTTATTTTTGAGGTAGTGAGTAATAAGCATCATCGCTCTGTCAACGTTGAAGGTGTTCACGACAAAGGTTTGGACTCTTTCGTCTTCATTCTCCCCTTCCGTAAATGTGATTTTCGTCTCAATCTGGTAGAATTTCTTTTCATTCGGTTTAGATTCTTCGTCACTATCTTCCGTCTCATCGTCCATCTTGTCAACGTATTCTGCCATAGTGATTTCATTTTTGAGATAGGCAAGCGAAGCATCGTCAACCTTGCGTTCTTTCAAGTTGTCAGTAAGAATTACGCAGGAATCGAACTCCTTTATCATTGTCAAGGTGAATCCAAACTGGTAATTAAGTTCAATGTAGTCTTTCAAGATAAGGCAAGCATTCTCTAGCCCAGTGGCATACAACAAGAATTTATACTTCTTGTCGCTTATTTGCGCTTGTGCAAGATAAGGATATAAGAACTTGTTCTCATTCTCGAACGCCAAACGGTTCTGGTTGCTGACCTCCACTTCCTTGATACCGTCTGCTTCCATACTGAAACGAATTTTCGCCAAAGTGTCTTGGTCTATTAGCGTACCACGATCAAAAAGGACTTCATTACGTTCAATGTTTACCGTTTCACCGGTATCTTCATCAATGAAAGATTCCTCCCATGTTTTGAGAACACGCTTTGCAAGGTACATGTTAAGCATCTTCTTTGGATCAGATGTCACGTACCGGATTTCTGTTTTTCTTGTTTCTATCATTATTCTTTAATTTAGAAATTAGTTCATCTTTCATTCTCAATATTCTGGCCATGCCTCTCATCCGGGACTGAGCAGCGAGATACATTTGTTTATACTTAGCCGCATCCGTTAAGGCACGCTCGTATTTGGCTGTCTTTTCATCGGCAAACCTGCCTATGCTGTCACGCTTATAAAGCTTTGGAGGCTTAACCTCATTCCCGAATAAGTCGTTCATGACTAAATAAATTCTTTGTTACGTTCGATTTCTTGTTCTATATGGATAAGAAACTCATTCTCATTCGGTGCAGGCAAATAAATACCAGCTTGCGCTTGAGACCAGTTTCTAAATCTTTCAATTGCAGTTGTCATTTCGCCAGTGGTAAGTTCCGAACTGCTTCTCATGTAGGTTATCTCCTTACCCTGCTTATTGATTTTCTTACGTTCAAATAAATCACGATTACAAGTTTTTTTAAAATAGTCAAGTTTGACTTCTTCAAGGCTGTAGCCAAATTCACAAGCAAAGAAAGACAGTAGTAAATGAAGATAGGAGTTCTGTGCTAAAGAGCGATTGGGAAGGCGTTTTTTGACCTCTACAACCGCCCTTTGCTGAAAGAGTTTGTTTACATACTCTTTGTACCTGTCAATCTCATAAGGATTATTTAGATTGAAAATCATACGCTAAAAAGGTAAATCATCTTTTACATTACCATTCGCATCAACAGGAGGCGGAAAGTTCTGCGGTTGCTGCTGATAAGTCGGCTGCGGTGCCGGTTGTTGAATTGGGTGCTGTACCGATACAGTCTGTGGAGATTGCGATACACCGCCACGCGCTTCTATTTTATAGCATCGAATAGACGCCATACGTTTAAGTTCCCCATCCTGATTTGTCCATGAACGCCCCTGTAAGACAAATGATATAGTCACTACATCATCATTTTTATAGCGGTCAAGTTCTGCACATTTGTCACCCGAAAACTCCAAAGGAATAACATTCTCATACTCGCTACGCTCACCTGTATAAGGGTCATATGTGGTTGCATCAAGAATAAACTCTCGTTTGGTAAATGGATTTCCTCCATTCTTGGATAGTATTTGGACGGTCTGACTGATTTCGATTATCCGTCCGGTTATTTGATTTGCCATAATGAATATTATATTACTTTTAATGTTACGCTACCAACTATCGGAGATTCTTTCAAATATTTGTTATAAACTCCCGGATAGTCTTTCTCGAATTTTTCTTTATCGAATGATTTTCGAATGCTATCCTTTTTACGGATAAATTGTATTGAATCACTCTTCCAATTATAGACTCCGGATTTCACCATCTCTTTCATTACTCCATCCGTAAGTTCCTTCTTCTTGTCTGCCCAATATTTCGCTTGTTTTTCTATTTCAATTATGGATAGTTCCATTTCTTGATAATGAGATGGTAAAGTAATATTGGATATGGGTAGGGCGTAGGGGTTAACGAACTGGATGCCATTCATATCACAAGTCAAAAGCGATTTTATAACATCAGAAGGGATTCGTTCTACATCTATCAATTCAGCGATAGAGCCTCGCAACCAGATAGCAAACAATCTATCAACTTTTGCGCCTGGATTCTGCAATTCAAAGAGATAAGCATAAATAGATAATTGCCAACGCACATACTCCTTATCCAATTTATATGTGGTTTTAATATCACCCAAGTGAAAGGTATCTTCATTTTCTCGATAAACCTTATCTATTGAACTTGCATAATGTTCATTGTCGGATACAAGGTATTCACTATCTTCAATAATCAATCCATTAAGTTGTATTAAGTTGAGATAGTTCTTCGCTTCTTCACAATCAGGAATAACCCCTAATGAATCGGCTATTTCACAACATTCATGTATATAAGAACCTTTTTCTGCTGCGTTATCAATCCGATATTGAGGAATCCCTTTTAACTTATCGGGAAATAATTGCCTTTCAATTATCCCTGTAATTCCTGAGAGAAACACACCGTTCAGTATATAGGTGTGTTTCTCTTGGTTGAATACAACTTGCGATTTATTGAGCTGCATTGTTTAATTCTTTTTTCTTAGTGGATAATGCGTTCATAAAATCTTTGTTCCCCTGCAAACTGTTATAGCTATTAAATATCTGCGTTAGTGTCTGCACACTTTGCGCGCCTTTAACTTCTTGCAGAGCCATTGCCAGATAATCCGTTTCTTCCGGTGTAATTGAGTCTGGGTCTTTTGATTCTTCTGTAGGGATGAGAAACATTTGCAACAGTGAATACTTTAAAGCAATACTCATTGCCTTATTCATTCCTTTATCACCTGAATCCATCGCTTCTCCTACGTTAGTGGTTTCTACAAAAGAACCATCAGTAGTCATATAGCGGAACTTTATCATCGCACGGGTGAATGTATTAGTACCACCGCTTTTCGTTGGTCTATTTTCAGTGGTGAAATTCTGTACTTCTTGAAGGATGAACACATCATTTTTTGAGAATAACTCATGAAGTTCATTCATAACGTTATCAATGCCACGGAATTTAAAACCTTGTTGCTGGTTTTTTTCCGACTTTGTTATAGCCTTTGTTTCTTTTAGAATACTGGCTATCTTAGTGTATATAAGTTGGTCACTCATAATCGTAAAATTTAAAGGGTTAATTATATTCTTTGTTCTTTAGAATCAATAGCATAGAGAAGTACATCACAAGCATTGATTGCATAAGGAGACATTTTCGTGGTTCCGGTCTTTTCTGCCCGTATTTTCTTTTCTGCTATCAGCTTTTCAAGTCTATAACGACCGCCTACAAACTCTTTTGCTTGCTCTTTATTGAGAGACACTCTGCTACCTATTCGATAGAGAGTGTTTAATTTTGCTTCTGCATTCATTCTAACCTCCTTACTCTTTCAATAGTTTCAACTCTTGTTCTTCGTGCCCTTCTCATATCGCTCTGTTCGTGGTAAAGCGACAAAGAAAAGACACATAATAAGCCACAAGCAACGGATGTACGAATGATAGGTGAAAAATCCATTGTGAATTTCACACCAGCTATCCGTTCATAAAGCATGGTTGCCAATTCCCGACCATTCCTCACCTGCAAAACATCAAAAGCTTTCTGCAATTGGTTGTTTATCGTGCTAACTGCTCGGCATTTGAGATCAGCAATTTCTTTCTTTTCATACCCTTGTGCATACATTCGTGCTGTAATCTCGCATTCAGGGGTGAGTTCTGTTAATACTCTATTCATAATCGTGTGAGTTAATGATTAGTAGTTCCTTACTACATAAAACTTTCCTTTAGGAGCTCCTTCTTGTTGAATAGAATAAAGTACATCTTCCGGTTCTACAATTCGATTGGCTCTCGCCAAACGATTCAAATCTTGAACCATACGGGATACTTTCACATAAAGAGATAAAGAGAAAGGTAGCTTATCATTTTTCTTTATCAGCTTCTCTTTGACTTTTTTTCTTTCTTCTGATTCTTTTGCCATAAGATTTAATTTTAAATTAATGATTCGTGGACAAGCCCGGGCTCGAACCGGGATGAGATGTCTGCTTTCATGATGCGTCCAACATTACTTGCATACAGATTTTCACTGAACTCGCTCTGGTATTGAGTGCGTCTACCAATTCCGCCACTTATCCCCAATAATAAAGGTGCACTATCTTCACAGACCGCACACCCCAGTACAAACACAAAATAAAACACGACAAAAACAGTTATGTCAATAATCCTCTTTCAACTCCGAAAATGTCAAAACAGTGAGTATAATAGATAAGACAAACATTATAGATGTCAGTATGACACCGGACACATACATGGGACTATCCTTGATAACAGCATTACATAGTATCACTGTCATACATAATAATAAGATCACTGAAAAAGAAAACATAATCACTTTCATGGCAACTTCTCCTCTACTTTAGCAAGCGTGCATTTACTTTGGTGAACTGCGTCATCAATACGCAGCATTAAACTATCCATTTCTCTTGTACGTCTAATAGACAAAGCCGCCAAACAATCAGTAGTAGCTTTCAATTCAAGTGAAAGTTCTTTTACTGTATCTTCCAAGAACTTAAGGTACTCATTTACTTCCATAAGAATAAGTATTAGTTTGTGCCCGCCAACCTTTTAGACAGTTGTACCAGTAATCGAGAACTGACGGTCTTTTATATCAATACCAGTACGGACGCCCAACCCGAAAACATCCACTTAAATCCATAACATGTTTTCTTTACACCTTTACAACACCTTGCAATGTTCGCTCTGTTGTAGCCAAATTCTCTCTCAATGGCATGGAGACTTTTGAACTCCCTTATGAAGTTCCCGTTTAAATCAAGCTGTATTACTTTCTTTTCAAGAACTTCAAGCCATTTTCTCTTAGCTTTTTTATTCGATATTTTATTTGAGATTTTTGTGTTAGGGTTATTCCTGTTTTCTTTCTTCGTAACCCATTTTAAATTGCAAACACGATTATCATCACGAATGGTATTTATGTGGTCTATTTCGGGCTTGTTACTTACATTTGGTATGAATGCAAGAGCAACCAACCTATGAATCAAAAAGAAAGATTTAATTTTGTTTTTTATTAGAAATACATACACATAACCTACATTGTTATACCTCAACTTCAAATTGCGTCCATGTGTAAACACTTTTCTACCAGATAAATATAATGTGATTCTGTCAAGGCTTCTTACTTTACCTAAATTGGATACTTGGTATAAACCTTCATATCCTTCAATATTTTTCCAAATTTCGTCCATATACTTTTAAAAATTAGTGCTAACAGAGGAATTCGATTCCAAGCATCACGCTTTTCTGTTAGCTATATGTTTCGATGTGCGTGTCGGTCGCCAAATCCGTCATTACTTACACCTCAGTGACTATGGTTACACATCTGTTAATCGTTAAACATTGCACAACTCACAAGCTCCAACTTGCTTATGTGCGTTCATTATCTTTGGTTGACCTAAACGGCTTATGAATTACACCGTAAAGGCTTTTACAATATTTCAAAGAACTAATCAATAGTGCCCGTGTAGAATATTCTCTACGTCTGCACGGGCTGTCGTGCGTGATATAATCGTGTGATTAATCATCATAAAAGAACTTCTCACCCGGCTTTCTGAATAGCCTATACCCAGCGTACAGGCTCATTAATGTTATTGCTATTTCTATCATACCGCCATTCTGTTAAGTTGAAACTCTATGTAATCAATCTCTTCTTGAATACCTTGCAGCGCTTCTTCTTTGGTGTCAGTATTACAGTATGTGCAAGCTTCTGCCTCTGACATACCGTCCACTCTATCAAGCTCAGTACAAGCCTTATCTAAAGACTTTTCAAACTCATAAGCATCTATGCTGTCACAAACTCTATACTGTCTCATATCAAGCGATTTTTAAAAGGTTAGCCTTTTTATAGCATCTGAACTCTTGGCGTTCAGTATCGAAATAAGTTTGAACAGTATCGTTCTTTGCTCTCTTATCTGTACCAGTAATAGCAGGCATCAATTTCTCACAAAGAGTACCATATGCCTCTCTCACAGAACCATCTACTTTTTGAAAGTAGAACTTTACAATCTTACTTTTCATTTCAGCTTTCAGCTTCAAGTTAGCCCAAGCAACTTTTAATGCTTCACTTATTGAAAAACCGTTTCTCTTCACGAAAGACCATGCAAGTGACATGACCTCTTTCATTTGATTTTTAAAATTCGCGCTCATAACCGTGTGATTTAATATGTTTATACTATTTTATCCTATCAATCAGTTTTGCATCTTTGTTGCGTCAATGAATGATTGATGACGCAAATGTAATCAAATATATTACATGTAATATCTTTAGATTACATTATTATCATTATTTAACATTTTAGATATTACGCACTAATTTCTGCTAATGAAAAAACTTTAATAACTTTATTATATGAAAATCAATAGATTAAACATTGGAGAAGAAGTCCGTAAAAAGGTAGATGAAAGCGGATTATCAAAGGCTAAATTTGCTGAATTACTGGGTATTGCAAGACAGAATATCGAAAAAACAGTATTTCAAAAGCATAGCCTTGACACCGATTTGCTATGTAATATTAGCGAGGTGCTAAATTGTAATTTTTTCGATTACTATAAATCTGGTGATTCGTGTAATAACACAGATTACATAAAACAAAAGGAAATTAAAGCCACTTTATCTATAGAAATGGGTAGTGAGAAAAAAGAGCAGGTTCTTCGGTTTGTATTTGGTGATAATAATATTGAAATCTTAAATAAATAGACTATGCGGATATATATTTTTGAATATAACGAAAGCGATGGAAATTTTCATCAAAATTATAATGGCATTGAACAAGGAACAAATGGTTATCAAACTGTCTGTGAAACTTATGAATACATTTGGGACCCATTTTCACGAATGCTTCATAGACGATATAATTTTTATTCAAACGAACGTCCTTCTTTTACCACTATACAAACGGAGTGGGAAAATTATCTTTTATTAAGAAAGGATATTGAAGATTACAAAAAACTCAATACTATAGATTAATAAAGGATAGAGAATGAATAAAATAACATACATTTTGGGTGCTGGAGCAAGCTATGGTGAACGCGACCAGAAAGGAAAAATCAAAAGAGGAGTTCCCATCATATCAGAATTTAGTATAGCTATTCATTCATTGATAAAATTGCTTTCTGAAAAATGCAACGGATTTACTGGTAAAGAGAAAGAAACCCTCTTATTAATTAAGGATGAGCTAAAATGGCTATCAGATAGATGTGGAGATTATCCAACTATTGATACTTATGCAAAAATGTTATTTATCACTCAAAAGAGTGAGATATACAATCGAGTAAAAAATGCTCTATCCATCTACCTAACACTTAATCAGTTATTTCTTCCACATGATTTACGTTACGATGGTTTTATAGCATCACTATTGAATGAAGACAAGAAGTTCCCTTCAATAGATATACTAACATGGAATTATGACGCACAGTTTGAATTAGCATATTCCGATTATTCTAATGACGGAAAGTATATAATGAAGCTATGGGAAAATTTGAATGTAATTAGCAAGACTATTACCACAAAAAATAAAAATAAAGATGTATTTTCTATTGCAAAATTAAATGGAACTGCATTATTTATAGATAGGCAAGATGAGAAAACAATTATAGATATTTTCAATGGAGGATATGATCTTAATAAAGCTATAGTAAAAATAGGAGAGATATTGCATTATAATAATTTATATAGAAATACACTTTCTTATTCTTGGGAAAGAAACGATGAATTTATTAAAAGTATTATAGAGCGCGTAAAAAATACAACATCACTGGTAATCATTGGATATTCTTTTCCTTATGTCAATAGAGAAATTGATAGATTAGTAATACAAAGCATGGAATATCTAAAGAAAATTTACATTCAAGACCCTTTTGCTGATGATATAAAAGAAAATGTACAAGCTATCTTGCTTGATAGCGGGAAAGAAGTAACAATTATTACTAAAAAGAATACGAAGCAGTTCTTCATTCCTAATGAACTATAAATTAAATATAGACATCAGTTTCATAGTAAGTGAATAATTTAGCCCCATCCCGGACGCTTTCAACGAATTAAAAAACAAACTAAATATCTGATACTATGATAATAACTACAACAAACAATATCGAAAATCACTCTATAAAGCGATACTTGGGAGTAATAAACGCCAACATAGTTATTGGCGCAAATTTCTTCTCCGATTTTGCAGCATCGCTAACGGATGTTTTTGGCGGTCGTTCCAATACTTACCAAAACAAGCTGAACACCATATACAAGGATGTTATGGCTGAATTAGAAGAAAAAGCCAAATATTTTCAAGCTGATGCCATAGTTGGATTGCATATTGACTTTGACGAAGTTTCAGGTGGAGGTAAATCAATGTTCATGGTTTCTGCCTCTGGAACTGCTGTTATGATAGAAAGCAACTTTGAGGATAGATATTTCATGTACAAAGCTCTCAGCGATATTCATGATTATTGGACAAAAGGATTTCTATCAGAAGAAGAATATAACTATGGAAAAGCAAGGATTATAGAAAAATACAACAGTGCAATTTCCGAAGAAATCAAAGTTGTCAAAGAAACAAAGGAATATGAAGCAAAAAGATTAAAAGAGCAAGAAGAGCAAAAAGCTCATGCTAAAAAAATATTCGAAGAAAAACTTTACGAAGCGAAGAAGAATTTAGAAAACAGATGCCCATGTTCAGAAGAAGTTATTAAAGCAACTACTCCATTTCAAATACAAGCAGCTGATTATGATTCAATCTCTTACAATACAAATGATTCCATGGAATCAATCATTGCTAAATTTATTAGATTAAATAAAATACCAGAAGCATGTAAATATTATATAGACGAAACAGGCCTATCAGAAAACGATGCAATTGAATATGTCCTTGACACATTCAAAAAAATAGATGTTATAGATAAGGAAGTATTTGAAAAACTTCTCAATAAACTAAAAGTTCTAAAAAGCAAAGGATTTATAGAACAGGCTATTAATGAATATCAAAAATTCACACTGTCAGAAAGAGATATAGCAGAAATATATATCAATACCTTATAAAATAAGAAATATGATTGACTTATTAACCATTATACTCCTAATATTTGGAGTATTGCAAATCATCCTCTTCTTCAAAGTATGGGGGATGACGAACAACATCAAAGATATACGAAACAAATACCTCAAAGATGAGGACGAGAAACGAAGACAAGAAGCGGAGTACGATCCTCCTAAAATCAGCAAAGGGACAAAGCCAACAATGTAACCTCATTATTAACAGTTCAATCCTACTACCAAACTAACAATTGTATAGCAGATTGTGCTTTAAAGAATTCTGACAATCGTAGGAACCTACATGAATATCAGCAACATACGTAGGAATCTATAAGAGACTTCGTAACGCGTAGGTCGCCAGTTCAAGTCTGGCTAGCGGCTCAAAGGAAAGGAGATGCTTATGCATCTCCTTTTTTATTTCATAGATTCTTCTTACCTTTGCCTGACTAAAGAAAACTGTAGAAACCGATGAAAAAGAAGACAAAAAGAATTCTCATAGGAGGGTTGATAGCCCTGTTCCTTATTGGCGCAGCTTGTGCCGGAACATTCTATTATTATTTATTCTATCCACAGTTTCATCCCTCCAAAACAGCTTATATTTATATCGATAAAGACGATACACCGGATTCCATATATAACAAGGTAAAAAAACAGGGACATCCGAAAAGTTTTTCAGGCTTTCTCTGGATGGCTAAATGGCGTGACTACAATTCAAACATCCACACTGGACGCTATGCCATCCGCCCAGGAGAGAGTGTTTACCACGTCTTTAGTCGTTTATATAGAGGATATCAAGAACCTATAAATCTGACCATTAGCAATGTACGTACTTTAGATAGACTTGCTCGCAGCGTAGGTAAACAACTTATGATTGATTCTACTGAAATTGCAGCAATAATGAACGACTCGCTATTTCAAAAGAAAATGGGATATACAAAGGAAACAATGGCCAGCCTGTTCATTCCCGAAACTTATCAAGTATACTGGAATATGAGCGTACAGGATTTCTTTGACCGTATGAAGAAAGAACATGAAAAATTCTGGAATCAGGAACGACTAGCCAAGGCCACAACCATAGGCATGACACCGGAAGAAGTATCAACGCTCGCCTCTATTGTAGAAGAAGAAACAAATAACAATGAAGAAAAGCCCATGGTTGCAGGTCTCTACATAAATCGTTTAAATAAGGGTATGCCCTTACAGGCCGATCCCACCATTAAATTCGCACTTCAAGATTTCGGTCTAAGAAGAATTACGAATGAGCACCTGAATGTAAAGTCACCCTACAATACTTATCTAAATGCCGGATTACCACCGGGACCGATACGTATTCCTTCAACCATCGGCATTGATGCTGTGCTGAATTATGCAAAGCACAATTATATTTATATGTGTGCCAAAGAGGACTTTTCAGGTACCCATAACTTTGCTTCCAATTACGCTGATCATATGAAAAATGCTAGAAAATATTGGAATGCTTTAAACGAAAGAAAGATTTTCAAGTAAAATCGTAATAAAATAAAAGCAAAAGGCTATATTTGCGAGTGAAAAACGCAGATTATTTTCTTATTAATAATCCATGACTAACATTAAAACAATCAGATATGAGCAAGCAACTCTTACTTGGCGATGAAGCCATTGCACAAGCTGCATTAGATGCCGGACTCTCAGGTGTTTACGCCTATCCCGGCACTCCTTCCACGGAAATAACAGAATACATCCAAATGGCACCCATTACGACTGAACAAAATATTCACAGTCGTTGGTCTTCTAACGAAAAGACCGCAATGGAAGCCGCTTTGGGTATGTCATTTGTTGGTAAACGAGCATTAGTCTGTATGAAACATGTAGGTATGAATGTAGCTGCCGACTGTTTTATCAATTCAGCCGTTACCGGTGTAAAAGGTGGATTAATCGTAATAGCAGCGGATGATCCCAGCATGCACTCTTCACAAAATGAACAAGACAGCCGCTTTTACGGTGATTTCTCACTTATTCCCATGTACGAACCAAGTAATCAGCAAGAAGCGTACGACATGGTTTATAACGGCTTTGCATTCTCTGAAAAAATCGGTGAACCGATATTATTGCGTATGGTCACCCGTCTCGCCCACTCTCGTTCAGGTGTAGAACAAAAGGCCCAACAAGTCCAGAATGAAATATCTTTCAGTGAAGACCCACGCCAATTTATCCTATTACCAGGTAATGCACGCAAACGTTACAAAGTTTTGTTGGAACGTCAGGCTGAATTCATTGAAGCCTCTGAAAGTTCTCCATATAATAAGTATATAGATGGTCCTAACAAAAAAATGGGTATCATAGCTTGCGGTATCGGCTACAACTATCTGATGGAAAACTATCCTAACGGCTGTGAATATCCTGTATTAAAGATTGGGCAATACCCATTACCCAAGAAACAACTTCTACAGCTGGTAGAAGCCTGCGATGAGATTCTGGTATTGGAAGATGGACAACCTTTCGTTGAGAAACAGTTGAAAGGTTATCTCGGCATTGGCGTTAAAATAAAAGGACGTTTGGATGGCACATTGCCACAGGACGGTGAATTAAATCCGGACAAGGTAGCGCGCACCGTAGGAAAAGAAAACAAATCAGAGTTTGGAGTGCCTTCTCTTGTAGAAATGCGTCCACCTGCACTTTGCGAAGGTTGTGGCCATCGTGATATGTATACTGTACTGACGCAAGTACTAAAAGAAGAATATCCAACTCATAAGGTATTCAGTGATATCGGTTGTTATACTTTAGGAGCCAATGCGCCATTCAATGCCATCAATTCATGTGTAGACATGGGGGCATCCATTACAATGGCAAAAGGTGCCTCTGATGGTGGTCTTCACCCTGCAGTGGCAGTCATCGGAGACTCAACTTTTACCCATTCCGGCATGACAGGACTTCTAGACTGTGTCAATGAAAATGCTAATGTTACCATTGTCATCTCAGACAATGAAACTACCGCTATGACAGGCGGTCAGGATTCCGCCGGCACAGGACGTATCGAAGCAATCTGCGCTGGTATCGGTGTAGCTCCTGAACACATTCG
This sequence comes from Bacteroides cellulosilyticus, assembly GCF_020091405.1. Lineage (NCBI taxonomy): Bacteria > Pseudomonadati > Bacteroidota > Bacteroidia > Bacteroidales > Bacteroidaceae > Bacteroides > Bacteroides cellulosilyticus. The sequence goes on from NZ_CP081903.1 coordinate 5,866,631, forward strand.
CGTAGTAGTTCCCCTTAAAAAGAATTATGAAGAAATGAAACAGATTATCCGTGAAGAAATCGAATATCGTGGTGTATCTGTTATTATTCCACGCAGAGAATGCATTCAAACTTTAGCACGTAAAAAACGAAACAAGTAAAACCATGAAAAAAGATATCATACTTTCCGGCGTTGGTGGACAAGGCATCCTCTCTATCGCCACAGTAATTGGTAAAGCCGCCCTTAAAGACGGATTATATATGAAACAAGCGGAAGTACATGGCATGAGCCAACGTGGCGGTGACGTACAATCCAATTTACGTATCAGTGATCAACCTATTGCCTCTGATCTTATTCCTTCAGGCAAATGCGATTTGATCATCTCACTTGAGCCCATGGAAGGACTACGCTATCTCCCCTATTTAAGTTCTGAAGGCTGGCTGGTAACTAACGAAACTCCGTTCGTTAATATCCCCAACTATCCAGCAGAAGCTGATGTGCGGGCAGAGTTGGATAAATTACCCCATAAAATCGTTCTGAATGTGGATAAGGTGGCTAAAGAAATTGGTTCTATTCGCGTAGCAAATATTGTTTTGCTTGGGGCTACCATTCCCTTTCTGGGAATTGATTATGAGAAAATACAAACCAGCATCCGCGAAATCTTCGAACGCAAAGGCGAGGCTATTGTAGAGATGAACCTCAAAGCACTGGCTGCCGGAAAAGAAATTGCCGAAAAATTAATGTAAAGACCCTCCAAAACAAACTACCATGAATAACAAATACTGGGAAGAAGACATAGAGACCATGAGCCGTGAGAAGTTGCAGGAATTGCAACTTCAGCGGCTTAAAAAGACGATAAATATTGCAGCTAATTCACCGTATTACCAAAAAGTGTTCCAAGAACATAATATCACAGCTGATAGCATTCAAAGCCTCGAAGATATTCGAAAAATCCCATTTACCACTAAAGCTGATATGCGTGCCACCTACCCTTTTGGTCTAGTTTCAGGTAATATGCAGGAAGATGGGGTACGTATTCATTCTTCAAGTGGAACAACCGGTACTCCGACTCTGATTGTTCATTCTCAGCACGATCTGGACTCTTGGGCAAACCTGGTAGCACGCTGTCTCTATATGGTAGGCATACGCAAAACGGATGTTTTCCAGAATAGTTCCGGATATGGTATGTTCACCGGAGGATTAGGTTTCCAATATGGAGCAGAACGTTTGGGAGCACTGACAGTTCCTGCTGCTGCCGGAAACAGTAAGCGACAGATTAAATTCATCACTGATTTCAAAACAACTGCGCTTCATGCTATTCCCAGCTATGCTATTCGCCTGGCAGAAGTCATTCAAGAAGAAGGTATAGATCCGACAAGCACCAGCTTAAAAACACTTGTCATTGGTGCTGAGCCTCATACAGATGAACAACGGAAAAAGATCGAACGTATGTTAGGTGTTAAAGCTTATAACAGCTTTGGTATGACAGAAATGAACGGTCCTGGAGTTGCTTTTGAATGTCAGGAACAAAACGGCATGCACTTCTGGGAGGATTGCTATCTGGTTGAAATTATTGATCCTGAAACAGGAGAACCAGTTCCAGATGGAGAAATTGGTGAGTTAGTATTGACCACTCTCGACCGCGAGATGATGCCGCTTCTACGGTATCGTACCCGAGATCTCACCCGTATTCTTCCCGGAGAATGTCCATGTGGACGCACCCACCTACGCATTGACCGTATTAAAGGACGTAGCGATGATATGTTCATCATTAAGGGAGTTAACATCTTCCCAATGCAAGTAGAAAAGATATTGGTACAATTCCCACAATTAGGCAGCAATTATCTTATCACACTGGAAACAGTAAACAACCAGGATGAAATGATTGTGGAAGTAGAACTCAGCGATCTTTCTACTGATAATTACATTGAATTGGAAAAGATACGCAAAGAGATCACACGTCAATTGAAAGACGAGATATTAGTGACTCCCAAACTGAAACTAGTGAAAAAAGGTTCCTTGCCACAAAGCGAAGGAAAAGCAGTCAGAGTAAAAGACCTACGTCAAAATCACTAATTCTTTCAAGAGATTACTCTCTCTACATAAAAAAACATCCCATGAAGCGAAATAAACTCATGGGATGTTTTTTTATGTAATAACTCCAAAGATGACGAAGTGGCATTAAAAGAAAAAAGGAACGGTAATCAACCAAGACTACCGTTCCCCTTTATAAAAAAGCCGCACCGATGATGTGATGAAACTCCGAATGACATGATTTGAGCGCTCGTCCTCTTTGTAATCCACTGACTCAAAGGTTACCCCGAAGGGCGTGGCCCGCCATTGAGAAGCGAAGCTTGTCTCGGTATTTCATAATAGTTTGATGAGTTTCCCGATCCAATCAATGCGGCTATATTTTCTACAACAAATGTAGTAAGTTTCCGTCAAAGAAACAAGGAAAAACATGATTTTGTTTCCTTCTGACAAGACATTTTATATAATATCTCCCCTAGTATAAGCAAAAAGTGCCGATTACTCATTCGTAATCAGCACTTTGTCAACTATTTGCTAAATAAACTTAAGCTGCTTTTGCTTTAGCTACGATAGCCTTGAAAGCTTCCGGATGGTTCATCGCTAAATCAGCCAAAACTTTACGGTTGATTTCGATTCCTGCTTTGTGCAAAGCACCCATCAGCTTAGAATAAGACATACCTTCCAAACGAGCTGCAGCATTGATACGCTGAATCCACAAAGCGCGGAAGTTTCTTTTCTTGTTCTTACGGTCACGGAACGCATAAGTCAAACCTTTCTCCCAAGTATTCTTGGCAACGGTCCATACGTTCTTTCTTGCACCAAAGTAGCCTCTGGTTAATTTCAAAATTTTCTTTCTTCTTGCTCTTGAAGCAACGTGATTTACTGATCTTGGCATAGTTTTACTAATTTTTGAATGTTAGCGCCATTACTTCACGCAACGGACTTAAAGCTAATGCATTCGGTTAATACTTTAAAATACTTTGTACGCTTTTTACTTCATTGCTAAGAGTTCCTTAACTTGGCTTACGTTTGTCACGTCAACTGTAGTTGAATGGCACAAGTTTCTTTTTTGCTTCTTAGTTTTCTTAGTCAAGATATGACTGTGAAAAGCGTGCTTTCTTTTGATTTTACCTGTTCCGGTAAGAGTAAATCTCTTTTTAGAACCGGAGTTAGTCTTCATCTTTGGCATCTTACTTATTTTTAAATTATTTAAATTATATGGCAACGCACTATACCTGTGGCGTTACTCATTTCTTTTTATTCTTCTGTTTCAGCCGGAGCCGCTTTCGATCCTTCTGCGGATTTCGGTGCTGCAGGCTTCTTTGGTGCCTCTTTCTTTTTTGGAGAAAGCTGAATGGTCATTCTTTTCCCTTCCAATACCGGCATTTGGTCTACTTTCGCATAGTCTTCCAAATCATTGGCAAATCGCAGCAATAGCACCTCTCCCTGTTCTTTAAACAAGATTGAACGACCTTTAAAGAATACATAGGCTTTCACCTTATCACCATCTTCCAAGAATCCTCTGGCATGTTTCAACTTGAAGTTGTAATCGTGATCATCGGTTTGTGGCCCGAAACGAATCTCCTTCACATTTACTTTAACCTGCTTTGCCTTCTGTTCCTTCTGACGCTTCTTCAGCTGATAAAGAAATTTAGAGTAATCAACGATTCGACAAACAGGGGGTTGCGCGTTTGGAGAGATTTCCACGAGATCCACCTCACGCTCTTCGGCAAGCTTTAATGCCTGAGCTATCGGATATACGTTTGGTTCTACTTCATCGCCCACTATGCGGACTTCTTTGGCACGGATTTGCTCATTAATCCGGTATTGCCCTTTTAAGCTGTCATTTTTCATTAAATAACCTCTATTTCCAGTTTGTTTCTTATTTATTACTCCCAAATTATTATTTTTTAAGTTAGATAAAAGCTATCTTTAAGACATCACTATATGCTATGCTTTTATAAGTGGGCGCAAAGTTACCATTTATTTATCATATTCTGAACTTCTTCGTTCAAAATTTTAGCAAATTCTTCAAATTTCATGGTACCCTTATCGCCTTCCCCTTGCTTGCGGACAGAAACTTCTCTATTCTCAGCTTCTTTTTCACCCACAATCAACATGTAAGGAATACGCTTCAATTCGTTATCGCGAATCTTACGTCCTATCTTCTCGTTACGCTCATCCACAATTGCACGAATATCGTATTGTTTCAAGAATTTCTTCACTTCTTGTGCGTAGTCATTGAATTTTTCGCTGATGGGCAGAATAGCCACCTGTTCAGGAGTCAGCCACAATGGGAATTTACCAGCCGTATGCTCAATAAGCACAGCAACAAAACGCTCCATAGAACCAAACGGCGCACGGTGTATCATTACCGGACGATGTTTCTGATTATCAGCGCCTGTATATTCCAATTCAAAACGCTCCGGCAAGTTATAGTCCACCTGAATGGTACCCAACTGCCAACGGCGGCCGATAGCATCTTTCACCATAAAATCCAACTTCGGACCATAGAAAGCAGCTTCACCATACTCAATTCTGGCAGTCAAGCCCTTTTCTTCACAAGCCTCAATGATAGATTGTTCAGCTCTTTCCCAGTTTTCATCGCTACCAATATATTTTTCACGATTCACTTTGTCACGCAAGGAAATTTGAGCCTCTACATTGGCAAAGTCCATGGAACGAAATACAATTGAAATAATATCCATCACACGCAAGAATTCATCCTTCACCTGATCGGGACGGCAGAAGATATGTGCATCATCCTGCGTAAAACTACGTACACGCGTTAATCCATGTAATTCACCACTTTGCTCATAACGACAAACCGTACCAAACTCAGCCAAGCGCAAAGGCAGATCTTTATATGAACGCGGAGAATTCTTATAAATCAGACAGTGATGAGGACAATTCATCGGTTTCAAGAAGTACTCCTCTCCTTCTTCGGGCGTATGAATAGGCTGGAACGAATCTTTACCATATTTTGCATAGTGGCCGGAAGTGATATACAACAACTTGTTACCGATCGGGGGAGTGATAACCTCCTGATAATCGTAACGTGCCTGGATACGACGCAAGAATTCCTGCAGACGCAAGCGCAACGCAGTCCCCTTCGGCAACCACATCGGCAGTCCTTTACCCACTGTGTCGGAGAACATAAATAAATCCATTTCCTTACCGATCTTACGATGATCACGCTTCTTGGCTTCTTCCAGCATAGCCAGATATTCATCCAACATTTTCTTTTTCGGGAATGTGATACCATAAATACGCGTCATCATCTTACGATCCTCATGTCCACGCCAATATGCACCGGCCACCGACATCAACTTAATAGCCTTGATCGGCGCGGTAGTCATCAAGTGTGGACCACGGCATAAATCCGTGAAAGCACCTTGTGTATAAGTTGTTATGCGACCATCTTCCAATTCGGAGATCAACTCACACTTATAGTTCTCACCACGGTCACCGAATTTCTTCAATGCATCCGTTTTTGAAATATTTTCTCTTACAACAGCTTCCTTCTTCGCCACTAATTCTGCCATCTTGGCTTCAATAGCCGGAAGGTCAGATTCTTTAATGACAGCTTCACCCGGATCCACATCATAATAGAAACCGTTTTCGATGGCAGGACCAATACCGAACTGAATACCCGGATACAATTCCTGTAAAGCTTCGGCCAGCAAGTGAGCACTGGTATGCCAGAAAGCGTGTTTACCCTGCTCATCTTCCCATTTATAGAGAACAAACTCAGCATCCTCATTGATAGGACGTCCCAAATCATAAATCTCACCGTTCACGCCACATGCCAGCACTTCCTGTGCCAGGCGTGAACTGATACTTTCTGCAATCTGCAGTCCCGTTACTCCTTCGTTATACTCACGTACGGAGCCGTCTGGAAATGTTATCTTTATCATAATGTTGTGTATATTTCAATTTTCAGAACGCAAAAATAGCTAATTCTTTTTTGATATTTTATTTTTTAGCAAAAAAATGTTATTCACGCGTATCGGTAAACCTCTTTATAATATTATAAGCCGATACGATACCCAATTCACCCGCCTTACTCAGATCTGTAATTCCCTGCTTGTTGTTACCCAAGAAGATATGAGTCAAACCACGGTTGAAATAAGCTTCAGCAAAATCTTTGTTCAATTCAATAGCCTTATTATAATCCTCTAATGCCCCACGATAATCTTTCAACATTGATGATACATTGGCACGGTTATAATAGCCATAAACAAAATCAGGAGCCAATTGGATGACATGATCCAAATCATTTTTCACAATATCATAATCTATTGACGTTACTTCTGGTTGTTTCTTACTATCGGAAGAAGCTCCGGGAACACCTTCAGTTAACTCAGCTTCCGCTTTTTTATATTCCAGCTGTTTGTAGCGCACCAATGCTCGCATGAAATAAGCCGGGAAGAATTTATCATCCAGCAAAATCGCCTGCGTAAAGTCATCAATGGAGCTGGCAAAGTCTTGAACCAAATAGAAGTCAAGCCCACGTAAGAAACGTTTCTTGGCATCTTTGTCATCTGCTACAATATCCGAGGTATGCGAGTCGACCAAAGCAAAATGGAATCTCACTTGTTCTTCCGTCAACGGAGCTTCCATATTAGTGATACGCAAAGGCTTCGGGAACAATTTAGAATGGTTCAACTCCTCGATATACTTATGGAAATGAACGATACGTTTTACCTCGCTTAATTTCTCATAATAGGTCAGCGCATACATCGGCTCCATCTTGATAGATACATTCCGGTCCTGTACACGTCCGCGGTAATCACTCTTATACTTCTCATCCTGCTCAGAGTCGTCAGCAATCACAATCTTCCGGTAATTGTCCATATTCTTATCGGACTTCTTACGCGTCTTACTCTTATCCTCACCATCCTGAGCATTATTATCCGCGACATCCTTATTATCTGCCGTAACTCCGTTACGTTTGTCAATCTGCATCTTCATGAGTTTGAATTCATCCTGTTCAGCTCCCTTACGATCACCGATCTTCTTACGAGCTTCAGCACGATGATAATATCCTGCCATAAAGTTGGGGTATTCATCAATCACTTTCGAATAATCACTGATTGCACCACGATAATTTCCGGTCTGTGCACGTAGCAAACCACGGTTAAAGGTTGCCATCATATTATCCGGCTCTATCTGCAGAACGAAATCAAAGTCTTCTATTGCACGGTTATCATCACCCACCTGAGCACGAAGCAAACCACGGTTATAGTGTCCGAGGAAGTTATTCGGATCAATATCCAATGCCAGATCATAATCACTCATGGCACCTCTCAAATTATTCTGATGAAAACGAGCCAATGCACGATTAATATAATTACCCGCATTCTTTGCACTCAAATGAATAGAATGATCCAAGTCAGCTTCAGCATCCGCATACTTTCCTTGTTGCAGACGGACAATAGCGCGTGCTCCCCACCCGTCAGGATCATAGCGATCCATTTCAATCGCCTTTTCAAAATCATTCAAGGCCTGTATCGTATCTTTCTGCTTCAGTGATACTTCACCACGCATCAGATAAGCACGAGTATATCTGGGCGCTATTTTCAACAATTTCCCCAGATCCTCTTTAGCTGCTCCATAGTCCTCCTTCTGCATGTGGCAAAGAGAAAGATTATGCCACAAGACAAGATTTTCCGGATCATATCTCAAGGCTGTCTTATAATCCTCTATGGCTCCGTCATAATTATTCTGCCGAATACGAGCCAACCCACGTATTTGATAAGCGCCTACCACAAAAGGATTACGTTGGATAGCAGCATTACAGTCCGCTTCCGCACCTTGAAAATCATCCAAATTAATCTTTGCCAAACCACGAAAGAAGTAAGGCTCATATAAATAAGGCTTGGCGTTAATTACTTGGTTGAAATACTGGATAGAAAGCACATAGTCTTCAAAATACAATGCGTTACGCGCGATTGTCATCACCCGCTCCGTATTGATCTGCGCACACAGCAACGTTGGAAGCAACAGGAAAGCCGTCAGTATCTTTTTTATCATCTTGTCTTATAAATGCTTGTAAACGAAACAAATTTAATGCTTTTCATTTACCTAGCAGGATTAGCGGAAGACTTTTTATATTTTTTGAGCCTTTTATACCATATTATAAGATTGGCTTATTTCACAGTTTTCACTTTATACGTGCAATGAGCCTTGCCCTTCAACATCGCATTCAGCTTTCCCTTAATCATTTGCTTACGCAGGGGAGACAAGTGATCAATAAACATCTTTCCCTCCAGATGGTCAAACTCATGTTGCATCACACGCGCCAAATAACCTTCAACAACCTCATCATGCTCCACCATATCTTCATCCATATACGTAACATGAATTTTATTACCACGTTTCACAGACTCATGGATACCAGGAAGACTCAAACACCCTTCTTCCATAGATATATCTTCACCAGATACTTCTAGGATATGAGGATTGATATATGCTTTCCGAAAATTCTTATATTCCGGATAATCTTCAGACAGTACATCCAAATCCACTACTACAACACGAATCGGAAGTCCAACTTGTGGAGCTGCAAGTCCCACACCTTCTGCATGGTCCATCGTTTCGAACATATTCGCTATTAACTCTTTCAAACCAGGATAGTCGGGAGTAATATCTTCCGCCACTTTTCTCAATACGGGCTGCCCGTACACGTAAATGGGTAAAATCATTGTTTATCTAATTACAAATTATTAAATCACTATTATATATAAGTATATATACCTTATTATTATAAGGCAAAACGTTTATTCTCCAAATAACTTTGCAGGATAATAGTCGCACTGATTTCATCTACCAAAGCTTTATTCTGTCGATCTTTTTTCTTCAGCCCGGCCTCCAGCATAGTACGATGTGCCAAAACAGAAGTAAAACGCTCGTCGACATACTCAACAGGCATTGCCGGCAATTTTTTCTTCAACAAACGAACAAAAGGCTCTATTCGCTTCATATTTTCCGAAGCTTCATTGTTCATTTGTTTAGGAAGCCCTACAAGAATGCGTTCCACCGGTTCTTTTCCTACATAATCAAGGATGAACGTCAACAGTTCATGTGTAGGTACAGTTGTCAACCCGTTAGCAATCATTTGCAACGTATCGCTGACGGCTATCCCCGTACGCTTTTTACCGTAATCAATCGCTAATATTCTACTCATAATGGGCTACAAAATTACGATTAAAATTTGATATTTGCCTCATCTGCTGTCATAATAACAAAAAAGGAGGCCTAACTCATGTTAAGCCCCCTCTCTTGTTTAGAGTTTACAACTCTTTGCCCTATATCTTATTCCAGAATTACTACTCGGTTCAAATAGTTCTTACCGAACATGTTAGCAGTACCACCGAATCCAACGAGTTCGAGCTGATCCTTATCAACACCTTCCTTAATCAATGCGTCGTAAACAGCCTGAGCACGTTTTTCAGACAACTTCTGGTTCCAGGAAGCGCTACCCGTAGCCTTGTCAGCATAACCGGCAACTTTGTACTTCTTATCCGGGTTAGCCTTCAGAATCTTGGCAGCCAACTGGATGTTAACCATACCGTAATCATCGATGCGAGCGCTACCAATCTTGAAGAAGATGGCACGAGGACCGGCAACTTCAATTTCCTTCACTACTTCCTTAGTTACAGGCTTAGCGTTAGCCAAAGCGTTCTTAGCGTTAGCCAGGTCAGCCTGAGCTTGTGCCAGTTCACTTCTGTACTTATTGATTTCGTTGTTGATAGCATTCTGATCAACTTTCGAGCCACAAGCTACGAACTTCTTGCCACCGAAAGTATAAGTAACACCTGCAGTCAGATGAATATAACCATCGGTATTAGCGCTACTATAAGCACCCAAGATTGACGGAGTAACCTGACCGCGAGCTTCTACGTCGATAGCCAAAGATCTATTCACATTAAATTTAGCTCCTACACCTACACTGGCACCAACTAACCAGCGTAAATCGTGATTAACAGGCGTAGTAGTTGCAGGGTCAATCGTTGTAGTATATTTAGTATCGCCAGTCGGAGTCGTTACACCGCCATCAGTCTTATAACCCAATTGCCAATCTGCATAATTTTTCACAATGTTAACTGAAGGACCTGCAAATACGCTCAACTCAAACAAACGATCCGGGTTATAACCACAAATCAGGTTGGTAAGGTTCAACATAGCGTCGGCGTTCAAACCTACATAGTTTTCTTTACGCTCTTTGCGATTATCCAAATCCAGGAACGGATAAGCAGTTTCCTGCTTTGATTGCCAACCATAGATTTGTCCACGAACTCCCCATATAGGAGAAATGTACTTACCCACTGACAGGTTGATCAGCGGAGTCACCGTCTTACCAAATTTGGTGTCAGGATTCGTACCAGCCTGTGCACCTACCCCCACACTGATAAAGATATTGTCCTTCCAGCTTTCACTGTAGTACTTCTCTTTAGTTTGTGCAGTGGCAACAACAGCCGCTCCCGACAACAGTAAAGATAATATTACTAATTTACTTTTCATTGTTTTTTAGTTTTTATTGTTTAACTCTTTATACTTATTCACTTTTCAGGCGAAACTTACTTCAACGTAAATCTAAACATGAGTCCGCCGGTAAAATATTTCATTTTTTGCAATTCTACCTGCGCATGCAAATGGTTGAAAAGCAAATAGGTGGCACCCAACGCAAAATCTTTCGAATCATATTCCGCTATCACCCTCAAATCCGGTGCGAAACTGGGATTGTAAGTGATACCCGCCGCTATTCCGTTCAGCTTGTACTCCTTTCTCTGATTATATAAATAAGAGAGGTGTACTCCGATTTCTTCTGTTCCTATCGGCAGATGCTTGGTTGCAGCTATATAAAAACGGCTGAAATATCCGTTTCCGCTTGATGAACCAACTACCCCACCTCCGGAAGAAGTAAACGGGTCTGATGTTCCCAGAACCACAGCCGGCATATACTTCCAGAATTGCCCTTCTTTCAAAGCTCGCAGTCGGACAGAGAAATATCTGTCCTGATTCGTAAAACCCGAGTAACCGTAAGGTTTTAAGCCCAGTGCTTCCGCTTTAAAAAGTGTGCATGTGTATGCCACTTCCAACCAGGGGAAAAAGGTCACATTCAGGTAATAGTTGTACGTATGATAGTACCACGTAGGAGGAGTTATCTCCTTGTTCATAAAGTTGGCACCCAGCATTATTGTCTTATCTTTCTGCATTTCAGCGGAAGGGGCATGCAACAATCCAGTAGTACCATAAGTTAATTGAGCCGAAAGTACAAACGCACAGCATAAAAATATGCACGTTGTTATAAATCGTTTTATCTGCATTCTTTTCAATTCGTTTATACTCCCGACTTAATTGTATAGATTGCTATCCCACGATTATTCAGGAACTACAATACCACCACCGGCATTACCACTTCCATGACCATGACCGTGACCGTGAGCATGAGATACAGTATCTACAATATAGTTACTAAGTTCAATACCATTAGCTTCTTTTACTACATTGTTAGCACCATTCAATTTCGTTAATGTACCTTCAACCGGAACATCATTAACTGTAATACTTGCCACTTCACGAGTTATCTGATTATATACACGGGTAACATCCAGTGTTTTCAACCAATTATCATAAGGAATTACGTAATCGAAATCAGTTTTTGAGTTTAATGTTTTTTCTTCTTTACCGAATTCCGCGATTACATTGACAGTCATCAAGCTTGCAATTTGCTCATAGATTGGATTACCAGCTGTCAGTCCTGCTTCTTTCAGCTTAGTCTCATAATTACCCTCTACTTCTACAGTACCGATATAATCCGTATAAGTAATGTTAAATGGTAAACCGGCCGGTTCATCATCATTGCAGATATCTACAGTGACTGTTTTAAAGAATTCTTCAAGTTTCTTAGTCTGAGCAGGATCAACCAGATTTACCGCATAGTTGATCGGTGAATCAACTTCACTATCACTTGTGCCATCGTCTTGAATCTCTATTCTCTTCTTGAATGTAATTGTTTCATTATTCGGTCCTACAATCTCAAAGACAAATGTTGCAGATTTCTTTTCTGAGTCAGCTCTTGTTACAACAGTGAACAAGTCAGCGGGAACCTCAAAATTATAAGTATAGCCTTCGTCAACTCCAAGTACCTTTGACTTTTCCTCATTATATAAGGTAATAGCTTTAGCATTATATAGAGCGCCATTAACAGTCAATACACCAGAGATTTTTACTACGCCAACGGGAGCTTTCGTCAAAGTAACGATAATAGTTTTATCCTTTCCGCTTTCAGAAGATCTAAGTTTCAGCAACTCAGCAGTTACATATTTGGTTACATAGCCTTCTTTTGTGATTTTGATTATATAAGTCTCACCACCAAGAACAGCATTGACATCTGTAACTTCAGTTCCAGATACAGTCTGAATCGTATAATCTGTACCGAAAGTCAGATTACCTAGTTCAGTATCTTTCACAGCAAGCTTATAAGTACCTTCATACTTAGGTTGCATAGCAACAAAAGCAGGATATACAGCAGTCTGACCAGCTTCAATCTTTACAACATCCACTGTAACTTTTGTATCTTCATAGTTAGCTGCGCTAACAGTGAGTTCATAAGCTTTGGGATCCGTAACTTTTGCTGTAAATCCGCCCTTGCTAACAGTTGCGGTAACATCTCCTGCTACGTTAGCGCTTGCAATGGGAGCCAAGGTTTCAGCATCAACTACTGTACCGGCAATCGTATAAACTGGAGCCGGGAGTGTAACTTCACCGGCAGGACCATTTACATCCAAGCCTTCATCCTTATAACATCCGGTTAAAAGAGCCCCAGATAAGGCTACTACGGTTAATGCCAATTTAGCATTAAAACCACTGAATAAACTTTTCTTTTTCATCTCAATAAAATTAAAAATTTAGTAATTCTGATTTAATAAAATATGGGTTAAAACTATTATTCTGCATTATATTCTCCCCCGGGTTCGCTCTATATCCTCTATAATAATACTGTTCATTGCCGGCATTGTAGGCAATTCCCATATTTTTAGATGGAGTAACTCGTGGAATATATCCTTTTCTCTTATATTTATAAGGTGGCAATGCCACTTGGAACCTGAATCCTCCGTTAGCACTTGCCCCCTCCGCTTTCATTGCGTAGAAACCTATTGAAGCATAACGAAAGTGACGAATCAAGTCGAACCTCACCCCTTTTTCTCCTAACAGATATTGTTCTACTTTCAGACTTGCCTGCACATTATAATGCGGATAATAAAAATTCGCCCCTAAAGCCCAGGTCATTCTTGTTTTCGTGCCATAGGTCCATTCAAATCCATCCCATCGTTGTGTAGCAGTCAGTCCAATCCGGCCTTCTACTGAAAACCTTTCATCCTTAAATGTATGTAGTAGTCGAAGGTCTCCTCCATAGCGTTCAGCATTAAACATTCCCAAAGTTCCGGTAAGCCATATATTATAAGGCAAGCGAACGGTTTGTTGCAATGTTAAAAAGCCCGGATGTACTCTATCGGCTCTTCGTCCATACCCGTCATTATAAACAGGAACAACAACCTGCGCCGTCAACTTCATCCCTTTCCAAAACGAAACTTCAATTGCCGGTGACAAATTAAACAGCACCTGATAAATCTGCGTTATAATCAGATTCTTCAATGAAACTTCCGGATATACCACCACATCTACCTTAAACAAAGAGCTATTCTTCCTCCCTATTTTCCGTGCTTCCTTCCACGTTCCACCCAAATCATAGCTAACATTCCAATCCCGACGACTCGCTTCCGGAACACTATCACCGATTATCGGTTTATAATAGAGAGAAATCTGAGGTATATTATTGTCTAAAACAATTACCCTACATGGCTTTTTATCCGGAAACCGGGAGAGGTATCGTTTAATCTAGTTGCATTTTGTAATATCCTGATAATCAAACAATAATGCGTTATTTATAAAAAGTAAAATATTGAGATATTTGCCGTTTTTCATGTTATGCAAAGCTTTATTGTTACCTGTTTGTTTCTCAATTCGTTTGTTGTATTTAATAATTATTTAATTATATATTTATCAAAAAAAATCATTGAAGGACTTCTTAATGTAAATAATTGATATTTCCTAATTATATTCTAATATTGCCACATAAATAATTTCATTATCAACCAGTAATTACTTGATTTCTTTATAACAAAAAAGGTGTCTAGCAATAGCTAAACACCTTTTCTCTTTTATAGAATTTCTATTATATTATAAGAAATATTATCTTATTCCAGGATTACAACTCGGTTTAAATAGTTCTTACCGAACATATTAGCGGTACCACCGAACCCGACGAGTTCAAGTTGATCCTTATCAACGCCTTCCTTAATCAATGCGTCGTAAACAGCCTGAGCGCGTTTTTCAGACAGCTTCTGGTTCCAGGAAGCGCTACCCGTAGCCTTGTCAGCATAACCGGCAACTTTGTACTTCTTATCCGGGTTAGCCTTCAGAATCTTAGCGGCCAACTGGATGTTGACCACACCGTAATCATCGATACGGGCGCTACCAATCTTGAAGAAGATGGCACGAGGACCGGCAACTTCGATTTCTTTCACTACCTCCTTAGTTACAGGTTTAGAGTTAGCCATGGCATTTTTAGCACTTGCTAGGTCAGCCTGAGCCTGAGCCAGTTCGTTTCTGTACTTATTGATTTCATTGTTGATGGCATTCTGATCAACTTTTGCACCACAAGATATAAAGTTCTTACCGCCAAAAGTATAAGTAACACCTGCGGTCAGAGATACTGCACCATCCGTGTAGGCGCTGCTCTTATTCCCAAACATAGAAGGAGATACTTCACCTCTTGCCTCAATATTGATATCCAAATACTTGCTCACATTGAACTGTCCCATCAAACCTACAGAACCGTTAATCAAAGCATTTAATTTATCTTGCTCACCATAAGCCTTTGCAAAAGTCAATCCGGGACCTGCGAACACAGATAAAGTAAATAAGCGCTCCGGATTATATCCGCAAACAGAGTTAGACAGGTTATACATAGCATCTGCACGCAGAGTGAAATACTTCTTGTTCTTAACCTCAGCATAAGTGCCTTTTATTTGTCCGCGCTCTGTATACAGTGTCGACCATAATCCGGCAACTTGTCCGCGAACTCCCCAGATAGGATTGAACAGTTTACCCACTGACACATGAATCAGTGGTGTGATGGCATGTCCGAAGCCATAATCAAAGTTGTCAGGATTAACACATGCCTGAGCTCCTACACCAGCGCTTATAAAGATATTATCTTTAAATTTTTCGCTGTAGTATTTCTCTTTGGTCTGTGCAGTAGCTGTAAGAGCTAATCCCGCCAACATGATAGATACTATACCAAATTTACATTTCATTGTTTTTTCTATTTTAAAATGATTAACTCTATGCTTTTTCTGCCAGATTCTTTATTTCAACCGGAACTGGAAACATAATCCACCCGTGAAATATTTCATCTTTTGCAGTTCCACCTGTATATGCAGATGTTTTAAAAGCAAGTAAGTGGCTCCCAATGCAAAATCTTTTGAATCATACTCCGCAATCATTCTTAATTCAGGCACAAAAGTTGGATTATAACTAATACTCGCCGCTATTCCATTCAGTTTATACTCTTTTCTTTTATTATATAAATAAGAAAGGTGTACTCCTATTTCTTCTTTTCCTATGGAAATATGCTTGGTGGCCGCTGCATAGAAACGACTATAATATCCGTTTCCTTCTGTAGAACCAACCGAACCTCCTCCGGATGAAGTAAATGGATCTGATGTTCCGAAAACAATAGCTGGCATATACCTCCAGAATTGTCCTTCTTTCAAAGCCCGTAACCGGATAGAAAAATATCTATCCTGATTCGTGAATCCTGAATAGCCATAAGGCTTTAACCCTAAAGCTTCTGCCTTAAACAGGGTGCAAGTATAAGCAACTTCCATCCACGGCAGGATGGTAACATTCAAAAAATAATTGTACGTATGGTAGTACCACGTAGGAGGAGTTATCTCCTTATTCATAAAGTTTCCTCCCAGCATCACTGTCTTGTCCTTTTGCATCTCTGCCGAAGGAGCATGCAGTAAACCGGTAGTTCCATAAGTCAATTGAGCCGAAAGCATGGATGATACACTGATAAGCAGTGTCGCAATGAACATCCGTTTTATTCTCATTATGTATAGTCCCATGCTTTAGGTTCAATTGCATTATTTAAAACAGGCTTATTCGAAATCGATAATACCACCGCCTGCATTCAAATCCTCACCATTGCCATGTCCATGAGTATGACCAATAGCATAATTTGCAGTCAGAGTTGTAGAGATAATCTTCTTAACTACCACTGTTACGTCTGTAGTCTTTTTGTTCTTATCAATTACATGAACAGTATATGATCTTCTTACTTGTTTTCTGACCATACTGAAGTCGTTAATTTGCTTGTATGCAGGAACTGAGATATCTACAGATAGAGCCGTTTTTGAGTAACTGTTCTTCGGTGCAATGTTAGCATTGTCTTTCAGAATCATGTTTTTCAGCAACATTGTTACGTAAGATTTCGTTTCTGTATTCATGCCGGTCAAGGCAGCTTCAACAGCCAAGGCAGGAGTATTTCCATCATAAGCAGTTCCACCCATGTAGTTACCTTTTACAGTAACTACAGCTGCTGCAGAGCCTGTATAGCAAGGCTTATTGATGATTTCAGCATCCAGCTTAACACTGTCTACAGGAACGATAGCTGATTCAAAACCGAAACGGAATTTAGAGAAGTGATTGATTTTACCAACGAAAGTGCCTGAAGTCATATCGTATTCAGCATAATTATTAGCATCAGCTGACCACACACCGGTTTTTTCGTTTTGATAAAGAACACCTAATACATAGTCAGGTTCTACAGTAACAGTAACCGGAGCCTGGAACTTAACTTCCAACGGCTGAGAGAATACGGTACCGCTGGGTTGTCCTTCGTAAGTACGTACAGCAGCGGTTGCCTTTTCAGTTTGTATATCGCGAGTCAGCTTGATTGCTTGAGCCTGGCCACCTACATAATAAACTTGTGTGTTAGCAGGTAATGTGATCTGATCAGCAACAGTTTTAGTCTCTTGAGTTGTTTCACCTGTTGTTTCATCAATAACAGCTTCTGTAGATACAAGTTCTACTACGAGAGCCTCTTCTACTTTTACCACTGGAATATCAATTTTAGTAATATCCTCAATTCCTAGTTCCTCAGCAACTTTCTCGATATCTGCTTTTACTTCCGGCTCTTTAACATCTTCAACTTTCGTCGGCTCAGCTTTATCTACAGGCACTTCAATAGTCTGTTCACCACCCTTACTTGGATCTTCATCAGGGATATCACTGCTTTCAGCTTTCAAAACAACTTCAATGGAAGTCACAGAAGTAGCACCAGTTTCAACCAATTTCACAACTGTGGCTTTTGCTTGTGCAACATAACCGGCTTTTGAAACTGTAACAATAGCCAATGTTGTAGGAGTGATATGTTCAGCTGCTACTTCTATATTGAAATAACCACGATTATCAGTAGTGAGATCAGCTTTGAATTCACCAACTTCAACTTTTACAGTAGCGTCGGGCACAGCAGCATCTTTTTCATTGGTAACGAAGCCGCATACATAGTATTTAGACACCTTTGCAGTTTCCTCCTTTTGCATCAATACGGCAACTGTAGAAGTTACAATCTGGTCGCCTTCGCCTTCTTCTGCAGTAACAGGAGCTACGGTGATAGTAGCGTAAGCGTTTTTGTAACCCTCAGCTGTAAGAACAGCATAATAAGTGCCCGGTTGTACCCCTTCTACTGTGAATGTGTTGTTAACAACTGCAATTGTACATCCTGGTATAACTACTGACGACAATTTTACAGCAGTGCTACTTTCATCAGTTGCAGTACCTTTTATGGCATATTTTACAGTCTTGTATGTCGGAGTATCATACCCCGGATACATAGCTGCGTTAACTGTGTAGACAGCGGTTTTGCCATTTTCAATCTTTTCCACATACACTGAAGTCGTGACAGTCTTGTAATCATCTTTAGTAACAGTCAGAACGTTCAGCCCTTCTGTTGCATCTAAAGTATAAGTACCATCATCAGCAGTAGTAGTACCGTTCACTTTGGCGCCAGACAACGGTTCTCCGGTAGAAGCATTAGAAACGACACCTGCAATTTTGTATACCGGTTTCACTGTACTCGGTGCCTCTGTCGTTAATTCTTCTTTTTCGTAGCAGCTGGCGAACATGCCGCAGATTGCTACTAACATTAACGCTAACTTCACGTTAATACCAAACAAACTTTTCTTTTTCATCTCAATAAAATTAAAATTAATAAACTAATAATTCTGATTTAATAAAATATGGGTTAAAACTATTTGATTGCATTATATTGTCGCCGGGCGACGAACGATAGCTTTTGTAATAATATTGCTCGTTCCCTGCATTATACGCCATTCCCATGTTCTTGGAAGAGGTAAAACGAGGAATATATCCTTTCCTCTTATATTTATAAGGTGGCAAGGCAATCTGAAAACGAAAGCCGCCGTTGGACTTTGCGCCTTGCGCTTTCATTGCGTAAAAGCCTATTGAAGCATAGCGGAAATGCCGGATAATATCTACTCGCACTCCTTTTTCACCCAATAAATACTGTTCAAGTTTCATAGTCGTCTCTACATTATATTGTGGCCAATAGAAATAACCTCCAACTGACCATGTCATTTTTTTCTGTGTTCCAAAGTGGCAGGTAAATCCGTCCCAGTATGCCGCTCCTGTATATCCGATACGTCCTTCAATTCCAAATCTGTTATCACAGATTAAACGATGACTGATCTTCACATCTACTCCATAGCGTTCGCTACTGAAATGTCCTACTGTAAGTGTTCCCCAGATATTATGGGGCAATCTTACCGTTTGTGATATGCCAATAAAACCAGGATGTATCTTATTATACATATCCGGATATCCGTCATTATAAATAGGTACTTCCAGTTGTGCTGTCAGTCTCATCCCTTTCCAGAAAGAGACTTCTATTGCCGGTGCCAGATTGAACAGAACCTGATATATTTGCGTAATTACTAGGTTCTTCAATGATAATTCCGGATATATTACCACGTCCACTTTAAACAAAGAACTATTCTTCTTTTTTACTTTACCTGCCTTTTTCCAATTAGTACCCAGATTATAGCTTACATCCCAATCCTGCCGAGCCACCTCTGGTAAACTATCGCCTATAATTGGCTTATAAAATAATGAAATTTGGGGTACGTTATTATCCAGAACAACAATCCGGCATGGCTTTTTATCCGGAAATCAGGATAAGGAAATATCAGATAAATAAAACATACAATTAGCTAATATTTAGCGAATTGCATAATACTAAACAATATCATTACTTTTCTTTATTGTTTCTTTTTTAGACATTAATATTGTATATTTGTTGCTGGTTTGTTACTATTTCTACATCATTGAAACAAATGGGCCTTCTTTTTATTTTTCTAATATTCAATAAATTAAATATAAATAGAAGTAACAGAACAGAATAAAACTCAAATGCAGAATCATTTGAAACCTGTTTTTGTTACCATGGTGTTACTATAAAAAATAATATGTATGCTATTTTCAACAGATAGAAGATGCTAAACAGAGATATGAAGGAAGAACTAAAAATAAAAGAGCCAATAAAGCTGAGAGTCAAGCACCTTGCTAATGGCAATAAATCGATATATCTTGATATGTATATGGATGGAAAACGAAAATACGAATTCCTGAAATTATATATTATACCTGAATATAATAAATCAGACAGGGTACGTAATAGTGAAACACTAAAATTAGCAAATGCCATTAAAGCCCAAAGAATTATTGAATTACAAAATCAGAGTCATGGTTTTAAAATCAATAAAACATCTCACATTAAACTGATTGATTATATACAAGGCGTTGCTGAGAAGAAGTCCGAGAATGAGGTGCGCAAAACGGTGTTACATGCTGTAGTCTATCACCTTAGGCGTTATGACCCTAATGATACCCTGTTAAGCCGGATAGATAAAGATTATATTTTGGGATTCCTGGATTATCTAAAAACAGCAAAACAAACTCATACTAAGAAAGAGAAACTTCTGCATGTAAATACTCAAGTCTATTATTATAAAATGTTGAGGTATTGTCTGAATTATGCAGTATCGGAAGAACTGATATCGGCAAACCCTATGAATAAAATGAAGAATGAAGAAAAGCCACATAAACATCGTACAGAAAGGGAATATCTCACGATTGACGAAATAAGAAAGTTGGCGCAAACTCCTTTTTATAATGCTTTATTAAAGAAAGCTTTTCTTTTCAGTTGCTTTTGTGGATTGAGGCATTCTGATATCATAGCTCTTACATGGGGAAATATAGAAATGGACGAGGAGGGTAATTCCCGGCTACATATCATACAAAAGAAAACCAAGGAGGCTATTTCTTTACCTTTGAGCCAAGAAGCTATAAAACAGTTGCCGCAGCGAGAAAATGCTAAAGATGGCGATATAATATTCAAAAAGTTAATAACATTGGGAAGAACAAATGAAATTTTACCGAAATGGGCTGAACAGGCTGGGATTAAAAAGCATATTACATTCCATACAGCCAGGCATACCCATGCGACTATGTTGCTAACTTTAGGCGTCGATCTGTATACCGTTTCTAAATTGCTTGGGCATACCAATATACAGACCACACAGATTTATGCCAAACTTGTTGATGAAAGCAAGAAAAAGGCAATTGACCTCATACCCAGTATAACATAATTTATCTCATAAAAGCAAAAGGATTATGATACAAATTGAAATACGTTTGTAACATAGGATTTCTTCATTCTCACTTTAAACCCTGAAAGTCATTTCAGAAAATGCAGAATGACAAATGCAGGCAAGTAATATCAAAATGATAGCAATTTATTCTTTTTAATGTTCTAATTGATAAGTTATACTTGTTTTATATGACACGTTACATTTGCGAAATTTGCCTTCCAGCATATTTTATGAATAAACAATGATTATATATTCCGTAATTATGCATATTGTTGCAGGTTTGTGGGCTATTTATACAGAAAAGGGTTACTACTTATAGATAAAAGGGCTACTACATATAAGCTATATCATTACTACTTATTGGCAAAAGGGTTACTACTTACTGGTAATAAGCCTATTCGTCTCAATATTTCACGTTTATCAACAAGCGTTTTGTCCTAAAAAAGATGTAATTATTTCGATATACATCTAATAATCTGACTTTTGCTGTTTTTTTATTCTTTCTTTTCATCATCACATCCATTAGATTGAAAACAATGGATTCTCAGCTAACTAAAAATACAAAATGTCAAAAAGATTATTTACCTGCTTTTTGAAACTTTGCACATAACAAGGTTAAAAAACTCCTGAACTTAAAAAAAGACAGATCGTATGTTTATAAAAGGGACCCATTGGCGGAATTAATGTTTTCTTTCTCGCGTCTGCAAGGACTCAAAACCGGGTTCTGTTCGCACCTGCCCCATATCTGGTCCGTACCTGCTCCGTAGCAAATTCGGTTAAAAGTACCTCTAACCGAATTTGCTACGGAGCAGGTACGGACCAGATACCTATTTGATAGGTTCCTGACTAAAGCCAGGCCAACGGCTAATCCCGCCAACGAGTAAAATGAGGTTATAAATTATCATTGTAAGTACGTAGAATGAACTTATGGAACTTTTAAGCAAATAATAATTCGTTTTTTATGAAACGCATATATAATCAGAATTACGTTTGAAGGTCTATTTTTCATATAAATGTCGCATTTATTAGTCATTTATTAACCTCTTAATCATGCATTATAAGCTTATAGGCAAAGAATGTTAGCGTTATGAGAACAATTATGCAGAAAAAGCTACATTATTTTATTTTTTCATGTAAAATTCTTTGGTATTATTAAAAATGTGTCTATTTTTGCACCATATTTTGTGTCGTAAAGATATGAAAATTGAATAAATAAAATGAGGTATAGAAACTCTAACATGGGAAAGTGTCTAGCTACTAAAACAATAGCACAATGTGCGGCGCTCTTTTTATTCTGTTTGCTTCCTTTAAAGGGAATTTGCCAAACAGGAGAAAGTACGGTGAATACTTTAGTAGAGATGGGATTTGAAAATGTAGGGTGGACGGAAGATGGCAAAGAGCGTGTATACGTCTTGCAAAATTCTGCGTATCGTCTGAATGGAGTCGGCATTGGCAAGGCGGTAGACATTATTCAAAAAATGGGTTTACCGGATAAAAAGCCATGCAGGATAATTGTTCTAGATAATAACGTACCTCAAATTTCTCTTTACTATAAACCGATAATCGGTGACAGCGTCCCTGAAGCAAGTCGTACGGATTGGGACGTTAGTTACAATTTAGGTGACTCATGGAAGCTGGTTCGGAAAGAAAAGAGAAAAAATAGTTCTTTGTTTAAGGTAGATGTGGTTGTGTATCCGGAAGTATCATTAAAAAATCTGGTGATTACGCAGGTATACCAAGTGCTTTTTAACTTATCACCAGCAGTCGAGGTCTCATTTTGGAAAGGGATGAAGTTAACTGCGCAGGTTATTTTCCCGGTTTATAACGACGGGTATGGTGATTTAGCGGATAAAGTACGCCCGGGATTTCTGACATTACAGCAAACTGTTCGCTTACCATATAATACATGGCTTACAGGAACTGTCGGAACATTTAATGCCAGTCGGTATGGAGGTGATTTAAAATTGCTTCATGTGCTAAAAGCCGACGAGCGTTTCTCGTTTGAAGGACGCATAGGGTTAACCGCTGCGTATGAATGGGATGGATTTGAATTTTACTATGGAACAAAGACACGCTTGACATGGAGTTTAGGAGCCAATTTTTATTGGCCCGAATATAATGTTCAGGCAAGTTTGAAAGGTGAACAATATCTATTGGGTGAAAAAGGCGTACGGTTTGATTTGATTCGACACTTCCGCTATTGCTCGATTGGCTTTTATGCAATGAAAGCGCAAGGAGCAAAGTCAAATGGCGGTTTTAGATTTCAAATAGCGCTCCCACCTTATAAATATAAGAGAAAAGGATATATACCGCGGGTGACGCCCTCAAAGAATATGGGTATCGCTTATAATGCAGGCAACGAACGCTATTATTATAAGGGATTCCGGGCTAACGCAAGCGAGAACATAATGAGTAATAATAGTTTTAATCCATATTTTATTAAATCAGAATTACTAAATTTTTAATTTTATTGAGATGAAAAAGAAAAGTTTCTTTAACGGCTACAATGCTAAATTAGCATTAGCCGTAGTGGCCTTAACAGGGTCATTACTCACTGGATGTTACAAGGATGAAGGATTGGATATCATCGATCCCGATCAGAGTGTAACATTGCCAGCTGCCCAGTACACAATTACAGGTACAATTTACAGTGCTGAAGGTACTATCTTGACTGCTGCAACAGTTACATCAGATAAAGGTACTGTTACTCAAAGCAGCGGGTCTTTCACTATTTCAGGCTTGTCACACGGTGCTGTAAAGGTTACAGCTAATTGCACAGGTTTCGATAAACAAGAGACAACTGTGAACATTGCTGAATTGAAACCGGGACAAGCTGCTGTTTATCCTGTTAACTTCGTATTAGGCAAAACAGCTACAACCAAAGAAGTTGAATTGAGATATGACCTCAAGGTAACAGTTTTGGATGAAGACATGAATGTAATCAACGATGCTGACGTAACTGTATATGGTGCAGGTGCTACAGAAGTAGATTATGAAACTACTCCTCTAACTGCCGGTGCATATAAGATTAAAGCAAGCAAAGACGGATTTGTATCTACTATCCAATACATATCTTTGCCGGCTGCTAAGAAAGAAGTAGCTATTGACTTCGCAGACGCATTTGCTACTGAAGATTACGCAACAGAAATCGTTCTGGTTAAAACTGCTACAGGAACAGTAGTTCTTGCGGGTGACTTGAAGTTTGGTAACAGATGGATGTTGGCAAAAGTTGTACGTTTGTACAATGACAAGGGCACTCAATTCTACGGTGAAGGTAACTCCAACACTTATGCGTATAAGTTTAATGTTCCTGAAACTGAATTCGTAGAAGAGACTACAACCAGAGCCATTTCTTCTAAATTCTTTAGTGCTACTTTCAAGATCGTAGATGAAAATGGTATTGAAATGACTTTAGTTCAGAAGATTGCTAAACCTACAGCTAGTACAGAACCGGGTGGAGAAACTCCGAATGTTGAAGTGAAGATTGATTTCTCATTCAATGTTGAAGTTACAAGAACTAATGCTGCTCCTACTCTTGTACCGACAGTAGATACTTTTGATCCTATGATTGTAAATGGAACTGATAGAGTTAAGCAATATACTTATGACATTCCAGTATTAGTAGGTATGAAGACTATTGATATACAGGGAGGTAACCTTGGCAGTGAAACTGCATTAGGTGTAGCAGTTGCTCAAGCTATGAAGGCAGCTACTGATACAATCGTTGCTGATGGATACAAAAACGAACTTATAGAAAAGGGATACAAATTCGAATTAGCACCTTACACTGCTGTTAAGAGTATCACTTCTAAACAAGAATTCGTTGATTTCACTATAGGAGTAACAAAGGTAACTTCTACTACTATTATTACTTCAGGAGATGAAGAACCTGTTGAAACGACTACAGATGTAGACATGGATCTGTCTGGAGTATATGCGAAATACCAAGCTGCAGGTACAGCTACCGTTAACTATGACGATATGGAAATCATTAAGGTTTCTCACGATCATGGTCATGACCACGGTCATGGTACAGGCAACGCTGGTGGTGGTATCATCGAGGCTGAATAATTCTGATTGTTAAGAACAATAGATCACAGATTGACCCGAAAGTATAAAGTGTATAGAGAAAGGCAGATGCAGATGAAGCGAATAATAGTTACGTACTTGTTTTTATGCTGTGCGTTTGTACTTTCGGCTCAATTAACTTACGGTACTACAGGTTTGTTGCATGCCCCTTCCGCAGAAATGCAGAAAGATAAGACAATAATGCTGGGTGCCAACTTTATGAACAAGGAGATAACTCCTCCTACGTGGTACTATCATACGTACAACTATTACCTGAACGTGACCTTTTTCCCCTGGTTGGAAGTGGCATACACATGCACACTTTTCAAAGCGGAAGCACTGGGCTTAAAGCCTTACGGTTACTCAGGTTTTACGAATCAGGACAGATATTTCTCTGTCCGGCTGCGAGCTTTGAAAGAAGGGCAATTCTGGAAGTATATGCCGGCTGTGGTTCTGGGAACATCAGACCCGTTTACTTCTTCCGGAGGTGGGGTAGTTGGTTCATCAAGCGGAAACGGATATTTCAGCCGTTTTTATATAGCTGCAACCAAGCATCTGCCGATAGGAACAGAAGAAATCGGAGTACACCTCTCTTATTTATATAATCAGAGAAAGGAGTACAAGCTGAACGGAATAGCGGCGGGTATCACTTACAATCCCAGTTTCGCACCGGATTTGAGGGTGATAGCGGAATATGATTCGAAAGATTTTGCGTTGGGTGCCACCTATTTGTTGTTCAACCATTTGCATTTACAGGTGGAATTACAACGAATGCAATATTTCACTGGTGGATTGATGTTCAGGTTTAACCTGAAATAAGAGAATGGTGAAGAATGAATAAGTAATAAAGAGTTAAATCTATTAAAAACTAAAAAACAATGAAAAGTAAATTAGTAATATTATCTTTACTGTTGTCAGGGGCAACCATTGCCAATGCACAGACTAAAGAAAAGTACTACAGTGAAAGCTGGAAGGACAATTTCTTTATCAGTGTAGGCGTGGGTGGACAAGTTGTGACCAACCCCAGCAACTTTGATTATGGATTCGGTGAATCCATAACACCTCTGGTGAATGTATCACTGGGAAAATTCTTCAGCCCGGTATGGGGTATCCGTGGTCAGGTTGCCGGATGGTCCGGTAAACTTCATACTCAATACCCTTTTGAAAACGTAGGCAAAGAGGAGAATTGGTATAACTATAAGAAGAAGTTCGTTGCATTGAATGCTGATGCAATGCTGAACCTGACTAACCTCTTCTGCGGTTACAAAGAAGGCCGTAAATTTGAGTTTATGTTCTTTGTAGGTCCTACATTGAATATCTCAAATTCTTATAGTACCTGGAATCTTGCAACAAAGACCACTGAGGTTACTAACGCTGATGGTTCTTTGACTTATAAGCAAGAACTGGATCCTTCTAAGAGTTATCCTAAAGATGATAAGGTACGTCTGTTGGTTGGCGCAAGCTTAGGTTTGGGTGCTAAATACAACATTGACCAGAAATGGGCTATCGATCTCGAAGCTCGTGGTACAGTATCTCCTTCTGTTTTCGGTTCTGTAAGCGATGCTAAGACTGAAGGTATTGTAGGCTTAACTGTAGGTGCAACCTATACTTTCGGTGGCAAGAAGTTCGTAGCTTGTGGCTCGAAAGTTGATCAGAATGCTATCAACAACGAAATCAATAAGTACAGAAGTGAACTGGCACAAGCTCAGGCTGATCTGGCTAATGCTAAGAACGCTTTGGCTAACGCTAAGCCTGTAACTAAGGAAGTAGTGAAGGAAATTGAAGTTGCCGGTCCTCGTGCCATCTTCTTCAAGATTGGTAGCGCTCGCATCGATGATTACGGTATGGTTAACATCCAGTTGGCCGCTAAGATCCTGAAGGCTAACCCGGATAAGAAGTACAAAGTTGCCGGTTATGCTGACAAGGCTACGGGTAGCGCTTCCTGGAACCAGAAGTTGTCTGAAAAACGTGCTCAGGCTGTTTACGACGCATTGATTAAGGAAGGCGTTGATAAGGATCAGCTCGAACTCGTTGGATTCGGTGGTACTGCTAACATGTTCGGTAAGAACTATTTGAACCGAGTAGTAATTCTGGAATAAGATATAGGGACAAAGAGTTGTAAACTCTAAACGAAGAGAGGGCGGCTAACTGATGTTAGCCGCCCTCTTCATTTTATACTGAAATAATATTTTAATATACCAGTTTCACATTATCGATCCAGAGTGAATTACCGGGAGAACCTATGTATGCTCCTCCATGGCTGGAAGTAAACTGCAATAATAAATGTGTAGGAGCATCTTCTTCTGTTCCCCATGCTACTTCTTTGACCGGAACACTTTCACCTTTACTATTAATTGCGTAACGTTCTTCTACTTGCAAACGCATCATATGAGGCTTATAAGCAGGATCACCGGTAATATCTCCATACATGACTGAATACGTAGCATTATTATGCCAATCAGTGGTATTATAGTAACGAACCACCATAGTCCCTACCCGCTTAGCAAAAATATTGCCATCTTTGTCTTCCCAACGCTTCTGCAAAAACAAATTCACCTCCGGGAAGTCTTTACCTTCTACGTCCGTTATCCGGCTAAAACCGGTAGCACGAATACGCTTTTCCCTATCAGACATATTAACTTTATAGTCAAACTGCACAGCGATAGGTTTCTTGGTAAAGGGAATACCGGAATTCAGCATCTTTTGCGGATTCTTTGTGCCCTTAATCGGCTCATTCACTTCCCCCAAAAACATAGAACCTGCGGCAAGTACTGTGATATCAACAATACCCAATACTTTTACGCTTTCCATACGGGTATCCATACGGGCACAGTAGCCATCACCACGCTTCTCGGGAAACACTGAAGTATTGGTTTTAGTAATACCCGTTACACGCGCCATAACATTCGAAGTAGCCCATGGCGAACCACCCATATTCTTATAGGCCTTATTCTCACGAATAGTTGCAGTCGGTCCGATAGCATATACATTCTTCAACGCACCACCGATAATGCCCGACTCTTTAATCTGACGGTCTATCCATTGATCCATGTCTCCGAACGGAATCATTTCCACAGTATGCTGTTGCTGCTGTGCAAGTGCCGTTCCGCAACATAAAAAAGCGGATAGCAAACCGTACATACAAATTTTCTTCTGCATCATCTCATTAGCTTTTTTTTAATTAAAGTTCATATTTCCACTGCTCCAATGCAAAGTTCCAGTTATCCTGAACCAATTGCACGGTGCGATCATCATATCTATATTTATTCTTCTTATATCCCTTCTTTCCACCTACATACTTTTCTATATCATTGCGTGCTTCAGCAAACCCGGGAATAGACAAATCGCGATAAATCTGCTCAGTCATCCCCATAGCATCCGCTTCGAAGTCTTCGAACTTCACTTCCACCAGATTACCGGCAGGAATGCAAGATTTATCAGCCTCGTATTTATGATACAGTTTGGCATAAATAGAAAGAATATTCTTTTCAATTTCGTCATTACTGATGTCCTGCAACTTCAACGGCTGGATTGTATTCGTGAAGAAACTTCGGGTACTCTCGAACACCGTATAAGGATTACGCATCAGATAGATAAATTTAGCATTAGGGAACATTTTGACCAGCTCTTTCACACGTCCCGTATGGGGCGGATTCTTACTCAAGAACTGTGTTCCGTTAGTATTCCACAATGATATCTTAATCAATTTGGTAAATACTTCTTCAAAAACCTTCAGTTCCTTTTCCGTTATATCATCGAACAGCAAATATTTATCTGCATATTCCTGCTGATACTTTGGGAGGAACCAAAAGTTATAATAGGTATAAGGCATCATATTGGCAAGTGCAAACTCTTCTTCCTGTGGCAGATCTACAGCAAGTTCCATGTTATCTGTAGGACGCTTATCAGGCATCAGCCAGCTCATGTTCTTCTTGAAGAAAGGCTGTCCCCACATCATCAGATGCGGAAATACAGTTTGGTAAGTAGTATTATAGCCAAAATGCTTGTCGCATGAGAAGACATTATGCACAAAGGTCGTTCCGCTGCGCCAATGGCCAAGAATGAATACCGGATCATGCTCTAGCGGTTGGGATGCCAACCGTTTCTCATAACGTCCGTTCTGTAAAGGAGCCAGTGTAGAAAGCAGACGACATACCGCCTTAGTCAAACGGTATTTGCCTTTGTATGCCGCATCAATTTCCCGTCCTTTCGTAATGGCATTAAATGTTTTCCAATCGGCTCCCACCAAAGTATTTATAGGGAGTTTGTTAAATTCCAGTAAACCCATAATTATGGTACATTATTTGATTATTTTCACTTCAATACCTTGGCGCTTCAGATCTTTCACCGCTTTTTCTATAGCTTCATAGTGTTCGGGAGCAATTTCTAACTTCGGTAAGTTCAAAACCGGAAGATCTTCAGAAAGATGCATATCCTTATCCTCTACCCTATCGATAATCATACCGACAGCACTGGTATTATTGGTAATCGGATCAATCAGAATGAATGCACCTGTTGCCTTATTTTTTTGATAAGGATCAAAGAATAATTCCTTGGCAGTAGTAAGAACAACACGGGCTATCTGATTTAACTGCATAGGCAGATCATCAGGCATCAATTGTCCATTATCAACGGACAACTGATCCATCGTATTAACATCTACTTTATATTTAATGCTACTGATACGTGAACGACTCAAATTAGTAGTCTGCTTGATGAAGAAGGATTTATTGAGATCCATCGGCTCTTCATCCATCCACACCAGCATGGCCTCAAAATTGCGATCTACAACTGGTAAATTATCAGGATGTACCAACATCTCTCCTCTCGATACGTCAATCTCATCTTCCAGCGTTAAAGTTACAGATTGAGGCGGAAAAGCATAATCCAGTTCACCGTCATACGCAACAATGCTCTTAACACGTGATTTTTTGCCTGAAGGTAACGCTATCACTTCATCCCCTTTACGCACTATCCCTGATGCAACTTTACCGCAAAAACCACGGAAATCAAGATTAGGGCGCAATACATACTGTACCGGGAAACGGAAGTCCGACAGGTTATGATCGTTATCAATATGGACAGTCTCCAAGAAATCGAGCAAAGAAATACCATTGTACCATGGAGTGCGTTCAGACCTCTCCACTACATTATCGCCATCCAAAGCGGAGAGCGGAATACAAGTCACATCAGGAATACCCAATGGTGCAATAAACTGTTTATACTCTTTAACGATTTCATTAAAGCGCTCCTCAGAGAAGTCTACCAAGTCCATTTTATTAACAGCCAGCACCACATGCTTAATGCCCAACAAAGACACCAGAAAAGAATGACGACGCGTCTGTGTAATGACACCGGTACGGGCATCTACAAGAATGATAGCCAGATTAGCCGTTGAACCGCCGGTAATCATATTACGCGTATATTGCTCGTGTCCCGGAGTATCAGCAATGATGAATTTACGATTATTAGTAGAGAAATATCGATATGCCACATCAATCGTAATACCTTGTTCACGTTCTGCTTTCAGACCATCTAGCAGCAATGCGTAATCAATGTGATCACCAGCATTTCCCATACGTTTACTATCACGTTCCAATGCATCTAACTGGTCTTCATACAATTTCTTGCTATCAAACAACAAACGCCCGATCAGCGTAGATTTTCCATCATCCACCGAACCGGCAGTCAGAAAGCGGAGTAAGTCTTTCTGTTCGTCTTTATCCAGAAACTCCTTGATATTTAGTTTAGAGTTATTCTCCATCACTTTTTACTTTTTAATTGTCACCTTTATCTTCTTAAACCTAAGCATTAAAGTTCTAAAGGTCAGGTTTAAAATTCCAATCCTCAGGTTTTAATTTTTAATTCTTAAAAGTATCCCTCACGCTTTTTCTGCTCCATACTGGCATCCTGATCAAAATCGATTACACGGGTGGTACGCTCACTCTTGGTGGTAGTCATCATCTCCTCTACAATTGTCTCAATCGTATCCGCATTGCTCTCTACCGCACCAGTCAACGGCCAACAGCCCAATGTACGGAAACGTACCATTTTCATCTTTATCTGATCACGATATTTTTCAGGCAGGCGGTCATCATCTGCCATAATCAAATTACCATCAATTTCTACGCACGGACGCTCCTTGGCATAATACAACGGAACAATAGGAATATTTTCCAAACGAATGTATTGCCAGATATCCAGCTCCGTCCAGTTACTCAACGGGAACACACGAATGCTCTCTCCCTTATGCACACGGGCATTGTAGATATCCCACAATTCCGGACGTTGGTTCTTCGGGTCCCATTGGTGGAACTTATCACGAAAAGAAAAAATACGTTCTTTCGCACGTGATTTCTCTTCGTCACGACGAGCACCCCCAAAAGCTGCGTCAAATTTATATTTATCCAGAGCACTCAGAAGAGCCTTAGTTTTCATCAAGTCTGTGTGTACTTTACTTCCATGAGTAAACGGTCCTACACCTGCATGAAAAGCTTCCATATTACTTTCTACGATCAGATTCCAGCCATGCTTTTTGGCATACTCATCGCGGAATTGAATCATTTCCTTAAATTTCCACTTCGAATCGATATGCATCAACGGGAAGGGTACTTTACCCGGATAAAAGGCTTTTTCGGCAAGGCGAACCATTACCGAAGAGTCTTTTCCAATACTATAAAGCATCACCGGATTTTCAAATTCCGCTGCCACTTCACGGATGATATGAATAGACTCTGCTTCGAGTTCTTTCAGATGGCTCAATTTATATTCTTCCATTTTTTATATAATCACTTTTTAATCTGTATTTTCGGTAAAATGAGGTCGAGCAGTTGGTTGACTGACTCTTCCAGGCTGAGTTTTGAGGTATCTAACGTCAATGCCGGATGAAGAGGTGCTTCAAACGGAGCGGAAATCCCCGTAAAATTTTTAATCTCTCCCCGGCGTGCCTTTGCGTACAGCCCCTTTACATCCCTACGCTCACACTCAGCCAAAGGGGTACTGACATACACTTCATAGAAGTCCTCCTGCCCGATGATATTAGCCGCCATTTCTCGGATATCATTGTTAGGACTGATAAAAGCAGCAATAGTTATAATGCCTGAATCAATAAAAAGTTTGGAAACTTCTGCAATACGGCGGATATTTTCTACACGATCAGCTTCACTAAAGCCCAAATTATTATTGATGCCGCTACGGATATTATCCCCGTCCAGAATACGGCAAAGTAAACCTCGCTTATGCAATTCGCGCTCCAAAGCAATAGCTATCGTACTTTTACCGGAACCGCTCAATCCGGTAAACCATATCATCACACTATGCTGACCGAGAAGTTCTTCTTTATCCTCTCTCGACAACATCCTATCAAAAATCGGATATATATTATTGTCTGTCATAATCTAATTATTAAAAGGGCCAAATTAATGGAATAAGGAATATGGATATCAAGAAAGCTATAATATTCAGCGGCAATCCGATACGGACAAAATCAGTGAACTTATAGTTTCCAATACCTTGCACAATCAAATTTGTCTGATAACCGATAGGTGTAGAGAAACTGGCAGAGGCAGCCATACAGATCACTACAAAGAAAGGCATAGGGCTGACACCCATCTGCGAAGAAATGGAGAGCGCTAAAGGGAAAGCTAATGCAGCAGCGGCATTATTGGTTATCAATTCGGTAAACAAGTTCGTAATGATAAATACAGCTGCCAGCAACACCTGAGGACCGTAATGTTCAGTCATACCAATGATATAACTTGCCACTACATCTGCCACACCGGAATTAACCATTGCTTTACTGATGGCAAAAGCACACGCAATTGTTATCAGGATATCCCATGAAATGTATTTAGTGTACTTACGGGCCGGAAAAATTTTAGTCCACGCCATAATGATAGTAGTCACAGAAACAAAGAAAAACATATCCAGCTTGATATTCGGAAATGCTTCTTTCACAACCGGCAGTTCGCCTACTGTAGCACCGGTAATCATCAATATCAGCAAAAGAAGGGCAAACCAACGTTTCCCCTTTCCGGGAACCGGTTCGTTATCTTTGCCATTCGCCAACAAAACGAATACGGAAGATTCTCCCCAAGTTTTAACAAAAGAATCATCCGCCATCACCACTAAAGTATCACCCTCACGCAAAACCTCATTATCCAGATTCGCAGTAATACTTTGTCCGCTCCGCTTTATTTCCTTAACAGCTGCTCCATAGTGACGCTGAAAATTAAACTCTCCCAACTTCTTGTTAATACCAGGAAAACGAGGACCAAGTACAGCCTCAACCCGATGCAAACCAACATCTTCTTCCGGTTCGTCATCTTGCTTCACAGCATCCGTACGAACATCCGGCAAGAGTTTAGAAGAAAATAGAAATAAATAAATAATTCCTGCTATAGCTATGAAAATACCCACTTTGCCTAATTCAAACATAGTAAATCCTTCATAACCTGCCTCTAATATCATGCCGTGTACTACCAGGTTAGTAGAAGTTCCGATAAGAGTACATATACCCCCCAAAATAGTCACATAAGAAAGAGGTATCAAAAACTTGGTAGCAGGTAATTTTACCGACTCTGCCCAACGCTTGATTATCGGAGCAAATATTACAACAACAGGAGTATTATTAAGAAAGGCAGAAATAAAAGAGATAGTGGGAAGCATACGAAATTGGGCTTTAAACACAGTCGTCTTGCCCTGAGGAAGCAACTTTTTGATAACCTGTCCCAATGCTCCGGACTGACGAATACCCTCACTGACCAAAAATAGCATAGCTACGGTAATCATTCCTTTATTACTAAAACCTTCCAGCATCTCTTTGGGTGTCAGGATGCCGGCACATAAGAACAAAACTACAACGGAAAATAGCACCATGCCGGGGCGCATTTTATCCAATGCCAATGCCACCACCATGCCCAAAAGTGCCAATAGCACAAATATTATCTCAAATGTCATACATTATACTGTATCTTGTTACTATTTCATTTGCTTAGGTTCCACCACAAACCACGGATTCAGTAAATTCTCTTTATTGTAACAAAGCGGCTCTTCTTTTCCAGCCTGATAAACTTCCAATCCGGCAGCACGTGCAATAGCATGTCCTGCTGCCGTATCCCATTCCATGGTAGGTGCAAAACGAGGATATACATCTGCCTTTCCTTCGGCTACAAGGCAGATTTTAATGGAACTACCACTAGATATAAGTTCTACTTCCGAGTGTTGGCGCTTCATTTCTTCGATATAAGCCTCCGTCTCCGGAGTTAGATGCGAACGGGAAGCCACGATTACAAATTTACCTCTTTCGATAACAGAAGGCAGACGGGTAGCGGATGCAATCAATTCATCCAGTGAAGCATTTCCGCGAGAAGTTACATTGGAGAGTTTGTATGCCCCAATGCTTTCTTCTGCAAAATAAAGTTCCTGTTTCACAGGAAGATAAATAACTCCCATTACGGGTGCTGAATGATTAACCCATGCGATATTTACAGTAAACTCTCCATTTCGTTTAATAAACTCCTTGGTACCGTCCAGAGGGTCTACAATCCACAAAGCATCCCATCCACAGCGTTCTGCATAGGGTAAATGTTTCCCTTCTTCACTCAGAATGGGAAAAGGAGTATCGCACAGAAAACCGGTAATCGTTTCATGTGCCTTGCGATCCGCAATGGTTAAAGGGGAGTTATCCGCTTTTTTTTCTATTTCAAAGTCCGATGCCGGGTCATTATAGATGGAAAGAATGTCTGCACCGGCTTGCAGAGCAGCATCTATTGCGCTTAATATATATTTTTGTTCCATATATGGTATCTATACTTACACATAGTGTGCAAAATTAAAAACTTTTTCATCCTCAAAAGTTTCCGAGCTTCGTTTTATAACTTCTTTTAAACTACCTAATACATTTATAAGCACTTTTCACAATCAATAAATCGAAAAAGGAACTCCAAACGTTGAAGTTCCTTTTTCGATTCAAAAACAGCTTCTTCTCCAGACTGTTTTTATTTTAGATTTGCGCTACTTTTACCTAATCTCTACTTACATCTACTTTTTATTTTCCATAGCTTCGCCCGCCCATTCTACGGCACCTTTTTCTTTCAGCTTTGCCGTGATTTTTTTGGCTTTCTCCATGGCAACACTTTCATCTTCAGGGGAAGCATAAGCATGCTTATACCCCTTCACTTTATTCCATTCGCCACGGGTAAAGTCCGGGAAAGCAACGGCTGCACAATTGTTGTCCATAGACAATTCGCCTAACTCGGCCAGACAACACCATTCTGCCAAATCATAGACATCCATATCTAAAGGAAGTCCATTTTGCAGGCAATACACCAAACGGCTATCCATAATAAAGTCCATGCCACCATGACCACCAACCTCTTTTGCCATTTCACCATATTTCTTCAGGATGGGATGCTGATATTTCTGCACTAGAGCTTCCATATCTTTTTTAGGCATAAAACTATGGGAATTCAAGTTATCTACCTCAGGTGCAACTCCCGACGCATTCAATTGTTTTGCATCCAATGCATAACCTTCTATCGGATATTTATTTGCGAACCCCTTGGTACCGGTCAACTGATATAGACGGTTATAGGGTTGCGGAGTCATCACATCATGTTGTATCTCAATCACCTTTCCATTCTCCGTACGAATCAACGTAGTTGTATGGTCACCGTTACGGAAATTCTCACAAGGCTGTCCCGTTCTTTCTTCTACCAACGACTTACCTACTACCGATTTGGTGTCCATAGCAACGAGTGTCTTCATACGGTCACCACGATGTATATCCAACGCTTGCGCTACAGGGCCAAGACCATGAGTGGCATATACATCTCCTCGATGCTTCATATTATATTCCAAACGCCAACCCAGTTTGTCATCTTCACCATTCTTCCAGTAATGATCCCAAAAAGGTTCCAGATTATGAATATAAGCTCCCTGGGCACGAACGACCTCACCAAACACACCCTGTTGCGCCATATTCAGAGTATTCATTTCAAACCAGTCATAACAGCAGTTCTCAAGAATCATACAATGTTTGCGAGTCTTCTCGCTCATATTTACCAATGCCCAACACTCTTTCAAGTCCATAGCAGAAGGAACTTCGATGGCAACATTTTTATTATTCTCCATCGCACACATAGCGACAGGGAAATGATGCAGCCAATCTGTAGCGATATACACCAGATCTATATCATCCCGTTTACACAATTCTTCGTATCCTTTCTCACCTGAATATATAGCGGCTTTAGGCATAGAAGCTCTCTGTAGATACTTCTGACATTTCTCTGCCCGTTCCTTTTCATAGTCACATAAAGCAACGATTTCTACACCCGGAATATACGTAAAACGTTCTACGGCTCCGGGACCACGCATTCCCAAACCTACAAATCCCACACGAACCACTTCCATTTTAGGTATGGTCAGCCCTATTACACTTGTTTGTCCGGCCGGACGCTCGGGAGTTTCTACAACAATAGTTCCCTTGTCCCAACTCCATTTTGTCCCTTTGTCTGAAACTTGTTGTTCAGACGATGTTTTAGCTGTGCACGCAACCAGCGCAATACATGCGCTCAGCAATAAAAATTTAAATTTCTTCATACATAAATTATTATTGTATTCCCTTAATAAGAGGAATATGTTATTCATAACATTACAAAATTAATAATTATAACGTAGTGACTTGTCTACATCACCCTTTGCCCTCACTGGTACAAATGTAAATCCCCATTCGTAATTTTGATTGGCAGGTATCGTATATCCAGGCTGCACTTTTGCTCCCCAACTGTCATAGCCAGCTACTCCTTGTTGCCTCATATCTACACAAACCTCCACAAAATCCCGAGGAACAATATCATTAATATGAGTCATTTTCCGTATCAGATTTCTGGCTTCATCCACATTATGCTGATTAATTTCCTCCGGAGAACGATTCCTCCATTGATATGGACGCGATGATTCTTCCGAATCAAAATCCTCCACCGTATTTCTCAAAGCATTAAAGCCTATAGTCTGTTTAGCCTGAACCAATAGGCCCCGACCATTTTTATCAGTCAAAGCTACCCAGCGTGTATCCGTACGATGACCGTTTTCTTGTGGACGAACATAATCTACATACATGAAATCAGCAGTAGTCTTGTAACGTCCTACCATACTTCCCGCATTACGATCAATGTAATTTTCTTCGGGACCACGCCCAAAGTATTCTACTACATTCATATTTTGCGGTATACGGAAACGCACACCAATACGAGGTACTTCGAGCTGATCTTTATTCTCTTTCTTTTTACCGGGAGTATAAGTGGCAAGATGAGTATCTTCCTGAACTTCAGTTCGTATAGCTTCCTGATCAGTTGCAGTAAATTTCACATTCACATTTATTATTCCATCCGGATATATTCTATAATCCATCAAGTATTGGTTGCCAGCCGGTAAATTATATACTACACTCAGAACTGCATTTTGTCCTTCCATACTTATGGAAGCATTACTAATATTAAAATTACGACTTGAAGTTTTCCAAATCAACAAACGTTTCGGATTTGTATTCCCATAATCATTATCATTAGGTGCCCGCCAGAAGTTGGGTTGTACTCCAAATCCACGGTCAAAATACTCAGTTCCATCCACTTTATATGAAGTAACCAGACCTGAATCACGATTAAACTCAAAATAAACCTTAGATGAAGAAACAATCAGATTATTTCCTTCTTCTTTAAAGCTCAAGGCAGGTCCCGCAGCTTTATGTGCCGCTTTATCAACTGTTACCGGAAGTCTGAATTGTTCATATGCTATTTCGTGTCCAACCGATATCAGGGGTTCCGGCTGAATAGTGACTACACTGAAATGCACAAAATACTCTACTCCAGCTTTTCCCTGCACATTCTTC
The DNA here is from genome assembly GCF_020091405.1 of Bacteroides cellulosilyticus. NCBI lineage: Bacteria > Pseudomonadati > Bacteroidota > Bacteroidia > Bacteroidales > Bacteroidaceae > Bacteroides > Bacteroides cellulosilyticus. The sequence continues at coordinate 5,904,407 of NZ_CP081903.1, forward strand.
ACCGGAATAGTAAATTCCTTTTCTGCCTGAGGAGCGACATCCAATAATAACTTCCCTTTTTTCAGCACCATACCATTAGCACGTAATTCATATTGGATGGTATACTTTCTCAAATTAGTAAAATAAAATCGGTTGAACACTCGATACTTACCGGAAGTTGCATCAACAACACTAAACATCACATTCTGATGCACATATTTCACTTCCGCCATGGCAGGATGCGGTTTGCGGTCAGGACCGACAAGTCCATTACAGCAGAAATTACCATCACTCGGCATATTTACACCATAATCGCCCCCATACGTCCAATACTTACGTCCATTCTCATCTGTTCTTAATAATCCCTGATCTACCCAGTCCCATATATATCCACCTTGAAGATTAGGATATTTATAAATCTCTTTCCATTGATCCCACAGATTACCATTTGAATTTCCCATTGCATGAGAATACTCCGACGGAACCACCGGCCGGTCAGACCCAGTTTCACCAATATACCTCAGCCATTCTGCGCTGGGATATTGGGGTACATACATATCCGTATTCCATTCCCACTGTGCACGTTCATAGTTCACAGGCCTATCCATGAGTTCCTTATCCTGTCCTTTTATCCATAAATATGTCTGATAGAAATTGTAGCCATTACCAGCCTCATTTCCCAAAGACCAGAATGTAACAGAAGGATAGTTCTTGTTCCGTTCATACATATTTGCAGTACGATACATGTGTGGCTTCAACCATTCCGGATTATTGCCCAATGATCCACCTTTGCGCAAATCGTAATACATTCCATGTGACTCAATATTGGCTTCATCGTATACATAGAGCCCGTACTCATCACACAACTCATAAAACCGACGGTCTTGCGGATAATGACAAAGACGAACCGTGTTCAAATTATTACGTTTCATCAATTCAAAATCCTTGCGCATCAGTTCTTCCGTTACATAATGCCCCGTTTCTTCATTATGCTCATGAATATTGACACCTTTCAACTTCAAAGGCTGACCATTAATAAGTAACACAACATACGGTTTCCCTTTTTTAGCTATTTGATCAATCGCCTTGATTTCAATACGCCGGAAACCGACATTGAAAGGAATAATCTCCGTCACTTCACTTCCTTCTTTCAACGTAATCAACAATTTATAGAGATTAGGAGCTTCAGAAGTCCAGGTTTTTACTCCGGGCAAACTTGCATTAAAGGCAACCGTTTGAGTTTCTGCGCTCTTTACCTTACAATCACTTACGCCATTGACTACAACCCTACCGGAAACTTTATCTATCAATTCATAAAGCACTTGCATCTTTTTACCGGCAAGAGCATGATTACGAACATCAACGGCCAACTTGAAAATGCCATCAGTATAGCTGTCGTCCAATGTAGAGATCACCCTGAAGTCTTTTACAGCTACTTTGGGCTGAGAATAGAGAAACACATCACGCTCAATTCCGCTCAGACGCCAGAAATCCTGACACTCCAGATAGGAGCCCGTACTCCAGCGAAAAATCTTCAAGACCAATGTATTCTTACCATTCCGGAGATATTTATTTATCAAAAACTCCGCAGGATTTTTAGAATCTTCATTATAGCCTACTTCATTTCCATTCAGATACACATAAACTCCGGATTTAGCGCCCGCAATATGCAAATAGATATCTCGTGACATCCAGTCTTCCGGCACAGTTATTTCCCGACGATAAATACCTACGGGTATATCTTCCGGCAATTGTGGCGGTTGCGGATTAAGCGCTTTGAATTCATATCCATGATTCGTATAAATAGGTGTACCGTATCCTTGTGCTTCCCAATTACCCGGAACCTGAATATCACTCCAACCACTCATATCGGCTACAGTCTGAACAGCATCTCCCGGCAAATTATGATGCGAGTCCGAGTAATAGAACTTCCATGTTCCATTCAGCAATTTATAGTATTTACTATTCTCATATTCCCCACTTAGTGCAGACTGACGGCTATCATACGTCATAAAAGCCGTGCGTGGCTCTTCCCTGTTCACCGAAACAGTTTGTATGTCCTGCCAATACGGAGTTTTAATCGTTTTCACTTCACCTGCCATTACCGTAAATAAAGCACCTAACAGACATACTGCAACTAAACTTATTATATTTTTTTTCATACTATCAGATTATTAAATTTCATCGCATACAAGGTGAACACATTTCAGATATGTTTCAAACGTGTCCCAAATATAGATATTATTTTTTTTCTCCAAAACTTTCCTGTTGTAATTCTACTTCACGCAATTCATATTTAGAAATCCTTCTTTTCAATCGTAAAATTTCCTCTTTCATTGAATTAAGTTCCAGATCGTCTGTCCCGTGAATTTCAACTTTTTTTTCGGCACTGCTCCGAATCTCAACCGGATTATAAATAAAGCGCATCACAGGCTTCACAGACTTATATTCAAACTCACAAGGAGCAATAGCATGTACTCCTTCTCCCAATACTTCTGCCCGGATATTTATCTTTCCTGCATTTGTTGTCGCACGAATCAAGACAGGGGCACTTCCCCAATGGGCCGGTACAGGATTGCATGCAATATCGCAATCCCCCAACAATGTAGCCTCACCCGTAACCGTAAAACGTACAGAAGTATTATTCAGTCTCTTTACCGTACCTTCCTCATCTACAATCTCCGCTATTAACGTAACAACATCTGAACCATCAGCACGCAAAGGCAAACCGTCATCATCTACACGAAGGCGCAGGCTCACTGGCCGCCATGAAGGATACTTTTTATTGGTTGCCACAATCTTACCGTTTACCAGCCCTTCTGCCAATATATATGCTTCTTTTCGTTTTCCGGAACGGGCCAAAACCTTCAATTCCATAAAATGAAAAGCATCTTTGAAAGTAATAATAGGAGAAGGCATTTTGCACTTATCGGTAGAACGTTGGTAAACGTATTTTTTACCATTCTCAAAAACAGTCAAATGCACTTCTTCACAATTAGAATAAACTGTAACGTCTTCGGGTGAGAAAGGTGTCATCTCATTCGCTACATAGACCATAGGCCCACTCTCTGCCGGAAGTTTGTCCGATTTGCCAAAAGGTCTCTGTGCCATAAACATATAATAAGACATTTTGGGCTGGCGAAAAGCATCCATTATTCCACCATAGAACGGTTGAGGGTGATATCCGCGTTGATGATCAAAGGCATGCCACAAAGTTCCACCTACATGTGCAAGTTGCGAAGCGTAGAGTGTCTCCAGGCACGTATAAGGATAAGTGGGAGAAGCATAGTGTACAGCTTGTTGTAACATAGGACTTTCTCCCCACGAACGATGTACCCTACTGTTTGAATTATGGGAATTCCAATCATCTACATTATCCCCGAACTCCCGAGTAAAGTACATGATTTCTTCTTTCAATGTACCGGCATTATAAACCGATTTCTTGCCACCGGACACAGATGTAGGATGAGTGTAAATCACAGGAAAATAATCACTTCCCGGTGATCCCGGATCACAGGCAGAAAGAGCTTGTTCATACGGGTATTCTTCATCGACAGTTTTCTTCGCATTATGAGCATATTCCTTAGGAAAATGTGTTTCATTCAAAACCGGTTCCCACATAAAAGTAGAAGGATGATTACGATCACGACGAACCAGACCACGAATATCAGAGTAGGCTCTTTTTGAAAAAACCGGTTCATCATTCCAGAATTGCCATCCGGCAACAGCCAATATCGTTAAAATACCGAATTCGTCACAGGCATCCAGAAAAGCAGGATCATGAGGGTAATGAATACAGCGCACAACACGAATTCCTGCATCACGCAGTTTTTTCGCATCGCGCCAATGTAAAGAATTGGGCAGTGCGTTACCGATAATAGCAAAATCCTGATGACGATTAACTCCTATCAGCTTATCCCGATAAGGTTTATTATTCAAGTACAGACCATCTCTCCCTCTGTATTCTATTTTACGAATTCCTACTTTCTGTAACATTCCATCAATGAGGATACCATTCCCATCTACCAATTTAATCTCTAACTGATGCAAAATAGGAGAATCAGGTGTCCAAAGCTCCGGACACTCCACATACAGATTCACATCATAATAATTTGCCCTGTCCTTTCGTAGCGAGAGATTTTTTACTCCTCTGCTAATCTCTTTGCCTGAGATATCCCGCAACGTCAGCATAAGTTTTCCTTTAAACAAACCTGACGACTCATTATGCAAATGAATTTTCACACCTATTTCAGCTTTATCTTCCGAAACAAAAGGGTAATGGATAAAAACACCGCCCCCTGCAATTTCATCTTCATAATTAGCATCCGTAATATGTACTTGATTATGAGCTATCAAGAAACAATCCCTATAAATTCCTCCAAAATAAGTAAAGTCCAAAGCTTGCTGGGGTTTACCAGGCAGAAATGAGGGATCATCACTATTATCCGCACAAATAGCCAATGTATTAGTCGTCTCAAAATTCAATCCTTCCGTTACATCTACGATGGCTGGCAAATAACCATTATAATGTTTTCTAAGTAACTTTCCGTTAAGCCAGATCCGTGACTTACCCATTATACCTTCAAAGTGCAGATAAACTATCTTATTTTTTAGATTATCAGGTACAGAAAAGGTTTTCCGATACCATGCCTCTCCTTGATAATTAATATTACCACTTGCCTCTTCAGGAAGTAGTTCGATTCCATGTGGTATACTCACAATATCCCATAAAGAGTCATCAAAATCTCTTTGCCATGCATCCGGACAACTTCCTTTATGAAATCTCCATCCTACGTTCATGTTATATACTTCACGCCCACTACCGGCGAGCTCATAAAAACCTGCCGTAGAAAAATGCGATTCACCAGCCTGCAAGCCTGAAGCGAAAATCACCAATAAAAAAAACACAATAGTACACATCAGTCTATTATTTCGGGTTACTTACTCTTTTCCAACTCTAAAATCCTCTGAAAAGCCTTTATCTTCTCCGGGTACCTACCAGCTAAATTATTTTTTTCTCCGATATCCTTCTTCAAAAAGTACAGTTGATCTTGCGGAGCATTACCTAATTCCGTATTTGTGAGTTTTTCATAGGCTTTTTTATCACTTGGCGATATATACTTCCACTCACCATCAGATACGGCCAAGCTACCAGCTTGTTCTACCACATAATCACGACCTTTTTTATCTTTCCCATACCATGTGGATAATTGCTCCCGACTATCTTTCTTCTGATCACATGTAAGAGATACTCCTAAAAGTTCAGACATGCTTGCTAAGAAATCAACTTGTGAAACTAAAGCTTTTGAAACTCCTTCCTTTACCTTACCCGGATAACTGACAATAAATGGTATGCGTGTTCCAGCTTCAAAACTACTATATTTACCTCCTCGATACGCTCCCCAAGGACGGTGTTTACCCAACAATTCTACTGCCTGATCCTGATAACCATCATCAACAACAGGCCCGTTATCGCTAGTCAATACAATTAATGTATTCTCCCGCAATCCTAACCGTTCAAGGGTTTCCATTACCTGACCGACAGTCCAGTCAAACTCTATAAGTGCATCTCCCCGGGCCCCCATTCCACTCTTACCCGCAAAACGTGGATGCGGAACACGAGGTACATGCACATCATTAGTAGCAAAATATAAAAAGAAAGGATGTTCCTTATTACGTTCTATAAACGCTAATCCGTGAGCAACAATACTATCATTTATATTTTCATCTTTCCACAAAGCCTTCTTCCCTCCTTTCATATAGCCGATACGTGAAATTCCATTAACAATAGCCTGATCGTGCCCATGATCAGGACTTGGTTTCATCAAAGTCAGCAGTTCTGGGTGAGTCTTGCCTAATGGTTCACCATGAAAAGGTGTTTTGTAACTTACATAAATCGGATCCTCCGAATCCAAATCCACAACACTTCCATTTTCTACCCAGACACAAGGTACCCGATCTCCCGTAGCAGCCATAATATATGAATAATCAAAACCAATATCTTTCAGTCCGGGAGTTATCAATTCATTCCAATCCTGTTCACCGGTTTTATCCCCCATACCTAAATGCCATTTACCTACAGCACCGGTAACATACCCCGCCCCTTTAAACAGGTCGGCCACCGTGTATTGTTCCGGTCGGATAATCATTCCTGCATCTCCGGGTGCCACTCCGGTATCCGTCCGCCTCCAAGCGTAATGCCCAGTCAGAAAAGAATAACGTGAAGGAGTACTTGTTGCAGCCACAGAATGCGCATCAATAAAACGTACACCTTGATTAGCCAACTTTTCCACATTAGGCGTATGTATGGCTTTCTCACCATAACAACTCAAATCACCATAGCCGATATCATCAGCCATAATAACAATGACATTGGGCTTTTTTATTTGTTGCGCAAATAACGTGACAGGTAAAAAGACACAAGTCATCCCGGAAAATATAGTTTTGGTATATTTCATAGCTTACTTTTTTTGCTTACTATTATATCTCAATAATGCTTCCAGATAATAATAATCTGCATATATTAAAGGAACATCTATCTCACTTCCATGAGGTATACTTCCTACACTATGCATCAGAATAAAATTACAGTTTGTTCCCGTTTCCGCCAGATAAGCCGGAGAAGAAAGACTCTTCAATATATGTTCAGCCGCCTGACCATACTTTTCCCCATCAGCCGCATAATCTGCCAACTCTAAAAAAGCTGAAGCAGCTATCGCTGCTGCCGAAGCGTCACGTGGTACTTCTTTAAACATCTGCGGATCATAATTCCAATCAGGAACATATCCTTCCTGTCCGGCATTAAAATCCCAATAGGGTACCCCGTCTTCCGGAAGATTAGAATGATTCAGCCAAAAGTCGGCTGTATGTACCGCCATATCCAGAAAATCCTTTCTCTTTGTCTCACGATAGGCCATCGTATAGCCGTAAATAGCCCAAGCTTGTCCACGCGCCCAGGCTGAGTTATCCGAAAAACCCTGACAAGTAGCTTTATGAAGCACCTTTCCGGTATCTTCATCATAATTCACTACGTGATAATTACTGTAGTCTGCACGGAACTGATTCCTCGCAGTAGTTTCAGCATGTGTATTAGCAATCTTTGCATAGATAGAATCTCCTGTTACTTTCGTAGCAAAATACAAAAGTTCCAGATTCATCATATTATCAATGATTACAGGATAGAACCATTCATCTATTCCGTTCCACGCTTTCCGGTAATTCCACGACTCTATACAACCCGTTTTTTGGTTAAAACGAGTACACAGTGAACGGGCAGACTCTACGAGAATATCTTTATAGGTTTCATTGCCAGTCAGACGATAGGCATTACCAAAACTACAGTACATCAGAAAACCGATATCATGGTGATTGGTCAGCTTCTTCAACGGTTCGAGAGCTTCCGTCCATTTTATTGCAGCCTCTTTCCAGTTTTCATTACGATTATGTTCATATACATACCACAGGCATCCCGGATAGAATCCTTCGGTCCAATCATTCTTTTTCGTAGTTTTCAATTTCCCGTCTTTTATGGTACGCGGATACTCAGTAGGTTCCGGTATCGCTTTCAATTGAGCGGAAAGTTGCTGTTCCGCTCGTTCAAAGCCACGAGACACAATATTTTCCTCATTCTTTGTGCCACACGAGCAAAAAACAAGCAAACATAATATCCAAAGTTTATTTATTTTCATCCTTAATTCCTCTTACCTAAAATAATGATTATTTATTCAATGTATATACTCCATAGCGGCTCATTAGCAGAAAGGCCGCTCTAGCTTTTTAATGTAGCGACGGCCTTTCTTTGTTAATATGTACCGCATCTGCTATTTCCAGCCCGGATTCTGCTTCAATTTGTCATTCTTGAAAAGTTCCGTATTAGCAATCGGATAGAAGTATAACTTATCATCAACCGAACGTGTATCCAACAATTGTCTTGCATAATCTACACCTGCTTCTCCCTTGGTTATCTTCACTCCATAAATATCTTTTGAGGCATCCAGTTCTTTCCAGCGACGGAGATCCCAAAAGCGATGTCCTTCAAAGGCAAGTTCAACTCTACGTTCATTCTTCAGACGTTTCAGAAAATCTGCCGGCGATAAAGTTTCAGACAATGCAGGCATCTTTACTCCATCTCTGCCACGCACTAGATTTACAGCCTGCAATGCAGACATACCACATTTTTCATTCGTAAATGTAATGTCATCATAGGCATTGACCATAGCCTCTGCATAGTTCAACAAGACTTCCGCATATCTGAACAATATCCAGTTGTGATGAGCCTTTGTAGTGGGTGCACCCGCTTCGAAGCTTACACTGCTATTAACATATTTACGCAAGTAATACCCTGTTGTCGTAGCATTAGTCAATGGTAATCCATTGCTTCCTCCTTCCCATATTTCCACTTCTTTATCCGCAGGCCACTTCATACTATTATGTACAATAGTCAGATAAAAGCGAGGATCTCTCTGAGCATAAGGATTCTCACGCATAGCTTCATTATTCCAGTCAAAAGGTTCACCGTTATTCATTTCAAACGCGCTTGCCAGATTGTCTGTCGGACAAGTAGATGTCTTTCCGCCTGTCACTCCCATAGGGAAATTAGAAGCTTCGAAACCATTATTTTCTCCGTTAGGACGGGCCCAAATGACCTCTTGACTTTTATTATTCTGCGCTCCGAACAGATTTGCAAAATTCTTATCCAAAGTATATCCCAAAGCAGACTGATTACCTATAATTTCATAAGCGGCTTCTGCAGCGGTAGTCCATTTACTCTTATCGTTATCCGGATTGAACAAAGGACTTGCAGCATATAATGTGGCACGAGCTTTCAACGCCAAGGCAACTCCCTTTGTCACACGTCCTGTCTCCTGTTCTTTTCCGAAGTTCGTATAACTCGCCGGAAGCAGTTTGGCCATTTCCGTACATTCGGAAATTATGAAATCCAAAACTACATCGGCTGATACAGGTTCTGCATTATTCGCCTCTTCTTTAGTAACAACTTTTGTTATTAACGGGATGTTCCTATAACGTTTCACCAACTCAAAATAGAAGAATGCACGCAAGAAACGAATTTCATATTCATAATTCGGATATTCCTTCATCCAGTCTTCATATTCGTCTCCATACTTCCAGTCTTCAAAAGTTAGTCCCACCATATTTTCCAAATAGAAATTAGCATCATGAATTCCTGAATAATAGTTGGAAAATTTGTCGTCAATCGTAGCATTAGCAGACCAGGTTCCATTTACAAATCTCTGTACCTTTGATGTTCGGTAAACATGTACGGCATCATCTGTTGCCGCATCCTGCATCGCTCCGTCAATACTACAGAAGTCCTGAGGCAAATAACTATAGACATTCGTTACAAATTGCTTAACACGTGCATAACTTCCCTGAATTTGCTCTTTTGAATAATAATCCGACTCATTGCAGTCCATGAAATCGCAGGCAGCAAATAAAAACAGTGACAGAAATATTATTATATATTTATTTATAGATTTCATATTGTTCTACTTTTTTAGAAAGATAAATTAAATCCAAATGCATATTGAGTCATAGTAGGATGCGATGCACCGATAGCCTCCGGATCGCGGATATCAATTCCATCAATACAGAACAAATCATGCGCACGGGCAAAAATTTTCGCTCCACCTAGAAAACCGGTCCTCTTCAACAGTTTTTCCGGAAGTTTATAGTACATTTCCAATGTTCTCAGCTTCAAGAAAGAGGCATCAGCTACCCACAATGAATTATTGTTATAGTTATTATCCGATCCTGAATAAGTAAGGCGCGGAAGGGTACCATTCGGGTTTGTCTCGCTCCAGCGGTTCTCATAATAATAAGTAGAAATCGTATTGTTACCTACTATAGGACGATAAATACTTCTTGTATCCAACATTTTGCTGTAATTACCTGTGCCTTGAAACAGAGCATACACACCCAACCCTTTATATTCTGCTCCCAAATCGAACGAATAATAAATTTCGGGACATGTAGAGTTATACCCTAACGCTACCTGGTCATAATCATCTATCCGGTTATCACCGTTCTGATCCTTAAACATCAGATCTCCAGGGCGCACATCGCCCAGATATTGTTTGACTTCACGATTATCAATCTCTTCCTGTGATTGATAAATCCCCACCACTTCATAACCAAAAAGCTGATTTAAAGAACCTCCTGTACGCTTCAGATAATCATAAGGACGATATTCTTCATTTTGTTCTATAATCTTGTTGCGTACAAACGAGAACTGCCCGCCTACGTGGTAAGTGAAATTCGAAATCTTATCATCCCAGTTCAAAGCTATTTCAACACCTTTATTGTCAACAACCCCGTCATTGGCTTTCGGCACTGACATACCTAATACACCAGAAACCGCATTACTGCCACTAACAAGAATGTCCGTACGATGATCATAAAAAGCATCAATAGCCAATGATAATTTATTCCAGGCTTTGAAATCAACTCCGACATTCAGTTTATGAGACTTTTCGTATGTCAGTCCCTCAACTCCCAATTGAGTCAGTTTCATGCCGCTCATAGAGGTTGGAGTATTCTTAAAGAAGTATGAACCTCCGCCACCGTAAATATCTTGAAATAGGTTTACGTCATAATCAGCACGTCCGGAAATACCATACGAAGCTCTTAATTTCAGGAAGTTCAGCCAGTCGTTCTTCAGAAAACTTTCTTCCGACAGAATCCAGCCGGCACCAATAGCCGGGAATATTCCCCAACGATCATCGGGATTAAGTATGCTGGATGCAGAACCGGACAATGACAAATCCAACAAATAGCGATTATTATATGCGTAATGTGCCTGACCTATTACATCCATAAAGGCGCGTCCCGTATTACGTCCTTTTGACTTTATCTTATCCATGGAGTACATGAAAGTAGCATTCAAATCATGCTTGCCCCACTGTCTGGTAAGGTTGGCATAAGCCTCAAAGTTGAAGTGAGTGATAACGGAACCTACACTTTTTGAATAAGAGAGCGTACCTTCATTGGCATGAGTTTTAAATTCTTTCTCTCCCGTCTCCAAATTTAAAACAGCCGATTCGTAACCGAAATTCTTCGTATTGCTATCCCAATAGGCAGCAGTGTTATCCAATGCAACTTTAATACCACCGGTCAATCCCGGCAACAGAGCCGCCAAGTCCTGTTTCAAGTGTATATCAGCAAACAAGGCACGAGTCTGAGAACGTGCGTATCCCTTACCTGAAATATTAGCGACCGGATTATTTCCATAAGTCGTAGTACCTCCCCAAATTCCCCTTTCTGTCTTAATGGGAAATGCACCGGCAGGGACTTGATATATGGCCGTAAAGATATCACCAACCCCTGTTCCCGGACGATTATGTTCAGAGAAGTTACCCAACAAATTCAATTGTACAGTCGTAGTAGGTGAGGCCGTAATATCTAAGTTTGTACGAACATTCAGCTTAGAATACTTAAGTTGAGTGGAGTAACCATCATTATCTCCTGTAGGCTGCAAAATACCACGGTTGTCCAGAAAGTTCAACATCGTATAGTAGCTTACAAACTTACCGCCACCACGTGCCGAAAAAGTTATATTATCCCCATAGCTGGCTCCTCGCAACGTCTCGTCCACCCAATCTACATTAGGATAAAACAACGGATTGGTCTGATTTTTAAAAGCATCCAGTTCTGCCGCCGAATAACGCGGCATTGAACCATCATTCTTCATTGCCTCATTCAACGCTGACGCATAAGTATATCCATCCACAAAATCGGGTAAACGCTTCGGAATAGCCATATTAAACTCATAAGAGAAATTGATCTGAGGAGAGGTCAGACTACCCCGTTTCGTCTTAACTAAAATCACACCGTTGGCACCACGGATACCGTATAAACTGGTAGCTACCGCATCCTTCAATACGCTGACCGATTCTATTTCTTCCGAACTCAGTTCCTTAAGAGAGCGTTCGAAACCATCGACCAATACAAGTGGACTCTTAGAATTTAAAGTCCCCATACCACGCACATACATGGTAGCTCCGTCTTCCCAAACCGCACCGGTATTCTGCAACACCTGTAACCCCGGTAGCATACCGAACAATTGATTCGTGGCATTAATGCTATTCTTATGCGAAAGCTTATCGCTGGTAGCCGTAGAAACGGCACCGGTAACCTCTCTTGCATCATGAGCAATATTGCGGCCATAGTCTATAACCACTTTATCCTTATGAATCGTCAATGTGTCTACTTGTGCCATCAGGTTGAATGAGCACAGTACACTTGCCAATATGATATTTATCTTTTTATTCATACTTTTGTTTATCTATGTTTTTCAGATGTATTATTCCCAACCGGGATTTTGTATCAATCCATATCCTTTATTGATTTCATTCTGCGGGAAAGCACTCAGATACCATTTCTCCGAGAATCCACCGGGATTCCACCAGGCACGGCTTTGTTCTCCTCCCAGAAGCGGAAACTCTTCACAAATATAGCTACCGTCATTCTTATTCTTATAGATATTCAATCCATGCAGAGGAGAAGAAAAATTATCCTTCATTTTCCAGCGGATTAAGTCGAAAAAGCGTACCTCTTCATAGCCAAATTCGCAAGCACGCTCACGAAGGAGCTCTTTTCTAAATTCTTCCTGACTCAATCCTTTCTTCAATCCTTTCATACCGACACGTGCACGTACCTTATCGACATAACGATAAGCCTGGTCATTCGGCCCGTTATTGTACTCATTCAAAGCTTCCGCATAACTCAAGTAAATTTCCGCAATACGCAGATGAGGCCACTGAATGACATGACCGTTATACTCGCCCGCACGGTCCAGCCCCCATTTCCTGCAAGATAATCCCGTTAATAGAGATTTGGCTGTTACTTGACCTTTATTCCAATCTTTCCCAGCCGGATAATTCTCCTTATCGTCCGGTTTTTCCTTTGTTACGCCAGCCACTCTGTTTTGAAAGAGGTCTCCATCCAGAATGAATGTTTCACTGAGACGAGGATCTCTGTTGACGAACGGGTTCTTTGTATGTTCCGGATTATTCCAATCAAAATTCTCTCCATCGGCAGTCGGGAACATATCAAAATATTCCTTTGTAGGACAGATTGCTCCCCAACGAATAGACTGATTGGTATAGGGTTGCTGATTAGCTTTATAGTAGTTCTCTCTGCGGACTGATATTAAAGTTTCGGTAGTACCACGATCAAAATAAGCGGCACGGAAAGCATAACGATAGTCACTGGGATTAACATCTTCTTTTTCGACCAGTTTGTAAAAACCATTACTGTCAACAGCTTTAAAGAAAGCCTCGCAGGCATCCATTGCATGTTTCCAACGCTCACGGTCATAGTTTCCGAACCAAGTCATCATCGCATCGGAAGCAGCCCCCTGATAGTAAGGTTGATCATTATTAAACAGCGGACTAGCCACAAAAAGCAATACCCTTGCTTTCAGCCCCATTGCACCGGCTTTGGTCAGACGCCCATCCCAATTAGACATCTCCGCTTCTGATATATGCCAAGGGAACTCCGGACAATCAATAGCTTCATTCAACAATCTTACGATAAAATCGACCGTCTGCTGCAAAGTAGCCCGGCCAGGCATCTCAGCTTCAGGCGAGATCACCTTATCCACAATAGGCAAACCTCCATAATGGCGTAGCATGTGTGCATAATAAACCGCTACCATAGTTTTAGCTTCCGCTTTCAGGCGTTCTTTCTCTGCCTGATCCATATCAGGCACTCTGTCGATATTGGCTACAATTAACCAGGCATTACGGATAGCCGACCACATGTGGGTTTCATTGTCATTAAAACGAGCTTTAGTAGCCATATACGTCCCTCTCGGTGAGTTTTCCGTACCGGCATTATAGTTACCGGCATAATAGACTTTATTAACCCCTGAGTATCCCAGATAATCCTGATTCAAATCTGTCAGTCCTTCAATATTTCCCAACCACATCGTATTCCAATAACTATTCGACGTTTCCAGTCCCATCGGTAAATATCGATAACTGTACCACAAAACCCTGCGGGCATACTCAGCAGTAGAAAAGACCGTGTCGATTGTGACATCCGTGCTGGGGGGCTTTTGCAGGAATTTATCTCCGAAAGCCAAATCCTCGCATGCGTTGGTGGAAATCAGCAATCCCAGCAGCAACACAATAGCATGAAAATGTTTCTTTATATTTTTCATATCATTTCTTTTATTTAAGCGTTAAAATCCAATCTTTAATCCAAAGTTTATAACTTTCACCAACGGATAGGTATCCCCGCTAGGATTACTTTCGGGGTCACTGAAGCCCAATGAGTCAAATGTCAATAGGTTATAACCGGAAAGAGAGATGCGCAAAGAACTCAGATGAATCTTGCTCAACATACCTTGAGGAAAAGAATAACCGATTTCCAGATTCTTCAGACGAACATAAGAAGCGTCACGCAACCATAAATCAGAATCTTTATAATTGTTCGGCTTACTGTTTGTCAATGAAATGGCCGGTGCTTTTGCGGAATTTCCCTTCTCCGGTGTCCAGGCATCATCTATCATATACTTCAACAGAGAGCGGTTATTAGTACTTCCAAACGGATAACGGTAAAAGTCCGCAACCAAACGGGAAGTCTTAAATGCCCCTGCCCACGTCATACTGAAATCCAAGCCTTTCCAAGAAAAGCCCATTGACAGATTGCCCGTAAGCAATGGATAAATAGGATTGCCAATGGCCGAAACATCATTATTATCGATCTTATGGTCTCCGTTCAGATCCTTATATTTCACATCACCGGCCAAGGGGGTAAAGCCTTCACCATGATCGGGGATTCCCCCCTCTTTCCCTCTCAGCGAAGCATAATTGGCCGCATCCTCTTCCGTAAAGAAACCGTCATATATATATCCGAACTGTTGTCCGACAGGACGGCCTGTCCGGCGCATCCATTCGTAAGGCTGAGGAATCTCATCATTAAACACAATCTTGTTCTTGGCATATCCCCAATTGGTTCCGATATGATATCTGACATTCCGGATCTGATCTTCCCAACGAGCCGTCACCTCGAAACCTTTATTATCAACTTTACCCATATTTACGATAGGCAAACTTACGGCAAGATAACCGGGGTTGATGTTACGGGATATCAAAATGTCTTTGCGGTGTTCGATGAAGTAATCAAAAGACGTTTTCAGACGGCTGTCAAAAAAGTGTAAATCAACACCATAATTCTGTTTGGCGGCTGTTTCCCAAGTTACATTCGGATTACCGATCCTCGATTCTTTTGCACCGACCAATACATTATTAACTATTGAGCCAAAACCGTATTTTTCAGTGCTGATTGTATAGGCATCGGGAAGATACAGGAATCTGGAACCGTCAGAAACAATATCATTACCGACAATACCATACGAACCGCGTAGTTTCAGATAACTGATATATGGTTTTAAGGATTTCATGAACGGCTCTTCCGAAATGATCCATCCTACAGAGCCTGCGGGGAAGAAACCAAAACGGCTGCCTTCAGCAAAATTCTCGGAACCGTTATATCCAATACTGAAATCTGCTAAGTAGCGGGTTTTATAATCATAAGTAGCACGCCCTACAAGACCTACATAACTACGGGGAATACCGGGGAATGACTTATCAGAATAGTAATATTTCATGTTTTGGTTATACATAAACAGAGCAGACACGTTATGAGGACCGAATTTTCTCTGATAATTCACTGCTGCTTCCAAATACCAGTCACGGGACTGACCATATTTTTCATCGCTATACCCCAGGGTTTGCATCTCCTGGTTTTTCTTCAACAAGACTTCACCTCCTTCTCCCAGAAAGGCCTCATAACGGTCAGCACGCCCTTCACGACGCTTAGTTATACTCACACCACTATTATAGGCGCCTTTCACGTGAGCTTTCAAACCCTTTGTAAGGAAGTCAAGTTTCTGATCAAGCACAAAGTCAAAGTTCACCACATTATTATCATACGTATTGAAACCTTTTCCATAGTAAGAGTTCAAGGCATCATACACAGTGCCGAATTTTCCAAATGTCTGCGCATTAACGGTAACCCACTTTCCATCTACAATACCCGGTCCCGCAAAGGGAGCTGTCCAATATATATCCCTGAACAAACTTTTGACATTTGTAGCCGTACCGTTATTGTAATTAGGTTCACGCCTGTCAGTCAAGCGGCCTCCCAGATTGATTTTCATGGAAGTAGTTTTAGTTACATCCACATCCATGTTCACACGGTAGTTGTAACGGTTGTATTTAAAACCGGTCTTGTGCCCGTGTGTGTCAAACGTTTTAAAAAGTCCGTCCTGAGTAAACACACCCAGCGAGGCAAAATAGCGAACGCGCTTTGAACCACCTGAAATATTAAAGTTATGCTGAGTCTGTACTGCAGTCTTTCTTATCAGCATATCAGTCCAGTCTGTGTCCGAATAAATCAAAGGATTGCTGTGCGTGCGGAATGCTTCCACCATTTCGGGAGTAAACGCCAGATTTTCTTCTGCCACTCCATCACGCAACTGAGCATTATTGTAAGTCGTTGCATAATCATAACTATTAGCGAACTCCGGTATACGGGTAGGCAACTGAAGTGCCATACTGGTAGAGAAACTGATTTTAGCTTTGCCTTCCTGTCCGCGTTTTGTAGTGACCAGAACAACCCCATTGGCACCACGAACCCCAAATACGGCAGTTGCCGAAGCATCTTTCAATACCGTGATGTCTTCAATTTCATTTGGATCCAACTGATAGAATGAACGTTCCACCCCATCCACAAGCATCAAAGGAGCAGACAGACCTTCGGTTAATGATCCCACACCACGTACATAAATCGTAGCATCGTCGGCACCCGGCTGTCCACTGGACTGTACGCTGGACAATCCCGGAACCTTTCCACTCAATGCATTAGCAATACTGCCCACAGGCGATTTCATGATTTCATCTGACTTCACCGAAGCAATCGCTCCCGTGACTGTTACTTTCTTAGTAGTACCGTAAGCAATTACCTGCACTTCTTCCAGCGTGGTAACATTTTCAGTCAGCGTTATCTTCAGTTCCGACTCACCTTTATAGACAATCTCTTTATCCTCGTAGCCTATAAATGAAACTACAATAGTAGCCCCAACCGGAACTGTCAACGTAAATTCTCCATCCAGATTGGTTGCCATACCATTCTGGGTTCCTTTCACAAATACAGTAGCACCGATAACCGGACCCATATCGTCCAGTACAACACCTTTCACTACTTTTGTCTTAGCTTGCTGTGTAATAGCTGTTGACCGGGAATGACTTTCATCCCCCCAAGCCCTGCCTGAGTGCACGACCAATAAAGCCAACGCGAGTAACCATACTTTGTTTCTCATAAAATAGATTTTGATTAATATTTATTAACTTTGTGCTCACAGGGAGCAGCCTCGATAAGCACAATGCAAACTAAACCTAATTTCCTGACTTGCATTTTCCCTGTATATATGATACATGTGCACTAATTGTATATCGGACGATCTGTGCCACACTTCGGACTTTTTTAACCCTATACTCTGTGGAATAAGCGCGGTAACTCCTCCTCCCCAAGTAGTATTATCCGTCATCTTACGATATAACTTCCGTTACCCCACAGCGTAATTTCCGTCACTCCACAGGGGAACGCTCGTTACAATAAGGGGGAAAGGTCGTTACAATAAGGGGTAAAGACCGTTACAATAAGGGGTAAAAGTCGTTACACCCAGCGGTAAATGCTTTTACATCTCGAAGGAAAACAATGTAAATGCAAGATATTGATAGCCAGTGCATTTATCAATTCTGTTCCGAATCCGTTCCTTTCAAAGGTTCCTTCCGATATGCCAATGGAGACACACCGTAAAAGTCCTTGAAGCAACGACTAAAATATCGGGGAGAAGCAAAGCCCAGTTGATAAGAAATCTCCGATATATTATATTGAGGTGCTTCCTGTAACAACCGCAACGCCTCTTCCAGCTTCAGTTTTAAAGTAAACTCATTGGGAGTGAGCCCCACCACTTCTTTCAGGCGGGCAAACATTTTACTACGCCCCATATTCAGTTCGGAAGCCAGCATACTCATGTCAAAGTCCGGATTATCAAAGTTGCGTTTTATAATCCTTGTTGCTTTATCCAACAATTCCTGGTCAGCTACATTCAGAATACCAGTTTCCGGAATCGCCGTCACTTCAACCTGCGCCGCCTTATCGAGCAACTTCTTTCTGCTCTTCAACAGATTGCCACAACGAGTCAGAAGCAATTTCACGTTAAACGGTTTGGTGATATAATCATCCGCACCAAACATATATCCTTCTATCGTGCAGTCTTCCGAAGTCTGCGCCGTGAGCAATACCACCGGCATATACGCCAATTCCAGGCAGTTCTTTATCTTATAGCACATTTCTTTACCGGACATCACCGGCATCATCACATCACTGACTACAATATCCGGATGCCACTGTTGCGCCATTTCAAAACCCACCTGTCCGTTGGTAGCCTTATACACCGTGTATGTGGGTGAAAAGATGTTTGCCAACATTTCCAGCACCTCTTCATCATCTTCTACAAGCAGCACGCGGGGCATTCCTGTTTTATCCTCTGCAATTTCCGTCTCATCTTTCTCCATCGTATCATTCAGCAATGCTATTTCATCCATAAGCATATCCTTATGATCAGAGTAAGACTTCACTGCTTTTTCATATTCCAACTCCTCTTGCGTAAACTGTACGTTCCCAATGGGCAGGTATATCCTAAAAATACTGCCTTCTCCCAATGTACTGTCCACTTTAATCTCCCCTTTATGGGCATCTACTATCCCTTTAATTAATGCCAGTCCGATACCGCTCCCCAACAGTCCTTTCCTGGAGTATTCGTCTCCTACCTGATAAAAACGCTCAAATATCTTCTGCTGTACATCCCGGGGAATTCCACAACCACTGTCAGCCACCGCAATTTCAACCATCCGTTGCTGTCGCCTGATAGAAACCTTTATACCTTTTCCTTCCGGTGTATACTTAAACGCATTCGACAGCAAATTAAAGACTACCTTCTGCATCTGCACCGGATCAAACCACAAATCCACTTCCTCCTCCACATGTTCGAATGTATACTCCATATTCCTCTTATGGGCAAAGTCGGCAAACAGTTGATAAATGTCCCTCACGAAAGATATTACATCCACGCGCTCCACCTTCAATTTCATGAATCCCTGTTCCTGCTTCCTGAAATCCAACAACTCCGTTATCAGGAGACGCAGGTTGATCGCATTTTTATGTATTCCCCGCAAACGCTTGTTTACGATAGGAGCCAGCTTTTCCATTTGCAACAGCATCTCTACCTGCCCTATTATTAAAGTCAGCGGGGTACGGAACTCATGTGATATGTTCGTAAAGAAACGCAGTTTCATTTTGTTCACTTCTTCTATACGCTCTTTCTCATTCTTTTCTTCTGCCAAAGATAATGCCAGCAGTCTGCGAGCCATCTTTACCCTCCAGAAACTATAGACAATGCTCGCAATCACAAGGAAATATATAAGAAACGCCCAAACCGTGGCAAACCAAGGACTATGTATCGTAATGCCAAGCATTATTTCCTTAGGCTCCCCATTTTCCATTTTATTCCCGAAATCACGGACTTTCAATATATAATTGCCCGGAGCCAGGTTTGTGTAATTCACTCTTAACTGGTTCGTCAGCACCCAATCTTCATCAAAACCTTCCAGTTTATACTGGTATTCATCTTTTCCTTCCAACTCCACATAATTGGAATTGGAAAAATTAATCATTATATTGTTCTGTTCCGAAGATAAATCTAAGTGCCTTGTAAATGCCAGTGCCTGGGATAATACTCCCGACCCGTCATCGGGAGAAACCTTCATGTTATTGACATAAAGACCGGAAAAATAGAATTCAGACGACCTACTCTCACTCGCCTGATACAAGTCTTTCTCTCTGAATGCAATCAGCCCGTCTACCCCTCCTATATAAATCAGGTCATCATCAGCCATTAAAATGCCACCGCCTTCAGCTACTGCCGAAATGCCTCCTTTAAGTCCCAATTCTATAGAATGAATGGAGTCACTAAAAGGAGAATAAATAGAAAAGCCTTCGTCTCCGGTTATCAGTATATTGTTCATATGCGTTTCTGCCAGGTTATAGCAAAAATCACTCAGCAAATGGCTGCTTTCTTTTGTATAATGTTTCCAATTTTCCGTATCATGATTATAAGAATACACGCCGTCTCCCAAAGTGGCTATATAAACCGTTCCATCAGAAGCCTCCATGATGCGGG
Source organism: Bacteroides cellulosilyticus (assembly GCF_020091405.1). NCBI lineage: Bacteria > Pseudomonadati > Bacteroidota > Bacteroidia > Bacteroidales > Bacteroidaceae > Bacteroides > Bacteroides cellulosilyticus. Next base: position 5,924,658 of record NZ_CP081903.1, read on the forward strand.
TGATCCGGGCATTCGTGACAACACTCCCTTTCAGTTCTACACATTCCAATTGTTTCCAGTCACCTATCTTTATCCTGTAAAGTTTAAAATCCGCTGCCAGCCAAACATATCCCCGCGAGTCAATCTCAAACGTCAGAAAAAGGCGCTCCTTACTGAGCAACTGAAACTCATTCCTTTCCGGATTAATTCTCCAAAAGCCATTACGAGCAGTTACATACAACCATCCATCTTTAAATATAGAGTGATAAATAATATGGTTTGGGCCCTCTCCCGTCCGCTTGTAATGGTCAAAATAATGATAAAAACGATCCTGTTTTCTGTCATACCGGCTTATTCCACCAGTATATGTACCTATATATACCTGATCGTTTTTTTTATCATAACTTATCGTTTTTATATTATTATGGTAAATAGAGTTCTTTCCGGAAGACGTGTAATAAGTAAAGATTCCACTTGTCCTGATCAACCTGTTCACACCTCCCCCATCAGTGCCAATCCACAAATTATGGTCTTTATCTTCGACCATCTGCCCCACAATAGGAAAGTTTAAGCAATGATTGTTAGTGTTGTCATAAGGATAATACAGAAATACATCCTTCGACTGATTGAAATAATTAACGCCACCGTAATAAGTGCCTACCCATATAGTGCCTTGCCTGTCTTTATAAAGAGAAAAAACAGATTGATGTTCCAAAGATCCCGGATGATAATCAGGACGGTAGACACGATATGTATCCGCATAAGGATTATAAACCTGCAAACCCTCAAAGGTTCCAAACCAGACATTCTGCCATTCATCTTCTACAAATCCTCTTATTTGCTGACTTACAACACGCTCTGAAGAGTATTCTTCCTTTGTAATCTTCCCATCTCTGCCTACTCTATACAACCCTTGCATGCGCGAAGCAATCCACAACTCTTTACGGCTACTTACAAATAACTTGAATATCTCAATATCGGGAAGCACACATTTTACTTCTTCTCCCTCCACTACATACAGCCCGCTTGCCGCCCCTATCCAGATCTTTCCGCCTGACATTTCCATACACATGACAGAAGCCACATTCAACTTACGGTAAAAACATAATGAGTCCGCATCGGTATCATATTTGAATAAAGTGTCGCGAACAGTACACCAGACCTCCCCATCTAAAGTTGCCAGAGCCCCGACACCAGCCGGAAGCAGCTCTTTAAACCTTTCCTTGTGGATGTCATACTTAATGAGAGCTCCGCTATTCAACATCAGAATATCACCATTTGAATCGCCTATAATCTGGTTAACCACTCCGTTGATGAGGTTCTTTCTTCGATGTTGACAATCTGTGATATCATAAGACTTATACTTGGAAATCTCTTTGCTATCGTAAACGTTCACTCCCTCATTCGTGCCAAACCACATACGTCCCAAAGTATCTTGATAGATAGCCAGTACCGAAGGGCTGGAAAGTCCGTCCTTCATTGTCAGTTTTTTAAAGTATTGCCCATAAAATTCGGCGGGTAACAACATCAGAAAAAGCAGTAGTATGTATTTAAGTCGGTTCATAGTAATATAATTCTCAAGGTTATATAATACAAATACGAGTTGTGTTTGCAAAAATATCTAAAAGAGTTCAAATATCAATAGGTTATCCTACTCTATTTTATGCTACAGTATGCCAAATCTGTCCGTTTTTGCGGCACATTTTGTCCATCCGCCTCTATCTGGAAAATATTGCCAGGAAGTAGTTCAAAAAACATATACCTTTGTTCCTGTCTCAAAACACATTAAATTAATAATTTTACTAACATTATGAAGAAACATTATCCGGCAATCGCCGCACTCCTGATCCTGTTCTTATTCCCTTCCTCCATGCAGGCGCAAAAGGCGCTACCTGCCGATATGGAAATAGAACTGCACTATGGTGCCGACCGCTTAGGTAAACGTCCCGATCAGGCTATGCAGAAATTCAGAGAAAACCGTCTGGGAGCATTCATACACTGGGGGCTATACGCCATACCAGGAGGCGAATGGGAAGGCAAAGTATATAACGGAGCCGCCGAATGGCTTAAGTCGTGGGCCAAAGTTCCCGCTGACGAATGGCTGCAACTGATGCAGCAATGGAATCCTGAGAAATTCAATGCAAAAAGATGGGCACAAATGGCAAAAGAAATGGGAGTGAAATATGTAAAAATTACTACCAAACATCATGAGGGCTTCTGTCTGTGGCCAAGTCAGTTCACCAAGTACACGGTAGCCAATACCCCCTATAAGAAAGATATCCTGGGAGAACTGGTAAAAGCCTATAACGATGCAGGCATTGATGTCCATTTCTACTTCTCCGTAATGGACTGGAGCCATCCGGACTGGCGATACGACCTTAAAAACGAGGAAGATGAAAAAGCTTTCCAACGTTTTCTTACGTTCACGGACAATCAACTGAAAGAACTCGCCACCCGCTACCCCACCGTCAAAGATTTCTGGTTCGATGGAACCTGGGATGCAAGTATCAAGAAAAACGGCTGGTGGACTGCGCATGCCGAACGTATGCTGAAAGATCTCATCCCCGGTGTAACCGTCAACAGCCGCTTGCGTGCCGATGATTATGGCAAAAGACACTTCGACAGCAACGGGCACCTGATGGGAGACTATGAATCAGCCTACGAACGCCGGTTACCCGATCCCGTAAAGGACCTGCAAGTAACGAAATGGGATTGGGAAGCCTGCATGACCATCCCCGAAAACCAATGGGGCTACCACAAGGACTGGTCATTGAGCTACATCAAGAATCCGGTTGAGGTGCTGGAACGCATCGTTCACGCCGTATCCATGGGAGGTAACATGGTAGTCAACTTCGGCCCCCAGCCGGATGGGGACTTCCGTGCAGAAGAAAAAGAACTTGCCAAAGTTATCGGTAAATGGACAGCCCGGAACGGTGAATGCATCTATGCCTGTGGCTACGCCGGCTGGGAGAAACAGGACTGGGGTTACTACACCGCCAAGGGCCACCATGTCTACATGGTGGTATTCAATCGTCCCTACTCCGGACAGCTGACCGCCAAAACTCCAAAGGGAACCCAAATTATCAAGGCTTCCCTACTGAACGGAGAGAACATAAAAGTCACCGAAACAGCCCGCAATGAATATAATGTAAGTATGCCCAAACATGAATTCAACGAGCCTTTTGTCATCAAACTCGAAATAAAATCATCCGAAAGTATAACCAATAAATATCGTGAAGCACTCACCTAAAAAAAGTAAAAATGAAACGTTTAATTATCTATTCCATCCTGTCCGTTACAGCCTTGTGTTCCTATGGACAAAGCAATTTTAATAAAACGGAAATAAAATCTATCATGAAACGTGTGGCTGACTGGCAAATAGCCAATCCGGCAACAGGTGCGGAACATGACGACCTGAACTGGACCTATGCCGCACTGTACATGGGAATGATAGACTGGGCCGAATTGACCGAAAAAGAAGACGGTGACAGCCAATATTACAATTGGCTCCTGAAAATAGGCCGGAGAAATGCCTGGCAAATGGGAAAGTACATGTATCATGCAGACTTCATCGCTGTAGGACAAGTCTTCTTGGAAATGTATCAGAAATATAACGATCGCAATATGATGCTTCCTACCCTGGCACGCACGGAATTCGTCATCAACCATCCTTCGGCCAGCACGCTGGAACTGGATTACAGGAATATGGCAAGCCTGGAACGCTGGTCATGGTGTGACGCACTATTCATGGCTCCTCCCGTATATGCCAAAATGTATATGCTGACGAATGATTGGAAATATATCGAATTCATGAATCGGGAATACAAAGCAACTTACGATTACCTTTTTGACAAAGAAGAAGAGCTTTTCTACAGAGATCACCGCTACTTCAAACAGAAAGAGGCCAATGGTAAGAAAGTTTTCTGGGGACGCGGTAATGGCTGGGTGTTAGGCGGACTTTGTGAAATTCTCCAGACACTACCCCGAAATAACATGCACCGCCAATTCTATCAGGATCTCTTCATCACTCTGTCCAACCGCATCGTCCGGTTGCAGGGCAAGGACGGATATTGGCATGCAAGTCTGCTGGACCCCGACTCTTATCCTTCACCCGAAACAAGTGCCACCGGCTTCATTGTCTATGCACTGGCCTATGGTGTCAATGAAGGGCTGCTGGACAAAACTGTCATGATGCCCGCCATCGAGAAAGGTTGGCAAGCCCTCGTCAAGGCAGTGGAGAAAGACGGCAAGCTGGGTTATGTACAACCCATTGGTGCAGATCCCAAGAAAGTGACTCGTGAAATGACGGAGGTCTATGGCGCAGGAGCGTTCCTGCTAGCCGGCAACCAGATTTATAAAATGGTTCCATAACTATGAGAAGACCGGTATTCATATTTCTATTATTTTGCCTTTGTGGCATCACCTCACTGAAGGCACGCGACATCGTGCCCTTCAACGACAAGTGGTTTTTCAAGAAAGACTCACTCTCTACCGAAGTTACCATTCCACACACCTGGAATGCTACGGATATGCAAATAAAGGCAAAAGCCTTTTATGAAGGAAGCGCCAGTTACCGGAAAAGCTGTCTGTTTCCCGAATCCTGGAAAGGAAAACGCCTTTTCCTGCGCTTCGAAGGTGTGGGGAGTTGTGCGGAAGTATACGTCAACGGTAAACTCACCGGAAGCCATAAGGGAGGATACTCCGCTTTTACATGCGAAATCCAAAACGAAATCAAATTCGGTGAGGAAAACGAAATCAAAGTGCTGGTGGACAACACGGCACGCCCTGATGTTATCCCTGTCAATCACAATCTGTTCGGCATATACGGCGGTATCTATCGCCCGGTATGGCTCATCATCACTGATAGCTGTAACATTGCAGTGACCGATCATGCTTCATCGGGCGTATACATCTCACAAAAGAACGTATCGCGGCAATCAGCAGAAATCTCGGTAAAGGTAAAACTGGATAATAACGGGCTACATCCCGTTCCCGTAATTTTGGAGAATGTAATCTATGACGTCACAGGCAAACAGATTGCTGCTGAACGCCAATCATTCGACCTGCAATTCCAAGGGATGCAGACACGTACCAGTCATTTCAAACTAAAACGACCGCACCTATGGCAAGGACGGGAAGATCCTTATCTGTACAAGGTCACCTCACGCCTGTATCAGAATGGAAAAGTGATTGATGAAATATCGCAACCGCTGGGAGTGCGCAACTATGAAATAATTGCCGGAAAAGGTTTCTTCCTTAACGGGAAAAAGTATCCCATGTACGGCGTCGCCCGCCATCAGGACTGGTGGGAAACCGGTGCTGCTCTCAGCAACGAGCAACACGATACAGATCTGGCTTTCATCATGGATATTGGAGCCACCACCGTTCGCTTCGCCCATTACCAGCAGTCAGAGTACCTCTATTCGCGCTGCGACAGCTTGGGACTGATCATTTGGGCCGAAATACCATTCGTAAACCGCGTTACCAGCAAAGAGTGGGAAAATGCGCACAACCAACTGCGCGAATTGATCCGCCAGAGTTTCAACCATCCTTCCATCTACGTCTGGGGATTGCACAACGAAGTTTATCAACCCCATGCCTATACGGCACAACTTACCCGCTCTCTGCACGACCTGGCTAAGACGGAAGATCCCGGACGATACACTGTAGCCGTGAACGGCTATGGCCATGCCGAACATCCGGTGAACATGCAAGCTGACATCCAGGGCATGAACCGCTATTTCGGCTGGTACGAAAAGAAAATCCGGGATATTGATGCCTGGGTAGAACATTTGGAAACGGAATACCCCGAAATGAAACTGATGCTGACGGAGTACGGAGCCGATGCAAACCTCCAACATCAGACTGAGTTTCTGGGAGAATCGCTGAACTGGACTAAAGAGTTTTATCCCGAAACATTCCAGACCAAAACCCATGAATATCAGTGGGCAGTAATAACAAAACACCCGTACATCATTGCTTCATACGTATGGAATATGTTCGACTTTGCCTGTCCGATGTGGGAACGCGGAGGAGTACCGGCACGCAACATGAAAGGGCTGGTTACTTTTGACCGTAAAACCCTCAAGGATTCTTATTTCTGGTACAAAGCCAACTGGAGTAAAAATCCCGTCCTCTATCTGACGCAAAGAAGAAACAATCAGCGGGAAACCCGAACCACCAGTGTCACAGTATATTCCAATCTCGGCACCCCGAAAGTTTTCCTGAACGGGAAAGCATTGGACAACATCCGGAAAGGATATACGGAAGTGCATTATATCATTGACAACGTGACACTGGCAAATGGGGAAAACAAGCTGCAAGCCGTCATTACAGACCGGGACGGAAAGGAATATGCCGACGAAATAATATGGCATTATCAAGGTGAACAACGCCGGAGCACCGATAACCGTGAAAACCGGAACGAACACTCCGGCTTTTGAATGGAGCTGCAAATGGACAATTATAGCATATAAAACAGATAAAAAAATAAGGTCGGTATCAATTTACCGACCTATATTTGCCCCAACTTAAATAATACATTAAACCGAAAATAATATGAAGACCACAATCCGGCTTATAACATTAATTGTCATAGGGAGTCTGATGTCAGCAAAAGCCTATCCGGCCAGTTTTGCTCTAAACACTCCGGGTCCCGATAACGAGTATGAAGCGTTAATGCAGAAAATCAGGCTTGACTTTGCCAAAAACCCTTCCATTGATAAAGATTTAAAGACCTACAACGAAGCGGACGGCTCATTCACAGATGTGGATTACTCCAGTATCGAACGAACCAACTGGCCGCCAATGAAACACATTGACCGTCTCTCCGACTTTGCTTTCGCCTATACCAATCCCCAAAACAAGTATTATAAAGACGAAAACCTGTTTGCCAAAATACAAAAAGGACTGGAATACTGGCATGAACGCAACCCGTGGTGCCACAATTGGTGGTACAATCAAATAGCGGAACCTCAACGTCTGGGCATATTACTGATACAAATGCGTACAGGCGAGAAACAGCTTCCGGTCGAACTTGAAAAGAAGATTTTGGAACGAATAGAGAAGGATGGCGGACATCCTGCCAAATGGACAGGCGCCAATCGTACCGACATTGCACTGCACTGGATCTACCGAGCATGTCTTTCTGAAAATGAAACCGACCTGAAAATTGCACTCGAAAACGCATACAGTCCCGTAGTATATACCACCAAAGAAGGTTTTCAGCACGACAACAGCTATTTTCAGCATGGTGCACAACTCTATATCGGTGGCTATGGAGACGAAATTCTGAAAGGTGTCACCCAAATAGCCATGTATACCAAAGGAACCCAATATGCAATTCCTCAGGATAAACTGGCATTACTGAGCAGGTTCATGCGTGAAACTTATTACGCCACCATACGCGGACAATATATGCTGTTCGATGTATTAGGAAGAGGTGTAAGTCGTCCTGGAGTCACTAAGAAGTCCCATACAGCCTTGTTCGCCAAACGCATGATTGAACTTGATCCGGCTCACACCAATGAATACCAAGAAATCATCTCGCGCCTGAGTGGAAAACAGCCTGCTGACTATGCTTTGTCACCCAGGCATACCCACTATTTCCGTGGAGATTATACCTTACATATACGTCCTGCCTACACTTTTGATGTCCGGATGGTATCTACACGAACAGCCCGTTGCGAATATGGGAATGGAGAGAATCTGAAAACCTACTTCATGTCCGACGGATGCACCAACATAGTTACCGAAGGAAATGAATATGCCAATATCTTCCCGGTCTGGAACTGGACTCGCATCCCAGGAGTAACAGCCCCGCAAGTTCCCCAAATACCTTTAGCAGCCAGTGACTGGCAAACACCCGGCACCTCTACTTTTGCCGGAGGAGTGTCCGACAGCCTTTATGGAGCATCTGTCTATTCATACACTGATTCATACGCCGACATCAATACCAGTGCACGGAAAGCATGGTTTTTCTTCGATGAGGAAGTGGTATGTCTGGGAGCAGGTATCCACTCTACGTCTCAATATCCTGTGTATACAACCGTAAACCAGTGCCTGTCCACTTCCGGAAAAGCTATATTACGCCACAAAAATAAACAGACTGAAATAGCACAGGGCAATTTCAACTACACTTCTCCTGAGTGGATCCTTCACAATAAAATAGGGTACTTATTCCCAAATGGTGGAGATTTATTCGTATCCAACCAGCCGCAAACAGGAAGCTGGTATGATATCAATCACACTGCTCCCAAAGATAGTGTGCAAAAAGATGTCTTCACTATATGCCTTGACCATGGCGAACAACCATCAGATGAAACTTATGCTTACATTATCGTACCTGGCATGCAAACAGCCGATGAGGTAAAAAAGTATCAGAAGAAAAAAAACATTGAAATTCTATCCAACACAGAAAATCTGCAAGCAGTCAGAAGCAATAAATCAGATCTATTGCAAATGATATTTTACTGCGCAGGAGAGTTCACATACAAAGATCTCACAGTAAAGGTAGATAAAGCCTGTGCATTAATGGTAAAAATAAAGGATCAAAATGAAATGAAACTTCATATAGCAGACCCGGGACAGACGCAATCCAATATAACCATAGACATCCGGATGCGAAAACAATCAAAAACAATCAATTGTGATTACCGGAACAGTGGCATTTATGCCGGATCTACCAAGGCCTTTGATATCGTCCTTTAATCATATCACAATCAATTGACCTAACACAATATCAACTTTCCCCTAAAGTCTCAATCAGTTGAATAATCAATCTTGATTGAGACTTTGTTCATCTCACAAAAAAGAAGAGCGTATCAAAATTTCTTTTAATACACTCTCATCTTGAAAGGGAAGTTTTCCTTTCTATCAATCAAATATCAAATAAAATCTAATATTATTTGAGACGATACAGCAACCAGGCACTCTGGAAATCCTTACGGTTGGAGTATTTAGACTTGAAAGCATCGCGCGCATCAGCTGCAGAAGCTCTGTCGGTAAAAGTGCTCACAATTACACGATACATTGCTGCATCCGGATTAAAGGCAATCACAGCGCTATAACCTTCCTTATCCAGAAAATCTTTCAGGCTTTCGGCATTAGCCTTCACACTAAAGCTACCACAAACCACACTGTAATCTTTCAAACCGCCCACGCCAGAAATTACTTCCACTTTTTCCTGACGTACACCGGCAGTTGCAACAGGCACACTTTCCACAACCTTTGCTTCAACCGGAGCACTCACTACCGGAGAAACTTCTACCGGTTCAGTAACCTGAGGTTCTGCCAGTTCTTGCTGTTTTGCTTTTTCATATGCTTTTTTGTAAGCGCTTTCACTCGATTTACAAGAAGAGAATGCAAATGCAATGCACAATCCCATTCCTAAAAATGCTAATTTTTTCATAATCATATTGTTTTTGTTAGTAATTTCTACAATCTATCTACACTTAATATCTGCGGAATATATAACGAACTCCCTCATATTCCAGATGAAGGGATGAAGAAGTCAAATCTTCCATTGTAAATGTCCGTTCTCCATTTTCCCACCCCATATAGAATGAATAGTTTTCGTCTTCCATACTTTGAGGCAGCAAAATAATAGAAATTTTATCTCCTTTCAAAGAATAATTTCCAAAAAACGTTTGATAGCTACCATTTTTCAGCAAACAAATGGCAGAAAAGCTACCTTTCTGGAAATTATAAAAGATGCTATCTTGCCGTTCAATAGAACCGTCAGCATATTGATATTGCCTCAACTGCCACTTATCATCCAAATCACCGTCAACATTACTACAAGCTGCCAGCACAAGCACTATCAACCCAATAATCAGAAATATCTTTCTCTTTCCTATCTCCATGTAGCTAATATTCCGAATAATAAGACAAATGTACGTGGAACAATCAATCTAAAGGGCAGCATTATAGTTAAATTAAATTAATCACGTTTCTTTTCCTAACAGACAAAACCAGGTTCGAACCATACCCGGGCATTACCTGAGCCGTACCTGCTCCGTGCTGGCTCCGTATCTATACGCTTAGAGTAGCTACGGAGCTAGTACGGAGCAGGTACGGAGTTAGTACGGACCTGATACGGAGCCAGTACGGAACAGATACGGAGCCAGTACATTCCGGACAGTTCTCGGATTAGTACCGAGTCCGGAACAGAAAAATAAATATTTCGAAAAAAAAGAAGTTAAGCGAACAACTTTATAAAGAAAAATGTTAGCTTTGTAGTATAAACCTCTATAAATAGAAAGGAGAACAATTATGAAAGGATTAAATGTACTTGTAGCTTTTCTGGGCGGTGCAGCAGTAGGCGCAGCCGTTGGTATTTTATTTGCTCCCGAAAAAGGAGAAGACACCCGCCATAAGATTGCGGAAATTCTCCGCAAAAAGGGAATTCGTCTGAACCGTAGCGAGATGGAAAATCTGGTAGACGAAATTGCGGCAGAAATTAAAGGCGAAGGAGCCGAATAAAACAAAACCTACAAAAAAACAGAGCCACTATGATGTTCGCAGACGACAGAAGTATTGAAAATCTCCAGCAATTATTCGTTGAGTTTAAGAAATATCTGAAACTTCAAAAAGAATATACCAAACTGGAAATAACCGAAAAACTCTCAATCCTGCTTTCCGCCTTGGTACTACTATCGGTGGTTATCATTCTTGGCATGGTGGCACTGTTTTATTTGTCATTTGCATTAGCTTATATATTAGACCCGCTTGTAGGCGGACTTATGGTAAGCTTCAGCATCATCGCCGGCTTCCACCTTCTACTCGTTTTATTAGTAATCACTTTCCGCAAGAAACTCATCATCAATCCAATGGTGAACTTCATTGCCGGACTGTTCTTTGAGAATGATAATGAAAAATGATACCATCATGAACAATATGCCTGACTCCTCTTCCATGACTCTGGAAAGTATCGCGCTACGAAAAAAAGAATTACGGAAGAAATTGCATGTACAGAAAGAAATCATGAAGGATACGGCAAGAGAACTGTTTGCACCCCTTGCACCCGCTGCCGACAAGGGCAACGCCATTATGCGCGCTTTCAACACGGGCATGGCTGTCTTCGACGGATTGATGCTAGGAGTAAAGATGATGAGAAAGGTCAGAAGCATGTTTGCCACCAGAAGATAAACAGGCGCCATAAAGCAAAAAAAGCCGCGTTCTTCCATTGAGGGACGCGGCTCTTTTTATTGATTCAATTCCAATGATTACAGATATGTTTCGAGCAACTTCACGCCGCCGTCTTCCGGAACAATCGTAACTTCTTGCGTAATCGCAGGCAGCAATATCGTTTCACCTGCACGCACAGCAATCTCATTCTGGCTGTCGTCCGTGATACGGCATGCGCCTTCCACACAAATGAAAATCACAAATGAATCCAATTCAGAATAGTCACATGTAATTTCTTCTGTCATGTCATAGAGAGAAGTAGTGAAGTAAGGACTGGCAACCAATTCCACCGGTTCATTCTTCAAATGATCATATTCTGTACGGAAGTCATCCTGCACATCAGCAAAATTAATTGCTTCAGTAGCCTGAGTAGTGTGCAACTCGCGAGATTTGCCTTCTTTGTCTTTCCGGTTGTAATCGAAAATACGATAAGTGATATCCGAAGTCTGCTGAATTTCAGCAACAAAAGCACCGGCACCAATACCATGCACACGACCGGCAGGCACATAGAACACATCCCCCGGTTTTACATCGCACGTTTGCAGCACTTCAGCAAAGGTTCCATTATAAACTCTTTCCTTGTATTCTTTCGGAGTTATCTGCTCAGAAAAGCCGGAAATCAGTTTTGCCCCCTTATCTGCCGATACCACATACCACATTTCATTCTTGCCGAAAGAATTGTGGCGTTTTCTCGCCAACTCATCTCCCGGATGTACCTGGATGGATAAATCCAACCTGGCATCAATGAATTTTATCAACAAGGGAAACTTTGTGCCAAAACGAGAGTAATTCACTTCACCGACAAGTTCATGACGGTATTTTCCCACCATCTCAGGGAGCGTAAGGCCTTTGTCAGGCCCATTAGCGACGACAGACTCGTTGTCTTCTACAGCCGAGATTTCCCAGCTTTCGCCTACTCCGGATAGCGTTTCATTCAATTGCTTAAAAGCAATAATCTTGTCGCCTCCCCAAAGCGTCTGCTTCAGAATAGGCTCAAATTTCAAAGGATACATTCGTAGTTTTTGTTAGAGCTTTAAATAAAAATGTTACATTTTTTTAGATTAACGCGACAAACTTACAAAAAATATCAATTCGCCTCGTAAATGTTAAACGCTAAACTTTCCTAAAATGTTCTTCACATTTCAAGATAAACCCTTGGGAGTACGGAAGAATTTCTTTTTATTTGCAAGAAATTTAATTTTATACCATGGATATGATAAACACCGTGTCAACGGAAAGTAACTTGTCGGGTTTGAACAAGGAAGACTTTCAAAAAGATATAAATAACAAGAAGACTGATTTATTTATTCTTAAAAATGCTCAGGGAATGGAAGTTGCAGTAACTAACTATGGATGCGCTATCCTTTCCATTATGGTCCCCGACAAAAACGGGAAGTATGCTAACGTAATTCTGGGACATGACAGTATAGACCATGTAGCCAACAGCCCCGAACCTTTCCTCAACACTACTATCGGACGCTACGGAAACCGTATAGCCAAAGGAAAATTCACTCTTTATGGCGAAGAGCACAATCTGACAATCAACAACGGACCAAATTCTTTGCACGGTGGACCCACAGGTTTCCACGCCAGAGTGTGGGATGCAGTCCAACCGGATCCGACGACTGTTGTATTCAACTATACATCCGCAGATGGCGAAGAGGGCTTTCCTGGTAATCTGGAAGTAGAAATGACCTATCGTCTGGAAGATGAAACCAATGCACTGGTTATTGAATACCGGGCTACCACAGACAAGGCAACTGTTGTCAACCTCACCAACCACGGCTTCTTCAATCTGGCAGGTATTGCCAATCCCACCCCTACGGTTCTGAACCATACCATTACTATCAACGCTGATCATTATACTCCCATTGACGAAGTGTCCATTCCGACAGGAGAAATCCTGAAGGTAGAAGGTACTCCTATGGATTTCCGTACACCGCATACCATCGGTGAACGTATTGATGATAAGTTCCAACAATTGGTGAATGGTGCAGGTTACGATCACTGCTACGTACTGAATAAGACAGAGAGTGGTGAATTAAGCCTTGCCGCTACTTATACGGAACCCGAAAGCGGACGTACAATGGAAGTGTATACCACAGAGAACGGTGTACAACTCTATACAGGGAACTGGCTAGGCGGCTTTGCAGGTGCTCACGGAGCTACTTTCCCGGCACGCAGTGCTGTTTGCTTTGAAGCACAATGTTTCCCCGACACACCTAACAAACCACATTTCCCATCGGCCGTATTGCTCCCGGGCGATGAATACCAACAAGTAACCATTTACAAGTTCGGTGTACAAGAATGAATATAACTAACCTAATTTTATAACTAATTTAATTAATTAAAAACCATGACACAACAAAAACAGAACGGTAATCTTGTCGCTATTATTACCATGTTCTTCATTTTTGCGATGATTTCCTTCGTTACCAATCTTGCTGCACCATTCGGTACGATTTGGAGAAACGAATATGCGGGTTCGAACACTTTAGGTATGATGGGGAATATGATGAACTTCCTGGCATATCTGTTTATGGGAATTCCTGCCGGTAACATGCTCGTTAAGATCGGTTACAAGAAAACTGCATTGATTGCAATGGCAGTAGGTTTCCTCGGCTTGTTCACACAATACCTTTCCAGTTTATTCGGAGCAAATGCCGAAGTTTTCGCATTCGGCGAATATGTTATCAAATTAAATTTCGTTATCTATCTGCTTGGTGCATTCATCTGCGGTTTCTGTGTTTGTATGCTTAACACAGTGGTGAACCCGATGCTGAACCTCCTTGGTGGTGGTGGTAACAAAGGTAACCAGTTGATTCAAACAGGTGGAGCCCTTAATTCTTTGTCCGGTACATTGACTCCGCTTTTCGTAGGTGCTTTGATTGGTACAGTAACTTCCAAGACAGCTATGTCAGATGTTGCTCCTCTCCTCTTTGTCGCTATGGGTGTATTCGTAGCTGCATTTATTATCATTTCTTTTGTTGCTATTCCTGAACCACACCTTCAGAAAGGTGGAGTGAAGAAAGAAAAATTCTCTCACAGCCCATGGAGCTTTCGTCACACTGTATTAGGTGTAGTTGGTATCTTCATCTATGTAGGTATCGAAATCGGTATCCCGGGTACACTGAACTTCTATCTTGCCGACGCAAGCGATAAGGGTGCCGGAATTATGATGAACGGTGCTGCTATCGGTGGTGCTATTGCTGCTATCTACTGGTTACTGATGCTTGTAGGACGTACTGCAAGTAGCGCTATCAGCGGTAAGGTTTCCAGCCGTACACAGTTAATCGTTGTATCTGCCACTGCTATTGTTTTTGTATTGATTGCTATCTTCACTCCGAAAGATGTAACAGTTTCAATGCCCGGTTACACTGTAGGTGAAGGCTTTATGATGGCACAAGTACCCGTCAGCGCATTGTTCCTCGTACTTTGCGGTCTTTGTACTTCTGTAATGTGGGGTGGTATCTTCAACCTTGCAGTAGAAGGATTAGGAAAATATACAGCACAAGCATCCGGTATCTTCATGATGATGGTTGTTGGTGGTGGTGTATTGCCGTTGATCCAACAAAGCATCTCTGACTCTGTAGGTTATATGGCCAGCTACTGGCTGATTATCGCAGCTCTTGCTTATCTGCTGTTCTACGGCTTGGTAGGTTGCAAAAATGTAAATAAAGATATCCCAGTAGAGGATTAACGCAATTAAAAGGTATAGGTAATTAATTTATTCACTTATAAATTTAAAAAGATTATGGATATAGAACACGTAAGAAGCCGTTTCATCAAGCATTTTGACGGAACAACAGGAGCAGTTTACGCTTCTCCGGGACGCATCAACCTCATTGGTGAACATACAGACTATAACGGTGGTTTTGTATTCCCCGGAGCAATCGATAAAGGCATGATTGCTGAAATTAAGCCGAATGGCACTGACATGGTAAGAGCTTATTCTATCGATCTGAAGGATTATGTGGAATTCGGTCTGAAAGAAGAAGATGCTCCCCGTGCAAGCTGGGCAAGATATATCTTCGGTGTATGCCGTGAGATGATTAAGCGTGGCGTTGATGTAAAGGGCTTCAATACAGCTTTCTCCGGTGATGTACCTTTGGGTGCAGGTATGTCTTCATCTGCCGCTTTGGAAAGTACATATGCGTATGCATTAAACGATCTGTTCGGTGACAACAAGATAGACAAGTTTGAACTGGCTAAAGTAGGTCAGGCAACTGAACATAATTATTGCGGTGTAAACTGCGGTATTATGGACCAGTTTGCTTCTGTATTCGGCAAGAAAGGCAGCCTTATCCGTCTGGACTGCCGTTCACTGGAGTATCAATATTTCCCGTTCGATCCGAAAGGCTATCGTCTGGTATTGGTAGACTCTGTAGTTAAGCATGAGTTGGCTTCTTCAGCATACAACAAGCGTCGCCAAAGTTGCGAAGCTGCCGTTGCCGCTATCCAGAAGAAACATCCGCATGTAGAATTCCTGCGCGACTGTACCATGGAGATGCTACAAGAGTCAAAAGCTGAAATCAGCGAGGAAGACTTCATGCGTGCAGAATACGTAATCGAAGAAATCCAGCGCGTACTCGACGTTTGCGATGCTTTGGAAAAAGGTGATTACGAGACTGTAGGCCAGAAGATGTACGAAACACATCATGGTATGAGCAAGCTCTACGAAGTTAGCTGCGAAGAACTCGACTTCCTGAACGATATTGCATTTGATTGCGGCGTAATAGGTTCCCGTGTAATGGGCGGCGGTTTCGGCGGTTGTACTATCAACTTGGTGAAAGATGAGTTGTATGATACATTCATCCAGAATGCCAAGGATAAGTTCAAAGAGAAATTCGGCAGAAGCCCTAAAGTTTATGATGTAGTCATCAGTGACGGTGCTCGCAGATTAGTTTAAAACTAAAACAATCCAATCTTAAAAGGGCGTCTTCCCATCACGGGGAGACGCCCTTGTCTTTTCAGCCTTTTTCAAAAAACTAATTAGCTAACCTAATTTCCAATCCATTAACCTTATCCTTTTTCGAAGATATAAACAGCAAATGTCTTCGGTTCCAACTCTATATTCAACACCTGACCATCCATTGAAACCGGAGTTTCCTGCGGTTGAATGGCAGACGGCTGCTCAATCGTATTATCTTTGTCAGGATCAGCCGAACGAAGCTTGATGCAACGTCCACCGGACAGTATATCCTGTTTCTTCAATCCTTCAAACTTCAAAGACAGAGGCTGGGCCTTATCGGAAGTATTGGCCACCTTTACTATAATTTCATTCTTATCCTTATCATAGACCGCACTTGCAAACAGTCCATTCTGATCTTCGGCACCTGTTACAGCCTTCTTATTCATCGTCAAAGAAAGCACATTAGTACCCTTGTGATGCCCATAGAGTTGCTGCACATAGTAACTTACAGTACGGACAGAGTTGAGATTATCAAACCAAATCATATCCGGGCGCCATTGCCATCCTTCCACATGAGCAAACAAAGGAGCATAAGTGGCCATGTGTACAATATCTGCATTGCGCTCCAATCCGGTCATAAATGCAGCTTCAAGCAGAGCGGCATTAAAATGGTTCCATTTCTTCCCCTTACCATGACAAGCATATTCTCCTGCAAACACTTTCGGACCTTTACGGTCATAGTTATCATAACGTCCCCCCTCATTCAGGAACCAGTTTTCGGGACGATAGAAATGTTCATCCACCAAATCAACTTTCAGGCGTTTCATTTCCGGCCATAGATATTCGAACTGTTTTCCTTCAGAGTCCGGACCGGAGCTTCCGATAATCTTGATATCCGGATAGGCTTTACGAATAGCCTTGATAAATGGTTCGAGATGTTCCGGGTATTCCGGTCCCCATTGCTCATTACCTATACCAATGAATTTCAGGTTGAACGATGCAGGGTGTCCCATATCGGCACGCAGTTTTCCCCATTTCGTGGTCACATCCCCATTGGCAAATTCAATCAGATCAAGAGCATCCTGCACATAGCTATCCAAATCGCAAACAGCCACATGTGCCTCTGCATCAGAATTCTGGAACTGGCAAGACAGGCCGCAACTCAATACAGGAAGCGGCTCTGCTCCTATTTCCTCCGAAAGCTGGAAGAACTCAAAGAATCCCAATCCGTAGCTTTGGAAATAATCGGGATAGAAACGATGCGGGAAAGTATATTCCCAACGATTCTCATTCAACGGGCGGTTCTCTACCGGACCTACAGACTTCTTCCAGTCATAGCGTGTAGCTAAATCTGTTCCTTCTACGATACATCCGCCAGGGAAGCGGAACACACCCGGCTTGATATCAGCTAAAGCTTGCGCAAGGTCTTTACGCAAACCATTCTCATGTCCTTTCCAGGTATCGACCGGGAAAAGAGAGACATGTTCCAAATCAACCGTACCCTTTGATGCCAGGAAAATACGAAGAGTCGCCTTCGGATCAGTTACACCCGGTTTTAGGATAACCTGATACTTTTTCCATTCTTTCGAATCAATCGTCAATGTCTCAGTAGCAAAAGCATGGTGCTCACCCATAGATTTGGTATCTACAAGTTCAATACGGATTTTTTCGGATGTTCCGCCTTGGGGCAAACGTGCCCATACAGAGAAGCGATACTCCTCTCCTGCTTTTACACCGATACCGAAGAAACCTTCATTATCCAATCCCGTATGCTTATGCGGATGGCCCGGGTCGGCCAGACGGACATAGTGCGGATTTCTTTCAAAAGGACCGTCATCTTGAAGCGTTACATTACCAAAGGTTTTCCATCCCATCAGATGTTGTGGGAACTCAAACGAACGGTTCTTCACTAACTCGGCATAAAGTCCGCCGTCAGCGGCATAGTTGATATCCTCAAAGAACAACCCATACATAGTAGGCTGAATCTCTGCGCCCAATTTCTTGGTTTGTATCACAAACTCATTAGTTTGTGCCTGAAGCGCCATACCTGCGGTCAGGGTTAGCGTCGCTAATAATCCAGTGTATCTTTTCATGGTTTTAAAATAAAATTATAATTGGTTATTTAGTTCTTTTTCCCCATACGGAGCGCCCACGGCTATCCAGCCCTGTAAAGAGGACAGTTTCCGCTTCATTCTCCCAGTCGTGCCCGGCAAACACAATCAGATTCTTTACCACTTCTCCGTCCAGTGTCAGTTGTAAGGATTGGTCTTCTCTGGCAAAATCCCAGGTTCCTTTATCCTCTCCTAACTTTCCATCTTTCTCCAGATATAAAAGGTGAGACATATTCCATTCTCCATCTTGCAGCTCACCTTCACCCCACAATATCTGCCCGGCTTCCAGTTGGCGTTCATACAGAGGTTCCTGTACACGGATAATTTCCCACTCGCCCACTAAATCTGCCGCAGAGAACTCCCGGGGATTACTACCAGCATAACGTTCAGGCGATACGACAGGCCATCCATCTTTAGTAAAAAAGACTTGTCGCACATGGAGATCCATCATCTGGTTTTGTGGTGACAAACGTCCCTGATGAGCCATGAAATATTGTCCGTCATCTGACGTGAATACTGCACAATGCGCTGTGCCGGCCCAACCCGGATGGTTCTTGAAACGGTAAGGAGCTGTAAGGATAGGAAAATTATTCGTCGTATCTTTCAACTCTTTGCCGAAATAATCAATGAACGGACCTTCCGCTTTGTCTGAACGCCCCACACGTACATTGTAGGTTGTCATCAACGGATCATAGGATACAAACAGATAGTATTCTTTCAAATCAGGATTGTAGATAATTTCCGGAGCTTCCAGATTATCCTTCTTATAATTGGCGCGACGTGCTACCAGATGTCCCCTGTCACCATCCAGCATAGGAAGACCGGTTTCCGGATTCAGTTCCACACAATACAGGCCACCGAAGAATGAGCCGTAGTGCATCCACCATTTACCGGTTGAAGGGTCTACAGTAATACTGGGATCAATAGCATTCATGGCTGTCGTATCATCTGTCTTAACAGCACACCCAACCAACGTCCAAGGACCTTCAGGAGACTCCGACTCAGCCAGTCCGATATAGGATGTTTTACGTCCGAAAGCCGACACACAATAGTATAGCCTATACTTATTATTATAGGGAATGATATAAGGTGCCCAGATATTTGTCGCCCCATGCCCTCCTGCATGAGAGCGCACCCACTCTACCGCTTCCTGCGGAATTTCGGGCAATGCCCAGCCAAGAAATTCCCAATTCACCAAGTCTTTGGAACGGCGCATCTGAATAAACCCCAAAGGCACCCCCTTTTCTTTTGCTTCTTTACGATTTTCCCGGAAGATAGCATCCGTGGAATACATATAGTAATAATCGCCTATCTTGCGGCACGACGGATCGTGTACATTGTAGGTTCCCCATGATTGGTAATCTCCCATGGAAGATAGTGAAGAGTAATCATCCGCCCACGGATTAGGCGAAGAGACCGGAATAAAAACCGAATGAGTGCAACCGGAAAGCAAACCGGTCAGCAATAGGACAGTTATACATGCTATATTTCTCATAATATTTTAATACTAAAATAAATAATAGCACAAAAATACGCCGCGTTCAGTCTTCGCAAGGTGGAGAAATGGACTTTTAAGGTGGACATTCAGCCAACTAATGCAAAAAAAGACAAGAGTTTTTTTGCCATTACTATTAATCCACTAATTTTGCTTTTACTAATCTAAACACCATGAAGATACACAAGATTTTCCACCTTATTATATTATACAATATTCTGATAGGATATACTTCCCTTCAGGCACAAGACCTTTTTGCCGACCGGTATAATGCTACTTACATTACCATAGATGAAGGATTATCCAATAACTTCGTAGATGACATATACAAAGACAGCCGAGGCTTCCTTTGGATTGCAATGTCAGGCGGCGGGCTCTCCAGATACGATGGATATGAATTCATAAACTTCAACCCCACCACCCCCTATTGCAAGCTCAAGAGTAACTTCATACGCAATGTGCATGAAGACTCCTTTCAACGCCTTTGGGTTGTATCAGAAGGGGGGACAGACATCATTGATCTTACATCCATGCAATCCGTTCTTCCGGACAATCCGGAGGGAATGCTGGCAAACCTCATCAGACAACCGGCCGCTTATGTAACACAAGATGCACTGGGATGCATCTGGTTATATTGTGGAGGTCAGCTACACCGCATTTCTTTTGATGCTAAAGGAAATGTTGAAAATATCTATTCACTCCCGGTTCCCAATCCTTATAGGAATGATATCATTTTTAAAGATATGGAAAATGACGGAAATATCTGGATTGGTTTCAACGGGACACTATACAAGGTAGGTATGAATGCCCAAGGAGAACTGAAAGAAACACCAATAGCCAGTTGCCTGAGCTTTGCTCCGGATACTTACTTTACAGATTTTATAATCAAAGAAAATGAAATATGGATAACAACAAACCAGGGGCTTTTCCGATATAACAAGAATGAAGACATCGTGAAGCAGTACGAACACGTTCCCACTAATCCATATTCACTCTCACAGAATTTCCTCACCCAACTTGCTATAACAAACGACAAGCAATTACTGATAGCCAGCCTAAAGGGCATCAACATATATAATCCTATAAAAGATAACTTTGAGCACATCGGAGACCAGTTTTCCAATACAGGCAGCCTGCTGAACAGCAATTTCATCAATTGCATCACCGTAGAAGGCAAACATATCTGGATAGGAACAGAAAGTGGAGGTATCAACAAATTGACTTCCAAGCGCCTGTCCGTACAGAACTATCAGCATGACAACAAAAACCCGGAAACCATTTCCCAAAATCCGGTGAATGCCATCTACGAAGACCGTAACGGCTGCTTATGGATAGGCACGGTAGAAGGAGGACTGAATAAAAAGGAAGCGGGAAGCGATAGCTTTACGCACTATACCCACGAAAGCGGTGCACTTACACACAACTCGGTAAGTGCCATTACCGCCGACGGAGAAGGAAGATTGTGGGTCGGCACATGGGGGGGCGGCATCAACCTGATGAACCCGCAGAATCCCCAACGCAGGATAGAAGCCATTACGGCAGAGAACAAAAACAACTACCCCATAGACTTTATCGGCGCACTGGCTTACGACTCCATAAACAACGGCATGTGGATTGGAGCCAATCAAGGAGTATTCTTCTACGATTTGGTACGTAAACAGCTCCGCTCTCCGTTTGCCAACCGTGCTGCCGAAAGCATACGCGGCAGTATCGGTTCTATCATAGACAAGGACGGACAGTTATGGATAGGTTGCCTGGACGGTGTCTATATCATCGACCTTCATTCCCGTCGCGCCTCATCGCCGGACAGTGTATTCCAATACCGGCATCTGAAATATAAACTGGATAATCCCGCTTCCGGACTGATAGAAAAAATCTGTTGCTTCTACGAAGCCCAGGACGGCACGCTATGGTTGGGAAGCAACGGCTACGGCATATATAAACGCATCCTGAACGAACACGGAGAGGAATCTTTCATCTGCTACGACTCCTCTCACGGGCTACCCAACAACAGCATCCGCAGCATTCTGGAAGATGACAAGGGATGTATCTGGATAGCAACCAACAACGGGCTGTCACGTTTCCAGCCCACAGAAAACTGTTTTATCAACTATACCCGCCAGGACGGACTTGCCGATACACAATTCTATTGGAATGCCGCCTACCGCCCCATGCAAAGCAAGCTCTACTTCGGTACGGTGGCCGGACTGGTTGCCATAGACTGTAACCTGCCTACCGTTCTGACACAGCCTTCGAAAGTACGCTTCACCCGTCTGAAAGCGGGAAATGAAGAAATATTCCCCGGCAGCGAATATCTGCCGCAGGACATTGCCGTAAGCAAGAAAATCTGCATACACGAACGTGAGAAGTCTTTCTCACTGGAATTTTCCGCACTCAACTTCGAGGCCGACAACACAGCCACTTACAGCTATCGCCTGCTTGGTTTTGACAACCAGTGGGTGCATGTGCCCAGCAACCGGCGCTTTGCAACCTATACCAACCTGTCCCCGGGCGACTACACGCTGCAAGTGAAATATACGCCCTATGCCCAGGCAGAAGAAGAAAATATAACGGAGCTTCAGATTACAATCCAACCCTATTTTTATAAAACAAGATGGTTCATGCTGCTCGTTGTCATTCTCGTAGCCCTCGCTGCATGGCAATTCTACCAATGGCGCATACGGAGTCTGAAAGAGCAGAAAGAACGGCTGCACCAAAAAGTGGAGCAACGTACCCATGAACTGAAAAGACAGAAGCAACTGCTGGAAGAACAGACCGAAGAACTGTCCCGCCAAAACCAGATGTTGAAGCAACAGAACGAAAAGATTACCCGGCAGAAAGCGCAACTTACCAGGATGACGCGCAAGATACAGGAGCTGACTTTTGACAAAATAGCATTCTTCACTAATATCACACACGAATTCCGCACCCCGATAACACTGATTATAGGTCCGATAGAGCGTGCGCTGAAGTTGAGTTACAATCCGCAGGTCATCGAACAGCTGCACTTTGTAGAACGCAATTCCAAATACTTGCTATCGCTTGTCAACCAGCTCATGGACTTCCGTAAAGTGGAGTCGGGCAAGCTGGAAATAGTGAAAACGCGCAGTAACTTCCTGAACTTTGCCAACGAGCTGATTATGCCTTTTGAGGTCTTTGCCAAAGAAAGGAATATCACGTTGAAACGCTATTACCGGATGCCCTCACCGGAAATATCCTATGATGAAGAAGCCATGCACAAGGTCTTGACGAATCTACTGAGCAACGCTATCAAGTTCACGCCCAACGGCGGAAACGTATCCTTGTTCATTGCCCTGCTGCCACCCGCCCATAACCGCAAAGCCACGCTTTACATCTGCGTCAGCGATACCGGCAGCGGCATTATCGATGATGATATAAGCAAGATATTCAACCGCTTCTACCAGTCGAAAGGACAGACCAAATATCCGATGTACGGACAAGCGGGAAGCGGCATCGGACTCTACCTGTGTAAGCGTATCGTACAAATGCACGGTGGTGAAATCCATGCACAGAACAACCATACGGTCGGGTGTTCGCTGCGTATTCTTCTGCCGGTAACTCCGGAAAACAGTACGACGGAAACAATAGCCGAAAGTACTCCACAGCTTACGATTGCCGACGACACGGTACAGGCATCCGAGAACACCGGAAAGGGCCTGTCTGTTCTGGTCGTAGAAGACAACGCAGATATGCGCGGATATATCCGTTCTATCCTGCGGGACCAATATAATGTACTCGAAGCAGCTCATGGCGGGGAAGCCCTGACCATACTGAACTCGCATGCGGTAGATTTCATCATCAGCGACCTGATGATGCCCGTAATGGATGGCATCGAGCTGTCCCGTCGGGTAAAGGAGAACTTCACTATCTCTCATATCCCCTTCCTCATGCTCACTGCCAAGACATCGCAGGAGGCGCGCTTGGAAAGCTACCGCATAGGAGTAGATGAGTATCTGCTGAAACCTTTCGACGAGACTCTGCTGCTTACCCGCATTGAGAATATCCTTGAGAACCGCAAACGCTACCAGAAGAAGTTTGCCATAACCATGGATATAAATGCGCTGAATATGGAAGAAGAATCGGATGACAAGAAATTCCTCAACCGCATCATGGATATCATTAAGGAGAACTACAAAAACTCCTATTTCGAGGTCAGCGATTTCTGCGAAGCGGCAGGCGTGAGCAAGAGCCTGCTGAACAAAAAGCTGCAAAGCCTTGCAGGGCAGTCGGCAGGGCAGTTCATACGCAACTACCGCCTGAACATTTCTCGCGAACTGTTACTGAAAAACAAGGAAAACAAAAGCATGAACATTGCTGAAATAGCTTATGAAGTAGGATTCAACGACCCTAAATACTTCACCCGGTGCTTTACCAAATACTTTAATGTGACACCAAGCGCACTGCTCAATGAGAAAGAATAGTTTTACCCCGGCAAGAATTACTCTTTGCCTCGGCATATAAAAACATACCCGTTGGCGGAATTCATTCGTTTCTGCACAGTTATGAATCTTTTCACCACAGAGTAACACAGGGTATCACAGAGTTTAATCAATTTGAAATCAAAAGAATAGAACTCCGTGATACTCTGTGTTACTCTGTGGTGAAAACTCCTTTTTACACAATTATGAGCTAAATCATTATTTATAGAGCATTTCACTCATTTGTCATCAGTCTTATTTGTCCTAATTGATTACTAGCAAAAAAACTTTATTCAATCATCTGATTATCAACAGACTAAAGGCCTACCAATTCAGTATACGACTGAATAGGGTTCACTATACGAGTGAATGGCATTCAGTATACGACTGAATTAGGTTCAGTATACGGCTGCTCATGTAATAAGGATAAATCATAAGTATTATTTATCTATGAGAAACTTCCCGTTTAGCTCCTGTGCAGATATGAATGAATTCCGCCAACAGGTAAATACATTTGCTCCTGTATGTAATATCATTCACGTGCCGGGGTAAATATGTTTACACAATGAGGTAGATGCATTTACATACTGAGGTAAAAAACAATAACCCCACACAATAAACTGTATTTTCTACACTTAAAAATCCATTTATCCACCTCTAAAACGCGTTTGTCCACCCTTATTTACTACACAAGCCCTACTTTTGTCATGCAATTGGTACTCAATCCTTCGGAAGAGAGCCATACATTAATGTTTAATTTTAATCTTAATATTATGAAGAATAACAAAAGAATGGTTGTCGCATTACACGTGGCATCGATCCAATTCAACCTTCCCTTATTGATTCCATTACATTTATGAAATCTGTAACTCGACTGCCTCCGGTAGTCAACGCCGGGTCGTACATCAATCCGGCATCGTAATACGGTTAATAACAAATCTAATCTATTAAATTAACAACCTTAATACTTTTAAAAATGAGGAAACATTTATTTTTCTCCGTAATGCTTAGTCTGTGCGCCTTTGGTGGCATGGCGGTGTATTCTACACCTGCAATGGCTACCGTGGCACAATCTTCGACTATCAAGGTTCGTGGTCAAGTAGTCGACGAACAAGGTGAACCCATGCCAGGGGCTACCATCAAGATTAAAGGCGGACAAGGCGGAACCATTACCGACCTGGACGGAAACTTCCAATTGGAGGTTCCCGGAAACGCTACCCTTTTGATAAGCTATGTGGGGTTCAAGGAACGTGAAGTGGCCGTTCGCAATCGTGCCATCATTGAAACCATCCAGTTGCAATCCGACGACCAGATGCTTGAGCAAGTGGTTGTCGTGGGCTACGGTACACAGAAGAAGTCCGACTTAACCGGTTCTGTTGCCGTAGTAAATGCGGAAGCCTTGAAACAGACATCAAACTCCAACATCTCCACCATGCTCGAAGGTAAGGTTTCCGGTGTGCAAATCACCTCCGACGGCCAGCCCGGTGCCGATCCGACCGTCCGCATCCGTGGTGTCGGGTCTTTCGGCGACACCTCTCCTCTTTATGTTATCGACGGTGTTCCCATGGGAACTTCCATCCGCGATTTCTCTTCAAACGATATTGAAACCATCCAGGTACTGAAGGATGCTTCAGCTGCTGCCATCTACGGTTCGCGCGCCGCCAATGGTGTGATTATCATCACCACCAAACGTGGACAAAAAGACCAACCACTGAAAGTGGACTACAATGGATACTTCGGCGTGGATTATATTCCTAATGACGTCTATGATGTAATGAATGCTGACCAGTACAGCCAGTACCTCGGTCAGGCGGCCGCAAACTCCAACACTCCGTTGCCATCGGGATACACGCTTAACAGCGAAACCGGAAAATATCAGTTCCAGGATGCCACCAACACCAACTGGTTTGACGAAGTATTCAAGACGGGTATCCGCCAGAACCACAATGTGAACCTCTCCGGAGGTGGCGCCAATAACACCTATAATATATCATTAGACTATTTCAACCAAAAAGGGACTCTCGAAGGTGCCGGTCCTAACTACGAACGTTACACTGCGCGTGTCAACAACACTATGGACACCAAGTTCATAAAGTTCCAGACCAGCCTTGTTTACTCTCACTCCAACCAAGATAACATGGGCTTGTCGAATGCTTCCGAATACGTTCAAGGTTTGTATGGCGACGTAACCAACGTGCTGCGCGGCGCCTTGCTGATGCAGCCCACCATCAAGGCATACGACTCTTCGACATGGGTACTTGACAACTTGGTAGGAATCGCCAACAACTACAATTATGACGCTTACGGCTATGGCGTTTACTACGACACCGTGCATGGTGACATCTCCGCTTCCAACCCGTTGCTGGTAAATAACCTGCTGCAACGCAACACCCGCGTGGACCGCTTCGTGGGAACCGGATCGGCCGATGTGGATCTCCTCAAGATGATTGGCGTCGATAGCAAAAATCATAAGCTCAACTATAAAATCAACCTCTCTTACAGCAAAACCCATTGCAAAGACTTTACTTGGATTCCCGCATGGGTGCAGAGTAACCGTGTGTACTTGTCCAAAAGCAACGAACGGCTCACCAAGGGGTCGCGCGACTACTCGGATGCGCTGATAGAGAACGTGCTTACTTACGACGGTACGATGGGCAAGCACCACATCAACGTAGTGGCAGGCCAGACTTACGAAGAAGAAAACACCGACCTGCTGACCGGATGGGGCATCAACTTCACCGAACCTTACTTCCTACAGCTCCAGAATGCCGCCAACACGTATTCAGAAAGCTACGAATACAAGCATTCCCTCTTGTCCTACATCGGTCGTATCAACTACAATTACGATGACAGATACCTGTTCTCGGCAACCGTGCGCCGCGATGGTAGTTCCCGCCTGTCCAGAAACATCCGTTGGGGCACCTTCCCCTCCGTCTCTGTGGGCTGGCGCTTCGACAAAGAGAGCTTCTTCCCTTTCGATCCAAATACCGTGAACCTCTTCAAAGTCCGTGCCAGCTATGGTGAACTCGGTAACGAGAATATCGGTGAGTATATGTATCAGGCTGTCATGTCGCGCAACAACATGACTTACAATTTCAACGGTAACGTAGTGACCGGTTCTGCCGTTTCTACTTTCGTGGACAATAACTTGGCATGGGAGAAAAAGAAGACCTACAATGTGGGTATCGACCTCGCCTTGTTCCGCAACCGCCTGGAGTTTACAGCCGAGTGGTACAAGAATTCCAGCGAAGACCTTTTGTATGCTGTTCCTGTTCCGGAACAAGCCGGTGTGTCCAATACTACCGTTACAATGAATGCCGCCTCGATGAACAACTCCGGTTTTGAGTTTTCGGCTACCTACCGCAACCGCGACCATGACTTCAAGTATGAACTTTCGGCCAACCTCAGCACGTTGCGCAACCGTGTGACTTCGTTAGGCTTTGGTACCGACTCTTACATCTCCGGAGCCTACATTACCAATGTAGGCCAAGAAATAGGTCAGTTCTACGGCTGGGTTTATGACGGTATTGCCCGCACACAGGAAGATTTGGACAACCATGCCACTCAAGAGAGCGCCCAGATTGGCGACTGCCTCTATAAGGACGTAAGCGGACCGAACGGTGAACCCGACGGTAAAGTAGACGCCAACGACCAAGTGGTGCTGGGCAGCGGTATGCCTAAGATTCATTTCGGTCTTAGTGCCCGCTTTGAATACAAGCGTTTTGACTTGAGCATCGCAACTTTCGGTGCGCTGAACTATCACGTCAGCGATGACATATACAACTCGCTTAACTCTTCCTACGGCTGGGGAAACAAAGAGGTGGGTATGCTCGATGCCAACCGCTTTAGCGAAGACGGCGGCACTTACCTCTCCAACGTGCCGCGCACCTATGTCACCAACAGTGCCAGCCTGGCTTGGAACGACCTTTTCAGTTCACGCAAGATTCAGAACGCAGCCTACTGGAAGATTGCCAATGTAGAATTGGGCTACAACTTCCCTGACGGGTGGTTCGGCAAATATGTATCTGATGTACGTTTCTACGTGTCAGCACAGAATCTCCACACATTCACCGGCTATCACGGTTATAATGTTGACTATGCGGGAGGAACTTTCACCCCGGGATATAACTTCTGTTCTTATCCTACTGCACGCACCTTCATGTGTGGCGTTCATTTTACATTCTAACCGTACTATCTGGTACCTAAATACTAAAAACATATCTTATGAAACTAAAGAAATATTCACTTGCTCTCATCTTGGGACTTAGCACTCTATTTTCTTGCAATGACAATTTAGGTCTGTTGAATCCCAACCAGCAAACCTCAAGTACTTTCGGCTTTAATGCCGATGATTTGGAGGAATGCGTGATTGCCGCCTACAACCACATCCGTATGGAGGGTTCATACGCCCGTGTAGGCTACACCATCGACGTGTGCCGTGGCGATGAAGCCTGGAACTCTTCACAAGTGTGGTATATGCCTTTCGATGACCTGAATGCAGAAGTCACTTCAGACATTACGTGGTGGCCCTGGCGGGAATGGTATTACACCATCAACGTATGCAACTTCGCCATTTCCCGTTTGGATGAAGATAACAGCCAACTTTCTGATAAGATGAAACGCATCAAAGGACAAGTGCTTTTCCTGCGCGGACTGTCGTACTATAACTTGGTCGGTTATTATCAGAATCCGCCCCTCATTACGGACTACGCCACCTACTCCTCGCTCGAAGGACTTTATGGCAGCAACAGTACCTACGATGACGTACTCGACCAGATAGAAAAAGATTTCCAGGGAGCGATTGAATTGCTTCCTTCCCGCGACGAAGGCAGCGAGTGGAGCGGCGGACGTGCCACCTGCGGTGCTGCGGCAGGCTATTATGCCCGCGCCCTCATGATGCGCCAAAAGTACAGCGACGCACTCCCGGTGCTGAAAGACATCATCGGCAAGAAGTATGGCACTTATAGACTGATGGACAACTATGGAGATAATTTCCGTGAAGGTTCGGCCTACGAGAACAATGCAGAGAGCCTCTTCGAAGTGCAGTACCTCGACTATGGAGCGCAGGGCACCGATGATGAATGGACTCCGGTGAACACAAGCCCCAATGCCACACAAGGGTCGGCCGTTGAGAGCAACTTCGCTCCCGGCAACTATGGTGGTTGGGCTGATATATCAGCTTCACCCTGGCTCTATCAGCTTTTTAAAGGAGAGCGCACCACGAATGGTACACTCGACCCACGTCTTTACTGGACCATCGGAACCTACGAGCCCGACTGGGCGGATTTCGAGTTTGGCAATGTAGCTTATACGCAAACACTTACAGCCACCGACAATATCGTGACCAACAACATTTACGGTGGCCTTCCGATTGCCAAATTCACGAATCTCCGTACCGGTCTGTACAGCACCGTCGTTACAGGTTTGAAATGTGGTATCAACCTGCGCCTGATGCGCTATTCTGATGTACTGCTACGTGCCGCTGAATGCGAAAACGAGGTTAATGGTCCCACACAGCAGGCTATCGACTGGATCAACGAGGTGCGTAACCGCGCCAATCTGGCAGACTTAGAGCTTCAGGACTTCAGCAACGCCGACAAACTCTTCGAACAGATAGCCAATGTGGAACGTCCTAAGGAGTTCGGTTGCGAATTCGGTCGAGGCTTCGACCTCATCCGCTGGGGCTTCTTCTACAACAACGGCCGCTTGCAGCAGCTCAAGGAACACGGCACGGTACGCCGCTCTACAGTGGGAGTAAAGAATCCTGTGAACTACAGCGATATAGCAAACGATTCTGAACTGAAGAGCACTTTCGATACCTACTTACCGGGACACGAATTCCTGCCCATTGTGCAGCAGTTGATGAACAACAATCCAAATTTGAGAGGTAATTCCGCCAACTACAGCACGGATAACTCCTCTTATTTCAGTAGCAATGGCTGGACAGTACGTCCGGTTGTAGATTTAAGCAAATAAACAAGAAACGTTAATCAATTAATTTAAGACAATGAGATTACTCAAAAAAATAGCATACGCTTGCTGTTCCGTAACCTTAGGGTTGCTGGCACTGACAGGTTGCGAGGGTGGCGAACTTTACGATGTAAACGCCCCCGATTGGATTTCCGATAAGATACAGGAAATAGAAGACTCGAAGAAACAACCGGAAGAAGAAGTGCTTGAAGGCATGCAAGAAGATGTGTACACCATCGGAAATACGGATTTCACCTCCGGCTGGTGGGCTGCTTTCTCCAAGTATTACGTGGTACCCGATGGCGAGAAGTGGAATGCGGTGATCAACCTCCACATCAACCCGGCCGACAACACGTATTACAAGAACTTTGCCCTTGTCATCACCAACGATGTGGATCGTGGAGGTACAGGATATGCCGAATACGGAGTCATCCGCTTTGACGTCACAGGTAGCCCTGAAACTTACAATTCACAGTGGGGCGATCATATCAATTTCCAGTACATCTCGGGCACGTTGCTTCTCGATCCCGATGCCAGCAATGCAGACCCTAACGTACAGAGTTTGGGCGGCAAGGTGACACTCACCGTTGACCGCACCAGTGAAAGTGCTTTCACCGTAAAGATGACCAACAGCGCAGCCACCAAGACTTACGCGCAACCATACAAGGAAGAAAATCTGAACGCAGATGCGAGCAACACCAACATCCGTTGCTTCCTGATTCCCGAAGGTTCTTACATCGACTTCCAACAAACCAACATCGTTCCTATTGGCGGCCTTACTTCTGCTCAAGACAAAAATCCGATATCAATGGTACTGCAGAATGTACCCGACCAGGTCAACGTAGGTACTTCGCTCGAAGAAGCCATGACCAATGTTTCGGCCATCGTTACCTTTGAAGAGGGAGTGAGCAAAACTGTATCGGCTTCCGAACTCCATTTCTCTGCCATCCCCGATATGGAGCAACTGGGCGTGAAAACTCTTGTGGCCATCTACAACAAGACCTTTAAGGGTGAGAATTGCGAACTACCGATTGTGGCTAACGCTATTTTTGAAGTCGTGGAAAAGATTGTATCCATTGAGGTGACTACCCCACCCTCGCATATGCAATACTATTATTACACCTCGGCTGCTACCAATACTTTGGCAGACTGGACGATGGCCTTCGACCCAACAGGTATGGTGGTTACAGCAGCTTACGCCAACGGAAATTCAAGAGTCGTTGACAATGCGAAACTCAGCTTCTCTGCCGTTTCTGCGAAGACAGGTTCTCAGACCGTTACCATTACCGCCGAAGAAGGAGTCACTGCAACAGTAGAAGTTACCGTATCCGAGTCAATACCTTCTGAAGTGACCAACACAGCCAAGATGGTAGGAGCTGAAGACAACTCAACGGCCTTCTGGGGAGCTTTCTCAGACGACTTCAAGGTACCTGTGGGCGAGACAAAGTCCATCACCTTCACCAACTACAGCAGTCTGGCTGGGAACTATAGCAACTTTGTTGTGGTTCTCCGCAAAGCCGATACTGCCACCGAATACGCAGTGGTCCGCGCCGACAACTTTGGATGGGGCGACGGATTTGCCGCTTGCCTTTACAGCGGAACACAAGGCGACTGGAGCACTTGGCTTGCCGGTATGAATGGAGCCAAAGTCACGGTTTACGTGACCAACTGCGGTAATGGCACTGCCGACGTTCAGGCAGTGATGGAGGGTACTACAGGTACAACTTCTACCCAGTACTATTTAGGTATCAATACAGTGGATTCCAACGACTTGAACTTCGCATTAACCGTTGACGGTTGTCATCTCGTCTTCAATGAATAAGAATAACTATTAATTTCTTTATCATCCATATCGTTCCTCTTTACCAGAAGAACGATATGGATCTTAAAAAACCTATCAATCAAATGAAAAGACTAACATTTTCCTTAATATCCCTGCTGACGGTCTTCACTTTCATGGCTTGCTCCGATGGGCTGGACAACATCGAATACAATAGAAACAGCGATATAGTCGTAACCATTCCTGAAATAACCGCAACCACAGGCACCTCACTGACCGTCACTTCATTGGTCACCGGCAATGTCAATCAGGTTGTCAAGAAGGGCTTCTGCTACAGCGCCAATGCCCAGAATCCAACCATCAAAGATAACGTAGTGGATGCCGACGAAGACTTCAACGCCACGATTTCCGGCTTGACGGGCAATACCTCTTACTATATCCGTGCTTATGCCTACAGTAACAGCCGTTACACCTACTCGGATGTGCTCACGGCAACCACAGAAAGCCTAAGCCTTGACGAACAGCTCAAAAACTACGTGGCACCCGCCTATGTGGACAATTACGTGGACATAGCCAGTTGGGACCAACGCCATGAATGGAACCTAGCAAACGTGCACGACCCCACCGTGATGCTGGCCGAAGACGGATATTACTATATGTATCAGACGGATGCTTCCTACGGCAATGCACATACAGCCGGCGGACACTTCCACGGCAGACGTTCCAAAGACCTCGTGAACTGGGAATACTTAGGCGGAGTGATGCCATCACTGCCCGGTTGGGTAATTCCGAAGCTGAATGAAATCCGCAGTGAAATGGGGCTGAGCGAAGTTTCGCCCGAAACCGCAGACTTCGGTTACTGGGCACCCTGCGTGCGCAAAGTGAGAAACGGGCTTTACCGTATGTACTACTCCATTGTGTGCCCCGGCTATTTAGACGGAGCCAACTCCTGGGGCGAACGCGCCTTCATCGGTCTATTGGAGAACTCAAACCCCGCCGACAACAACGGTTGGGAAGATAAAGGCTATGTCATCACCAATGCCTCAGACAAAGGGCTGAACTTCCACATCAGACCCGACAACTGGGCTAACTGTTACTACAAGTGGAACGCCATCGACCCAAGCTACCTGATAGACAACGATGGGAAACATTACCTGATTTACGGTTCCTGGCACAGCGGTATAGCTGCCTTGGAGGTAAACGCCGAAACAGGGAAACCGCTGAATACACTGCCAACTCCCTGGGGAACCGGCGAAGATATTGCCGCATACGGTTCATTGATTGCCACCCGGGAAATGGGAAACCGCTGGCAAGCCTCGGAAGGACCGGAGGTCATCTACAACGCTGCCACCGGATACTATTATCTGTTTATGGCTTATGACGCATTGGAAGTCCCCTACAACACCCGTGTCTGCCGCTCCCAAAACATCTATGGTCCCTACCTCGGCATAGACGGCACCAACCTGACCGAAACCGGAGGGGAGATGCTACCCATCGTCACCCACCCCTACAAATTCAACAACAGTCATGGATGGGTAGGAATCGCACATTGCGCTGTGTTTGACGACGGCAACGGCAACTGGTATTATGCTTCGCAAGGCAGATTCCCCGAAAACGTGGGAGGAAATACCTATAGCAATGCCCTCATGATGGGACATGTACGCTCCATACGGTGGAACTCCCAAGGCTGGCCGGTCGTAATGCCCGAACGCTACGGAGCTGTTCCTCAAATAGCCATTACGGAAGATGAACTGGTAGGCAACTGGGAACACATCGACCTGTCTTATTCCTATGGAAAACAGAAGGAATCGAGCAACATGACCCTCGCGGCCGACCATACCATTACAGACGGCACCTGGAAAGGGGGAACCTGGAGCTATGATGCAGAAAAACAAATACTGACTGCCAACGGAGTGGAACTATGCCTGCAACGTGAAGCCGATTGGGAAGCCAATCCACGCACCCACACCATTGTCTATGCTGGATATACCAACAGCAAGACATATTGGGGCAAGAAAACAAAATAAGCATCCCTTGACATACTGAAACAGCTTTGAAATATACAATTTTCAAAGCTGTTTTTTTTCTTTTATGTTACATAACATATTAAAGTGTACATCTTACACTAAATAAAAGTGTTACTTTTACACCCAAAATCGGATAATTATCTCATTTACATTAAAAATAGAACCATGAAAAACAATTTTCTACTTGCAGGAATTGCCGCACTGATGTTATCTGCGTGCAATAACAAGCCAGCTCAGGAGTTGACTTTGTCCGGTCTGAATCCGGTGAATTTCCAAACAGAAGTGAACAATGCCAAAACAGGTCTTTACACCTTGAAGAACAAGTCGGGCATGGAAGTGTGCATTACTAACTTCGGTGGCCGTATTGTTTCCATTATGGTTCCCGACAAAAACGGGAATATG
This sequence comes from Bacteroides cellulosilyticus, assembly GCF_020091405.1. Classification (NCBI taxonomy): domain Bacteria; kingdom Pseudomonadati; phylum Bacteroidota; class Bacteroidia; order Bacteroidales; family Bacteroidaceae; genus Bacteroides; species Bacteroides cellulosilyticus. Next base: position 5,958,960 of record NZ_CP081903.1, read on the forward strand.
CAGGACGTTGTTCTGGGTTTCGACAGCATTGCTGACTATGTAAACATCCCGAGCGACTTCGGTGCTTCCATCGGCCGTTATGCAAACCGCATCAACCAGGGAAGAATTGTATTGGACGGAGAGACGATCCAATTACCGCAAAACAACTTCGGACACTGTTTGCATGGCGGTCCTAAAGGCTGGCAATACCAAGTATATGAAGCCAATCCGATTGATGAAACTACTCTGGAACTGACTCGTATCTCACCGGACGGTGACTCTAACTTTCCCGGCAACGTAACTGCTAAAGTTCTTTTCAAACTGACAGATGACAACGCTATAGATATAAAGTATAGCGCTACTACAGATAAGAAAACAGTCATCAACATGACTAACCACTCTTACTTCAACTTATCCGGTAATCCTTCAAAAGCTGCAACAGATCATATCTTATATGTAAATGCAGACAATTACACTCCGGTAGACAGTACTTTCATGACCACTGGAGAAATCGTAACAGTTAAAGATACTCCGATGGACTTTACTACTCCTAAAACAATAGGACAAGACATCACAAACTTCGACTTCGTTCAGTTGAAAAACGGAAATGGCTATGACCACAACTGGGTACTGAATACGAATGGAGACATTGCTCAATTAGCAGCAAAACTGACTTCACCTGAAAGCGGCATCACTCTGGAAGTATATACCAACGAACCGGGTATACAAGTTTATACCGGTAACTTCCTGGACGGAACTGTAATAGGCAAAAAAGGCATTACTTATAATCAACGTGCTTCCGTATGCTTGGAAACACAACACTATCCCGACAGTCCTAATAAGCCGGAATGGCCTAGCGTGGTATTGGAGCCGGGACAAACTTACAACAGTGAATGTATTTTCAAATTCTCAGTAGAGAAATAATAGTTAACTTTTAAATATTAGAATTGTGGAAGCATTAGATTGGATTGTAATTGGAGTCTTCGCTTTAGCTCTGATTGGTATTATTGTTTGGGTTGTCAAACAGAAACAAAATGACTCAGCGGATTATTTCCTGGGTGGACGTGACGCTACGTGGATTGCTATTGGTGCATCTATTTTTGCATCAAACATTGGTTCGGAACACTTGATCGGACTGGCTGGTGCCGGAGCATCCAGTGGTATGGCTATGGCACACTGGGAAATCCAGGGATGGATGATTCTTATTTTGGGATGGGTATTCGTACCGTTCTATTCAAGAAGTATGGTATATACGATGCCGGAATTTCTGGAACGTCGTTATAACCCGCAATCCCGTACTATATTGTCTGTAATCTCCTTGATCAGTTATGTACTGACTAAGGTAGCGGTTACGGTATATGCCGGTGGTCTGGTATTCCAACAGGTATTCGGCATTGAAGAACTCTGGGGAATCGATTTCTTCTGGATTGCAGCTATCGGTCTGGTTTTGATCACTGCATTATATACGATCTTCGGTGGTATGAAGTCAGTACTTTATACTTCTGTATTGCAGACACCGATTTTATTGTTAGGTTCACTGATTATCCTTGTACTCGGTTTCAGAGAACTGGGTGGATGGGACGAAATGATGAGAATTTGTGGTGCGGTAACTGTTAATGATCAGGGCAACACCATGACGGAATTAATTCGTAGCAATAGTGACCCGAACTTCCCTTGGTTGGGAGCATTAATCGGATCAGCTATCATCGGTTTCTGGTACTGGTGTACTGACCAGTTCATCGTACAACGCGTTCTTTCAGGTAAGAACCAGAAAGAAGCACGCCGCGGTACTATCTTCGGAGCTTATCTGAAATTGTTACCTGTATTCTTGTTCTTGATTCCTGGTATGATTGCTTTTGCACTTCATCAGAAATACCTCGGTGCAGGCGGTGAAGGTTTCTTGCCGATGTTGGCTAATGGCAGCGCCAATGCCGATGCAGCTTTCCCGACACTGGTAGCCAAGTTGTTGCCGGCTGGTGTGAAAGGTCTGGTGGTTTGCGGTATCCTAGCAGCTTTGATGAGTTCGTTGGCATCTTTGTTCAACTCATCTGCCATGCTGTTTACAATTGATTTCTACAAACGCTTCAAACCGAAAACTTCTGAAAAGAAACTGGTAGTTATCGGTCAGATGGCAACTGTAGTGATTGTAATTCTGGGTATTTTGTGGATACCTATCATGCGTAGCGTAGGCGATGTACTTTATACTTATTTGCAAGACGTACAGTCTGTATTGGCACCAGGTATCGCCGCAGCCTTCCTGTTGGGTATCTGCTGGAAGCGTACTTCTGCACAAGGTGGTATGTGGGGATTGATCGCCGGTATGGTAATCGGCCTGACACGTCTGGGAGCAAAAGTATATTACAGTAATGCAGGAGATGTGGCAGGTGGTACATTCAAATATCTATTCTATGATATGAACTGGTTGTTCTTCTGCGGATGGATGTTCCTGTTCTGTATCATTGTAGTGATAGTAGTCAGTCTGGCAACGAAAGCACCGTCTGAAGAAAAGATACAAGGATTGGTATTCGGTACCTCTACCCCGGCACAATTGGCAGAGACACGCGCCAGCTGGAATCATTGGGATATTATCCATACGGTTATTATCCTGGGTATCACTGCCGCTTTCTATATCTATTTCTGGTAAAATAGCGACGAGCTACAAGCTACAGGCGACGAGTGCCATCCGGCATGATAGCGTAGCCACTTGTAGCTTGTAGCCTGTAGCTCGTAACTAAACATATATGATGAATAACTATTATAGTTCAAATCCGACCTTTTACGTTGGTATCGACTGCATCATCTTCGGTTTCAACGAAGGAGAACTGAGCCTGTTATTGCTGAAACGAAACTTTCAGCCGGCAATGGGTGAATGGTCTCTGATGGGTGGATTCGTGCAACAAGGTGAAAGTGTGGATAATGCTGCCAAACGTGTACTGGCGGAACTCACCGGCTTGGAAAATGTATATATGGAGCAAGTAGGGTCGTTCGGCGAAGTGGAACGTGATCCGGGAGAACGGGTTATCTCTGTTGCTTACTATGCATTGATCAACATCAACGAGTACGACCGCGAACTGGTGCACCAGCATAATGCCTACTGGGTAAACATCAATGAATTACCGCCTTTGATCTTCGACCATCCGCAAATGGTGAAACAAGCACGGGAATTAATGCAACAAAAAGCATCAACAGAGCCTATCGGCTTCAACCTGTTACCGAAGTTATTCACGCTGTCTCAACTGCAAAGCCTCTACGAAGCTATTTACGGCGAACAGATAGACAAGCGTAACTTCCGTAAACGGATAGCCGAAATGGACTACATTGAAAAAACAGATAAGATTGATAAAACAGGTTCCAAACGCGGAGCTGCCTTATACAAATTCAATGAAAAGGCATACCGCAAGGCACCGATTTTTAAACTGTGATAGAGTGATAATGTGATAGAGCGATATCGCCTTTATCACCCTATCACATTAACACCTTATCGCATTAACAAATGAAATTATGCTGGAAGAACTGAAAGAAAAGGTATTCCATGCCAACCTTGAACTGGTGAAGCATGGATTGGTTATCTTCACCTGGGGAAATGTATCGGCTATTGACCGTGAAACGGGGCTGGTAGTCATCAAACCTAGTGGTGTAAGTTATGACGATATGAAGGCGGAAGACATGGTGGTGGTGGACCTCGACGGCAAGGTAGTGGAAGGACGATTGAAACCGTCTTCAGACACTCCGACCCACGTGGTACTCTACAAGGCTTTCCCTGAAATCGGCGGTGTGGTACACACCCACTCTACTTACGCTACTGCCTGGGCGCAAGCCGGATGTGACATTCCGAATATCGGAACGACACATGCAGATTACTTCCACGATGCCATACCTTGCACGGCAGATATGACAAAGGAAGAAGTGGAAGGAGCGTATGAAATGGAAACCGGAAATGTAATCGTGAAGCGCTTTGAAGGGCTGAACCCTGTACACACGCCGGGAGTACTGGTAAAGAATCACGGTCCTTTCTCTTGGGGAAAAGATGCGCACGATGCTGTACACAATGCAGTGGTAATGGAACAAGTGGCCAAGATGGCAAGCATTGCTTATGCCGTCAATCCGAAACTGACCATGAATCCGCTGTTGGTAGAAAAGCATTTCAACCGCAAGCATGGACCTAACGCTTATTATGGACAGTAAACAATCGACAGTTTAAAATTAACAATTAAAAATCAAAGAATTATGAACGCATTTGATCAATATGAAGTATGGTTCGTAACCGGAGCACAGCTCCTGTACGGAGGTGACGCAGTTATCGCAGTAGACGCACACAGTAATGAAATGGTAGCCGGATTGAACGCCAGCGGCAAATTGCCGGTAAAGGTGGTTTATAAAGGTACGGTAAACTCTTCTAAAGAAGTAACTGAAGCTTTCAAAGCTGCTAACAATGATGAGAAATGTATCGGTGTTATCACCTGGATGCACACTTTCTCTCCTGCCAAGATGTGGATTCACGGTTTGCAGGAACTGAAGAAGCCGTTGCTGCACTTCCATACTCAGTTCAACAAAGAAATTCCTTGGGATACCATGGATATGGACTTCATGAACTTGAACCAGTCTGCTCACGGTGACCGTGAATTCGGCCACATTGTAACCCGTATGCGTAAAAACCGTAAGGTAGTAGTAGGGCATTGGCAAGATGAAAAAGCACAGGGCCAGATTGCAACATGGATGCGTGTTTGCGCCGGATGGGCTGATGCACAGGATATGCTGATTATCCGTTTCGGTGACCAGATGAACAACGTTGCTGTTACTGATGGTGACAAGGTATCCGCTGAACAAGTTTTGGGTTACCACGTAGACTACTGTCCGGTAAACGACCTGATGAAGTACTACAATGCAGTGGAAGACAAAGATGTACAGGCAATGGTAGATACTTACTTCAAAGAATACGACCATGCTCCTGAACTGGAAAAAACCGGAACAGAAGCTTATACCAAAGTATGGAACTCTGCAAAAGCAGAAATCGCTCTCCGTCGTATCTTGAAAGACACAGGTGCCAAAGCATTTACTACCAACTTCAACGACCTCGGTGACTTTGACCAGATTCCGGGATTGGCTTCTCAACGTTTGATGGAAGAAGGTTATGGTTTCGGTGCGGAAGGTGACTGGAAAACTGCCGCTTTGTACCGTACCACATGGTTCATGAGCCAAGGTATGCCGAAAGGTTGTTCTTTCCTGGAAGACTACACTTTGCATTTCGACGGTGAAAAGAGCGCTATCCTCCAGGCACACATGCTGGAAGTTTGTCCGCTGATTGCAGAAGCAAAACCGAAACTGGAAGTACACCGTCTTGCCATTGGTATCGATAGCGAAACTGCACGTCTTGTATTCACCAGCAAACAAGGTGAAGGCGTAGCCGCTACTATCGTTGACCTGGGTAACCGTTTCCGCCTCATCGTGAACAAAGTAGAATGTATCAAGAGCAAACCGCTGCCCAAACTTCCTGTTGCCAGCGCATTGTGGATTCCGATGCCGAACCTCGAAATAGGTGCCGCTGCATGGATTTTGGCAGGCGGTACTCACCACACCAGTTTCTCTTATGATCTGACCGTAGAATATTGGGAAGATTATGCAGAAATGGCAGGTATCGAAATGGTAGTTATCGATGAAAATACAACTATCAGCGAGTTCAAGAAAGAACTGCGCATGAATGAAGTATATTACATGTTGAACAAAGCGCTTTGTTGATTATGAAACCAGACGCAAAATCAACCATCGAAGCAGGCAAGGCCATTCTTGGCATAGAATTCGGTTCCACTCGAATCAAGGCTGTTTTGATTGACCAGGAAAACAAGCCCATCGCTCAAGGAAGTCACACCTGGGAGAACCAGTTGGTTGACGGACTTTGGACATATAGCGTTGAGGCCATCTGGTATGGACTGCAAGATTGTTACGCCGACCTTCGCTCAAACGTGAGAAAGCTCTATGACATAGAAATAGAAGCTTTGGCAGCAATTGGCGTCAGCGCCATGATGCATGGTTATATGGCATTCAATGATAAAGAAGAGATTCTCGTGCCCTTCCGTACTTGGAGAAACACCAATACAGGTCAGGCTGCAGCTGCTTTATCAGAGCTGTTCGTTTATAATATTCCTCTGCGTTGGAGCATTTCTCATTTGTATCAGGCCATTCTGGACAACGAAGAACACGTGAAAGATATCAATTATCTGACAACGCTCGCAGGTTTTATCCATTGGCAGATGACCGGTAAAAAGGTATTAGGCATAGGCGATGCATCTGGTATGCTCCCTATAGACCCGGTTACCAAAAACTACTCCGCTGAAATGGTGGCCAAGTTCGACGAGTTAATCGCTCCGAAGGGATATGACTGGAAATTGCTGGATATTCTTCCCAAGGCATTGCCGGCTGGTGAAAATGCAGGTTTCCTGACACCGGAAGGCGCTAAGATGCTCGACGTATCCGGCCATTTGAAAGCTGGAATACCGGTTTGCCCGCCCGAAGGAGATGCAGGTACCGGTATGGTTGCAACCAATGCCGTTAAGCAGCGTACAGGAAACGTATCGGCAGGTACATCTTCATTCTCCATGATTGTATTGGAGAAAGATCTGTCAAAGCCCTACGAAATGATCGATATGGTTACTACTCCCGATGGAAGTCCCGTAGCCATGGTACATTGCAACAACTGTACATCTGACCTCAACGCATGGATCAACCTGTTCAAAGAATACCAGGAACTGCTGGGTATACCTGTAGATATGAACGAAGTATATGGAAAACTCTACAACCATGCCCTGACAGGCAATGCGGATTGTGGAGGTCTCATTTCATTCAATTACATCTCAGGCGAACCTGTAACAGGATTTGCAGATGGAAGACCGATGTTTGTACGTTCGGCCAATGACAAGTTCAGCCTTGCGAACTTCATGCGGACGCACTTGTATGCTTCTGTCGGTGTCCTCAAGATTGGTAATGACATTCTTTTCAAAGAAGAAAAGGTGAAAGTTGACAGAATCACAGGACACGGAGGCTTGTTCAAGACTAAGAATGTGGGTCAGAGAGTACTTGCAGCAGCATTAAACTCACCTATTTCCGTAATGGAAACTGCCGGTGAAGGTGGTGCCTGGGGTATTGCGTTGCTGGGGTCATTCCTTGTGAACAACGAAAAAAAGCAACCTCTCGACGCCTTCCTGGATGAGCAGGTGTTTGGTGGAGATGCAGGTGTTGAGATAGCGCCTACAGCTGAAGATGTAGCAGGCTTTAACGCATACATCGAAAACTACAAGGCAGCACTGCCCATCGAAGAAGCAGCAGTGAAATTCAAAAAGTAATTCCTACTTCAAGGAATAAACGAATGTAATAGTATAGGGAGAAGCTTCGGCTGCCACGTGGGTGCTGTTGGCACCGGAGCAACTCCCTATACATTCGTTCTACAAGCTCGGACAATTCATTGAATCCGGCAAAGCATTGTTGCCCGTTCAGGCAAAGCACTGTTGCTCGCTTGGGTGAAGCATCGTTGCCAGCTCAGAAGAAGTACCCTCACCCGCTCAGGTGAAGCACCTTCGTCAGTAAGCAAATAATCTCTATACCTCAAATATAATATAATATGAAAACGATCCTTATTACTTACCTGTTCCTTTTTTGTTTTCTCCTGACCGGGAAAGCTCAAACCCAACAAGAAGTTTCCTATTTCCCTTTGCAAGACGTCAAGCTGTTGGAAAGCCCCTTCCTGCAAGCCCAGCAGACCGACCTGCACTACATCATGGCCATGGAGCCCGACCGCCTGCTCGCCCCTTTCCTGCGCGAAGCCGGACTGACGCCCAAAGCGTCAAGTTATACCAACTGGGAAAACACCGGACTGGACGGACACATCGGCGGACATTACATTTCCGCACTCTCTATGATGTATGCCGCTACCAGAGACACAGCCATATACAATCGGCTGAACTATATGCTGAACGAACTACATCGTGCACAGCAAGCCGTAGGCACCGGATTCATCGGAGGCACTCCCGGAAGCCTGCAACTTTGGGAAGAAATTAAAGCCGGGAATATCCGTGCCGGAGGTTTCGACCTCAATGGCAAATGGGTACCCCTATACAATATACACAAGACTTATGCCGGACTGCGCGACGCTTACCTCTATGCCGGAAGCGACCTTGCCCGCCAGATGTTAGTGGCCCTCACCGACTGGATGATAGACATCACCGCAGGACTCACCGACCAGCAAATGCAAGACATGCTCCGCAGCGAACACGGAGGACTGAACGAAACTTTCGCTGATGTTGCCGAAATCACAGGTGACAAGAAATACCTGGAACTGGCACGCCGCTTCTCCCATAAAGTGATTCTGGACCCTCTTGTGAAGGATGAAGACCGCCTGACAGGCATGCATGCCAACACACAGATACCAAAGGTTATCGGCTACAAACGTATCGCCGACCTCGCACAAGACCAGAACTGGGATCACGCCGCCCGCTTCTTCTGGAACACCGTGGTAAACCATCGTTCCGTCTGCATCGGCGGCAACAGTGTACGCGAGCACTTTCATCCGGCAGACAACTTCACATCCATGCTCAATGATGTGCAAGGTCCGGAAACCTGCAATACTTACAACATGCTTCGCCTGACAAAGATGCTTTACCAAACTTCTCCCGACATTCGTTTTGCCGATTATTACGAACGTGCTTTATATAATCATATTCTTGCCTCACAACAGCCAACAAAGGGTGGATTTGTTTACTTCACCCCTATGCGTCCGGGACACTACCGCGTTTATTCGCAGCCGGAAACATCCATGTGGTGTTGCGTCGGTTCCGGATTAGAGAATCACACCAAATACGGAGAGTTTATTTACGCCCATGCAAAGGATACGTTGTATGTAAACCTCTTCATCCCCTCCCGTCTGACCTGGAAAGAGAAAAAGATAACCCTGGTACAGGAAACCCGTTTCCCCGACGAAGAGCAAATCAAATTCCGCGTGGAAAAGAGCAAGAAGAAAGCATTCAGCCTCAAACTCCGTTACCCCTCCTGGGCTAAAGGCGCCAGCGTTTCCGTTAATGGAAAAGTACAGGAAACAAATGCCCAACCGGGAGAGTACTTGACCATTCACCGCAAATGGAAAGCCGGAGATGAAATCACACTGAATATGCCCATGCAGGTTGCCTTGGAGCAAATACCGGATCGGGAAAATTTCTATGCATTCATGTATGGGCCTATCGTACTTGCCAGCCCCACAGGGACAGAGAATATGGACGGGCTTTATGCAGATGACAGCCGTGGCGGACACATTGCCCATGGCAAACAGATTTCCATGCAAGAAATACCGATGCTGATAGGTTCCGCCGCATCTCTGCCTCAATCACTCCGGAAGATAAACGATGACTTGGTTGCATTTACTTATACCGGTAGTGTCTATCCGGCACAGAAAGAAGCGCTGAAATTAATTCCCTTCTTCCGTCTTCACGATTCCCGTTATGCTGTTTATTTCCATCAGGTAACCGAAGCTGAAGTAGAAAGTATCCGCAAAGAAGTGGCATTGAGCGAGCGTAAAGCAATGGAACTTGCCAACCAGACTGTAGATCTCATTTTCCCCGGTGAACAACAGCCTGAATCGGATCATGGTATTCTATACGAACAGGCAGAAACTGGAATCAATAAAGACCGTCACTTCCGGCGTGCCAAAGGTTGGTTCAGTTATAACCTCAAAGTAAAAGAGGAAGCCAGCCAGCTCATGATCACTGTACGGAAAGAGGATTATACCAAGGTAGCCATCCTTCTTAACAATGAAAAACTGACCGTTAGTCCTACGATCAGCAAACCTGATAAAGAGGATTTTATAACGATCTGTTATTCTTTACCCCAAAAGTTAAGTGCAGGCAGCTATCCGATACGCTTCAGTCCCGACGGAACAGAGTGGACACCTGCTATTTATGAGGTCCGCTTACTCAAATAAAAACTATTACGAACATCATATAACTAATAACCATTATGAGAAACAAACTATTATTCAGCAGCGTTCTTTTAGCTGCATCCGTATCGCTGTCCGCACAAAAGAGTGCAACGATCACGCTTCATGCCGACCAAGGCACACAAGTTATTCCCAAAGAAATCTACGGCCAGTTTGCCGAACATCTCGGTACTTGCATCTATGGTGGACTTTGGGTAGGAGAAAATTCGGATATTCCCAATATCAAAGGTTATCGTACCGACGTATTCAATGCACTGAAAGAACTTCAGGTTCCTGTACTTCGTTGGCCGGGTGGCTGCTTTGCCGATGAATATCACTGGATGGACGGTATCGGTCCGAAAGAGAACCGCCCCAAAATGGTAAACAATAACTGGGGAGGTACAATTGAAGACAACAGTTTCGGTACACATGAGTTCCTCAACCTCTGCGAAATGCTGGGTACTGAACCTTATATCAGCGGAAACGTAGGTAGTGGTACTGTAGAAGAACTGGCAAAATGGGTAGAATACATGACTTCCGAAGGAGATTCTCCGATGGCAAGACTTCGCCGCCAGAACGGTCGTGACAAAGCATGGAAAGTGAAATACCTCGGTGTAGGTAACGAAAGTTGGGGATGCGGCGGAAGCATGCGTCCTGAATATTACGCTGATTTGTATCGCCGTTACTCCACCTACTGCCGCAACTACGACGGCAACCATCTGTTTAAGATTGCCAGTGGTGCAAGCGATTACGATTATAACTGGACTAAAGTCCTGATGGACCGCGTAGGTGGACGTATGAACGGACTCTCTCTCCATTATTACACCGTAACCGGCTGGAGCGGAAGTAAAGGAGCAGCCACAAAGTTCGACAAAGACGATTATTACTGGACAATGGGTAAATGCCGTGAGATAGAAGACGTTATCAAAAAGCACTGCGCCATCATGGACGAATATGATCCTAAAAAGAACGTAGCCCTTATGCTCGATGAGTGGGGTACCTGGTGGGACGAAGAACCCGGCACCATTCCCGGACACCTTTACCAGCAGAATACCTTGCGTGACGCTTTCGTTGCATCTCTGAGCTTCGACATCTTCCATAAATACACCGACCGTCTGAAAATGGCGAATATTGCCCAGATAGTGAATGTATTGCAATCCATGATCCTGACAAAAGGTAAAGACATGGTGCTGACTCCCACTTATTATGTATTCAAGATGTACAATGTACACCAGGATGCCACTTTCCTCCCACTCGATCTGAACTGCGAAATCATGGATGTGCGCGACAACCGTAAAGTACCTATGGTAAGTGCCACAGCTTCTAAAGACAAAGACGGCAAAATTCACATCTCAATGTCTAATATCGATGCCGACAATGCACAGGAAGTTACTATCAACCTGCCGGATGTGAAGGCTAAGAAAGCCGTTGGTGAAATCTTAACTTCTGCCAACCTGACGGATTACAACTCTTTTGAGAACCCTAATAATATAAAATTAGCTCCGTTCAAAGAGGTAAAAATCAATAAAGGCGTATTGAAGATAAAACTACCAGCCAAGTCTATTGTTACTATAGAGTTACAATAAATCAGTCGAAAAGGCTTATTGTATTTTAAACAAGAAGCTAGCGGAAGTACAGCAAAAAAAGAGGCTCTTTCTATGTTGCGAATTACGCATAAAGAGTTATCTTTGTCGCTGTTAAAATTAACAAGTGACACTTCAACCTGCTTTATTATAGTATTCAAATCAAATAAATATCAATATGAACGACAACAAACTTATGAACCGTGCAGCGGATAATATCCGTATCCTCGCTGCTTCTATGGTTGAGAAAGCTAATTCCGGTCATCCGGGCGGTGCCATGGGCGGTGCCGATTTTGTGAACGTACTCTTCTCTGAGTTTCTGGTGTATGATCCCGAAAATCCTGCATGGGAAGGTCGTGACCGCTTCTTCCTGGACCCGGGTCACATGTCACCGATGCTCTACTCTCAGTTGGCATTGGCAGGCAAATTCACACTGGATGAATTGAAAGAATTCCGCCAATGGGACAGCCCCACTCCGGGACACCCTGAACGCGACATCATGCGTGGTATTGAAAACACTTCCGGCCCGCTCGGTCAAGGTCATACTTTTGCAGTGGGTGCAGCTATCGCAGCTAAATTCATGAAAGCCCGTTTCGAAGAAGTGATGCAGCAAACCATCTACGCTTATATTTCGGACGGTGGTGTACAGGAAGAAATTTCTCAGGGTGCAGGCCGTATCGCAGGTGCACTGGGACTGGATAACCTCATCATGTTCTATGATGCCAATGACATCCAGCTTTCTACTGAGACCAAAGACGTAACCATCGAAGATACTGCCAAGAAATACGAAGCTTGGGGCTGGAAGGTGATCAAGATCAACGGTAATGATCCCGACGCTATCCGTGGCGCTTTGAACGAAGCGAAAGCAGAAAACGAACGTCCGACCCTGATTATCGGTCATACCGTAATGGGTAAGGGTGCACGCAAGGCAGATGGTAGCAGCTACGAAGCTAACTGTGCGACTCACGGTGCTCCTCTGGGTGGTGATGCTTATGTAAATACCATCAAGAACCTGGGTGGTGATCCGACGAATCCATTCGTAATCTTCCCCGAAGTGAAGGAACTGTACGCAAAGCGTGCTGCTGAACTGAAGGAAATTATGGCTAAGAAATATGCAGCTAAATCAGAATGGGCAAAGGCTAATCCTGAAAAGGCTGCCAAACTCGACCTATTCTTCTCTGGTAAAGCTCCTGAAGTAAACTGGGCAGCTATCGAGCAAAAAGCAGGTGCTGCCACACGTGCTGCATCAGCTACCGTATTGGGCGCTCTTGCTACTCAGGTAGAAAACATGATCGTTGCTTCCGCCGACCTTTCAAACTCTGATAAGACAGACGGCTTCCTGAAAAAGACGCATGCTTTCAAGAAAGGTGATTTCAGCGGTGCATTCTTCCAGGCTGGTGTTGCCGAACTGACTATGGCTTGCTGCTGTATCGGTATGGCACTGCATGGTGGTGTAATCCCTGCTTGCGGAACATTCTTCGTATTCTCTGACTATATGAAACCTGCCGTACGTATGGCTGCACTGATGGAAGTTCCCGTGAAGTTCATTTGGACACACGATGCATTCCGTGTAGGTGAAGACGGTCCTACTCATGAACCGGTAGAACAGGAAGCTCAGATCCGTCTGATGGAAAAACTGAAAAACCACAAAGGACACAACTCTATGTTGGTTCTCCGTCCGGCAGATGCAGAAGAAACAACAATTGCCTGGAAACTGGCTATGGAGAATACTACTACTCCGACCGGTTTGATCTTCTCTCGCCAAGATATCGCTATGTTGCCCGCTGGAAACGACTACTCTCAGGCAGCCAAGGGTGCTTACATTGTAGCAGGTTCTGATGAGAACCCGGATGTAATATTGGTAGCTTCGGGCTCAGAAGTATCTACACTGGTGGCAGGAACCGAATTATTGCGCAAAGACGGTGTGAAAGTACGTATCGTATCTGCTCCTTCCGAAGGTTTGTTCCGTAGCCAGGCTCCGGGATATCAGGAAGGTGTTATCCCTGCTGACGCCAAAGTCTTCGGTCTGACAGCCGGTCTGCCTGTAAACCTGCAAGGTTTGGTAGGTGCTCACGGTAAAGTTTGGGGATTGGAATCTTTCGGTTTCTCAGCTCCTTACAAAGTACTGGATCAGAAGTTAGGTTTCACTGCTGATAACGTTTATAAGCAAGTAAAAGCAATGTTATAAAAAGCCCTGGTGCATACCGGGCGAATGATTATTCGCCCCTACAGGTTGTAACAGGCTTGTAGGGGCGAAATATTTTTCACCTGATATCCCATTATAGAGCCTCTAAATCAATTACACTACAACAGAAAATGAAAACAATTGGAATTTGTTCCGACCACGCCGGATTTGAATTGAAACAATACGTCAAGGGGTGGTTGGAAACTAAAGGATGGGAATACAAAGACTTCGGAACCTATACAACGGAAAGCTGCGACTATGCGGACTTTGCTCATCCCCTGGCATTGGCCGTTGAAGCCGGAGAGTGTTACCCGGGTATTGCTATCTGCGGAAGTGGTGAAGGTATCAGCATGACACTGAACAAACATCAGGGTATTCGTGCTGCGCTTTGCTGGACAGCGGAAATTGCCCATCTGGCACGTCAGCATAATGATGCCAACGTACTCGTCATGCCGGGACGCTTCATCAGCACCGAAGAAGCTGATATGATTATGAGAGAATTCTTCAGCACACAGTTTGAGGGTGGACGCCATCAGAAGCGTATTGATAAAATACCGGTGAGATAATCATCCCAACTTGAAATTACACTTGCAGGTGCAGGAACTGGTACTTGCAGTAGTGTAAGGTAACGCTTGCGGATGTGTAAGGCAACACTTGCAGTAGTGAAGGCTTACACACCCGCAAGTGTTTTTTAGTTTAGTTTATACACCTTCTTCAGAGCTAAGAAATATAAACACATCAATTTTTACACCTTTTATGCCAAAAACTCTTCCCTATAATAGAGTCACTTTCCGTACTTTTGCCCACATATCTAATAACCATTAAAAGTAAAACTGGAAACGCATGAAAAAAGTACTCGGAATTATTTCCCTGCTTCTCTCGGCCACATTGGCAACAGCCAACTCGATAGATTTCGATAAGGCTTTCAAGGAGAGTGCAAAGATTGAAAAGCAAATCAAGAAAACATCTTTCCCAAAACAGACGTATCTCATTACGGACTTTGGTGCCAAGCCCGACACCCCGGATACTCCCTGCCATGAGGCAATCAACCAAGCTATCGTTACATGTTGCCTGAATGGTGGTGGTACGGTTGTAGTTCCCAAAGGTACATTCTACACAGGTCCCATCACACTGAAAAGCAACGTCAACTTTCATGTAGAAGAAGGAGCCGTATTGAAATTTTCAACTGACCAGAGCCTCTACTTTCCCGGAGTTATCACCCGTTGGGAAGGAATAGACTGCTATAATGCCCGCCCGCTGATTTATGCATACGGTGAAACAAATATCGCCATCACCGGTAAAGGGACTATCGACGGACAAGGCTCTAACGAAACCTGGTGGCCTATGTGTGGCGCTCCCCGTTATGGCTGGAAAGAAGGTATGGTGGCACAACGCAACGGCGGACGGGAACGCCTGCTGATGTACGGTGAAACCTCCACTCCTATTTATAAACGTGTAATGACACCTGAAGACGGATTACGTCCGCAACTTATCAACCTGTACTCATGTAATACAGTGCTGATAGAAGATGTAACTTTATTGAATTCTCCTTTCTGGGTTATTCATCCGCTATTCTGCGAAAGCCTTACCGTACGCGGCGTATACGTTTATAATCGCGGTCCCAATGGCGATGGCTGCGACCCTGAATCCTGCAAAAATGTATTGATAGAGAACTGTACCTTCGATACCGGAGATGACTGTATTGCTATCAAGTCCGGACGTAACCAGGACGGACGTAAATGGGGTGTTCCCAGCGAGAACATCATTGTACGCGGCTGTTATATGAAAAAAGGACATGGCGGTGTAGTCATCGGTAGCGAAATCTCCGGCGGATATCGCAACCTGTATGTAGAAAACTGTAAGATGGATAGCCCAGACCTCGACCGTGTTATCCGCATCAAGACCAGCACCTGCCGCGGCGGACTGATTGAAAATGTGTTCGTGCGTAACGTCACCGTAGGCCAGTGTCGCGAAGCCGTGCTGCGCATCAACCTGCAATACGAAAACCGTGAGAACTGTAACCGCGGTTTTACTCCTACTGTCCGCAACGTTCACCTAAAAAATGTAACCTGCGAAAAGAGCAAACTTGGTGTCCTTATTATCGGTCTCGACGACGATGATCATGTGTACAATATCAGCGTTGAAGATTCCCACTTTAATAATGTTGCCAAAGATGGAAATGACATAAAAGGAGCTAAAGACGTTACGTTCAAAAATCTCTATATAAATGGAAAACTTGTAAAGTAGCGGAACCACATTTTATATCATATACGCCCGAAGTCGTGACATTCTGACAGAATTTCATTCAACTTCGGGCTTTTTATTTCCCCATTTTTCTTATTTTTCACAGAATACTTGTTCGTTGTCTCTAAATAAAAACTATCTTTGTATTCCAATAATCCGGAACTCAATACGATATGGAGCAACTGAAAACTATCAAAGAGCTTATCAATCAAGGAGATGTAGCAGAAGCTATCCGGCAGCTCGATGAATATCTGATCACCGACTCTACCGACCGGGACGAAGCTTTCTATCTCCTGGGAAATGCCTACCGCAAACAAGGTAACTGGCAACTGGCTTTGAACAACTACCAGTGTGCTATCGACCTTAATCCCGACAGCCCTGCCCGCGAAGCCTATCGTATGGCAATGGATATCCTGAATTTCTTCAATAAGGATATGTACAATCAATAACATATAAAAGTAACGTAAATTATGGCAAAGATTAAAGGAGCAATCGTAGTGGACACCGAACGGTGCAAAGGCTGCAATCTATGCGTGGTAGCCTGTCCTCTGCATGTAATAGCCCTCACCAAAGAGGTGAACGTAAAAGGGTATAACTATGCCCACCAAATATTGGAAGATACCTGCAACGGCTGTGCGTCGTGCGCCCAGGTTTGCCCGGACGGATGTATCTCTGTTTTTAAAGTAAAAGTTGAATAAATCTGTAAATCAGTAGAATATGGCAGAAGAAGTTGTATTAATGAAAGGAAACGAAGCCATCGCCCACGCCGCTATCCGTTGCGGTGCTGATGGATACTTCGGTTATCCTATTACTCCGCAATCGGAAGTATTGGAAACTCTTGCCGAACTGAAACCCTGGGAAACTACCGGTATGGTAGTACTGCAGGCAGAAAGTGAAGTGGCAGCTATTAATATGGTGTACGGCGGTGCCGGAAGTGGAAAGATGGTATTAACCTCATCGTCCAGCCCCGGTGTCAGCCTGAAACAAGAAGGTATCTCCTACCTGGCAGGTGCCGAATTACCCTGTTTGATTGTAAACGTAATGCGTGGCGGTCCCGGATTGGGAACCATCCAACCCAGTCAGGCAGACTACTTCCAGACTGTTAAGGGTGGAGGTCACGGTGACTACCGTCTGATTACTTTGGCTCCCGCTTCCGTACAGGAAATGGCTGATTTCGTTGGATTGGCCTTTGATCTTGCCTTCAAATATCGCAACCCGGCTATCATTCTTGCCGACGGTGTTATCGGTCAGATGATGGAAAAGGTTGTATTGCCTCCGCAAAAGCCCCGCCGTACAGATGCAGAAGTTATCGAGCAATGCCCGTGGGCTACTACCGGTAGAGTAAACGGACGCAAGCCCAATATCATTACTTCTCTGGAACTGAAACCGGAAGAGATGGAAAAGAATAACATCCGCTTCCAGGCTAAATACAAACTGATTGAAGAAAACGAAGTACGCTTCGAAGAAATCAATTGTGAAGATGCCGATTACCTGATTATCGCCTTCGGTTCTATGGCCCGTATCGGGCAAAAAGCAATGGAACTTGCACGCGAAGAAGGTATCAAAGTCGGTATACTGCGCCCCATTACCCTTTGGCCCTTCCCCACAAAAGCCATTGCAGCCTATGCTGAAAAAGTGAAAGGCATGCTGGTTACCGAATTGAATGCGGGACAGATGGTTGAAGATGTACGCCTCGCTGTGAATGGTAAAGTAAAAGTAGAACACTTCGGGCGTCTCGGCGGTATCGTACCCGATCCGGAAGAGATTGTAAGTGCACTGAAAGAAAAATTAATCGAGAAATGAACCCTGATAAGATAAGAAGCGTATTGAATATACTCTTTATGATACTTGCCTTGGCAGCTATCATCGTATATTTCGTTGCAAAGGATGACTTCAAACTGTTCATCTACGTTTGTGGCGCAGCAATATTCGTTAAGCTGATGGAGTTTTTTATACGGTTCACCAACAGATAAGGAGAAGTGATTATGACAAAAGAAGATATTATCAAGCCTGAGAATCTGGTTTATAAGAAACCGACTCTGATGAACGATAATCCCATGCACTACTGTCCGGGATGCAGCCACGGTGTGGTACACAAGCTGATAGCCGAAGTAATCGAAGAAATGGGCATGGAAGACAAAGCAGTAGGTATCTCCCCCGTGGGATGTGCCGTGTTCATCTATAACTATCTGGATATTGACTGGCAGGAAGCTGCACACGGACGTGCACCCGCTCTTGCCACTGCGATCAAGCGCCTGTGGCCGGACAGACTGGTATTCACTTACCAGGGAGACGGTGACCTGGCATGTATCGGTACGGCAGAAACAATTCATGCACTGAACCGCGGTGAAAACATTACTATCATCTTCATCAACAACGCCATTTATGGTATGACGGGTGGGCAGATGGCTCCTACTACCCTGGTCGGCATGAAGACTTCTACCAGTCCTTACGGACGTGATGTTCATTTGCACGGTTATCCGCTGAAGATGGCAGATATCGCCGCACAACTGGAAGGAACCGCTTACGTTACCCGCCAGAGTGTACAAACAGTCGGTGCTATCCGCAAAGCAAAAAAAGCCATCCGCAAAGCATTCGAGAACTCCATGGCAGGCAAAGGCTCCAACCTGGTAGAAATCGTTTCTACTTGTAACTCCGGTTGGAAACAGACACCTGCGCAATCTAACAAATGGATGGAAGAGCACATGTTCCCGTTCTATCCGCTGGGTGACTTGAAAGATAAATAATCACATGCTAAAAGACTAAGAACAATGAAAGAAGAAATCATTATAGCAGGCTTCGGCGGACAAGGCGTATTGTCTATGGGAAAGATTTTGGCATACTCGGGACTGATGGAAGATAAGGAAGTGAGTTGGATGCCCGCTTACGGACCGGAACAACGTGGTGGTACAGCCAACGTTACGGTGATTGTAAGCGATGAGAAAATCTCCTCTCCTATCCTGAGCAAGTATGACGCTGCCATTATTCTGAACCAGCCCTCACTGGAGAAATTCGAAAGTAAGGTAAAGACGGGCGGTATCCTGATTTACGACGGATATGGTATCATCAACCCGCCGACGCGTAAGGATATCAAAGTGTATCGTATCGACGCAATGGATGCAGCCAATGAAATGAATAATGCCAAAGCATTCAACATGATTGTGCTGGGTGGATTGCTGAAACTGAAACCGATGGTTACGCTGGATAGCGTACTCAGAGGCTTGAAGAAGACATTGCCCGAACGTCATCATCACTTGATACCGATGAATGAAGAAGCGATTAAAAAAGGAATGGAATTGATTAAAGAGGTATAATTCCATTGACTCTTACGATAAATCAATAAGCCCTTGCAATAGTTCCTTTTTGCAAGGGCTTATTTTATAAGTTACCATATTTATATCAAAGAAATAAAAAGTACGTTTGTAAAAATAGGCAAAAAAGGCTGAATTCCGCAAGCGAATAATTTTTTATTGTATCTTTGCGCCTAATTATGAGACGCATTCTACTGACATATACTTCTATTCGTATTGGGATTGCTGGCAGCACAGGCACAGCGACCACTCAATACATTGGATAATCGTGACCGCTATGGGAATCAGGTTGACCCGTCAACACAACCAGATAGCCTGGATACCAGCACTGACGTTCAAAGTATTCCGCCTAAACTCTATATGTGGCAATTAAGCGAGACTCTGGGTAACCGGACCATCGTTCCTGCCGACACTCTTTCCTTGAATTTCCAGAATACAAACCTGGTAGACGGTATGACGGGACAATACAATTTCCTGGGTAATCTCGGTTCTCCTCGTCTTTCACGTATATTCTTTGATCGTGAAAGCACCGAACCGACTATTTTTATGACGCCATTCTCCAGTTTCTTTGTTCGTCCCGATCAGGTATTCTTCACCAACAGTAATGTTCCTTATACAAATCTGACTTATTATAAAGCGGGTAATAAGATAAACGGTGAAGAGCGATTCAAATCTTATTTTTCTGTCAATGTAAACAAACGGTTGGCATTTGGCTTCAATTTCGATTACCTGTACGGACGTGGATACTACTCCAATCAGTCTACTTCGCACTTCAATGCCGGTATATTCGGAAGTTATATTGGTGAACGCTACCAACTGCAAGCTGTCTACAACAACTTCTTCATGAAGATGAATGAAAACGGTGGTATAGCAAATGACGGTTACATTACCCGCCCCGATACAATGGCTGACGGTAAGAAAGAATATGAATCCACCACTATTCCTGTGAAGCTGGAACAGACTTCAAACCGTAACAAAGACTTCTATATTTACCTTACGCAACGCTATCGGTTAGGATTCAAGCGGAGAGTATTGAAAGAAGTAGCCCAAAACAATAACGTTAAACAAAACTTCGCTCCCACGGCAGCATCTACTGCCATGATTCCCGACACTGCCATTACAGACAGCTTAGGTATTGATAGTTTAGGTGCTGACAGTTTAGGCACCGACAGCCTTTCAGCAGAAAGGCTTGCAATGAGAAAAAGCCTGAGTCTGGATAGCCTTAACAACGCCACCGCCTTGGCAGAAGATACCAACTACGTTGAAGAATTCGTCCCTGTCACAAGTTTCATTCATACTTTTAAAGTGGAGCGCTCACGCCATCGTTTCCAATCATACAACGAACCGGAGGGTATGTATGAAAACACTTACTTCAATAAAAACGGAAGTGTCAGCCGGGACTCCACCACAGCATTCAGCATAAAGAACATCTTTGGCATAGCCCTGTTGGAAGGTTTCAACAAATATGCCAAAGCAGGATTAACCGCTTATATCTCTCATAAGTTCAGCCGTTATGACCTGATGAATGCAGATTCCATGACGGTAGACCGCTTTACGGAACAAGAAATATTTGTGGGCGGTGAACTTGCCAAACGACAAGGTAAAGTCCTTCACTATTCCATAGATGGTGAAATAGGTATTATGGACAAAGCGCTGGGGCAATTCCGTGTACATGGTAATATGGATTTGAATTTCCGATTGGGAAAAGATACGGTAAACCTTATCGCACGAGGTTTTGTGACGAATACACTACCATCTTTCTATATGCGGCATTATCACTCCAACCATTTCTTCTGGGACAATGACAATATGGAGAAAGAATTCCGTACCCGTGTAGAAGGCGAATTAAACATTGACCGCTGGGGTACTAATCTTCGTGCCGGTGTAGAAAACATCAAGAACTATACCTATTTCAACCAGAAAGCTGTACCCGAGCAGTATAGCGGTAATATACAAATACTTTCAGCAACACTGAAACAGAACTTCCGTGCAGGTATTTTCCATTTGGATAACGAAGTAACCTGGCAAAAGTCAAGCAATGAAACAATTCTCCCATTGCCACAACTTTCACTATACTCCAACTTATACATTCTGACCAAGTTGGCAAAGAAAGTTCTTACGGTGCAATTGGGAGCCGATGTGCGCTATTTCACCAAATACAATGCGCCGGCCTATACGCCTGCCGTTCAGCAATTCCACCTGCAACCGGGAAATGACCAGGTAGAGATAGGTGGTTATCCTATAGTGAACATTTATGCAAACCTGCAACTGAAGCGTACGCGGCTATTCGCTATGTACTCTCACGTAAATCAAGGCATGGGTACGCGTAATTCTTTCCTTGTACCACACTACCCCATCAACCCGAGCCTGCTTAAGCTAGGTGTTTCGTGGAATTTCTACGATTAAAACTCTTTCCACATGAAGATCCCGAAAGCCAAGATTCTGAAATACGCTGCTATGGGTATAATAGCTGCCTTCATTGCTACCTTCTTTTTTAAAAAGGAGAAGCAGCAAGGGCATCCGCGTGACTATGCAGAAATTGCAGCCGAGAAAATAATCCGTGCTGCCACAGAATATAACTCCATCAGTTTCTATGTTGACGGAGATACGCTATCGGGCTTTCATTATGAACTGATAGAAGCGTTTGCCCGTGACCATGGCTGGAAAGCTGCCATCACTCCCGAAATGAGTTTTGACAAACGGCTGGAAGGACTTGCAACAGGCGAGTTCGATGTTATCGCTTATGGTATTCTCGCCACCAGTGAACTGAAAGACTCTTTGCTCCTTACTACTCCGATTGTACTTAATAAACAGGTTCTCGTACAGCGCAAAGCCATATCTCCCACTGACTCTCTATTCGTTAAAAGTCAGTTAGACCTGGCAGGCAAAACCCTGCACGTAGTGAAAGGATCGCCTTCCATCCTCCGTATTCGTAATCTGGGAAACGAAATTGGTGACACTATATATATTAAGGAAATAGATAAATACGGTTCGGAACAGCTGATATCACTTGTAGCTCATGGGGATATAGATTATGCCGTATGCGATGAAAGCATCGCCCGTGCCGTAGCGGATAGTCTTCCACAGATAGATATCAATACCGATATCAGTTTTACCCAGTTCTATTCCTGGGGAGTCAGCAAACAATCACCTGTTCTATTGGACAGCCTCAACAGCTGGCTTCAGACTTTTCGGAACAGTGATGAGTTTAAATCTATCTACCGTAAATATTACCGGACTTCAAATAAAAGATAAGTTCCTTTCAAACAAGCTTATACAATAAAACCGGAAGTTCCCTGTGCGGAACTTCCGGTTTTATTCTTTTCCATTCCTAGTTTCATGCCTTGATCAAGCAAGGCTCTCTACTTCCCGAAGCCACATCTCTGATGATGCATCGCTTGGCATACGCCAATCCCCGCGCGGACTGATGGAAATACTACCTACTTTAGGTCCGTCCGGCAGACAAGAGCGCTTAAATTGTTGATTGAAAAAGCGGCGGAAGAATGTCTGCAACCATTTCTTGATTGTCTCTTCATCATACACGTCCTTAAATGTACGCGCTGCAAGGAAGAATATCTTGGAAGGACGGAAACCACAACGAAGGAAATAATACAGGAAGAAATCATGCAGCTCATAAGGACCTACCAGATCTTCCGTTATCTGTTTGATATTGCCGTTTTCATCTGCCGGAATCAATTCAGGACTAATCGGAGTATCCACAATATCCAGCAGCGTCATGCGTGAAGCTTCGTCCATATCATTCTCGGCTACCCATTTCACCAGATATTTAACCAAAGTCTTAGGCACACTTCCATTCACACCATACATGGACATATGATCTCCATTATAAGTAGCCCAGCCCAATGCCAGTTCCGAAAGATCGCCCGTACCAATTACCATTCCCCAAGTCTGGTTGGCAATATCCATTAGTATCTGCGTACGCTCGCGCGCCTGAGCATTTTCATAAACTACATCATGCACATTGATATCATGGTCTATATCTTTGAAATGCTGAATACAGGCTTCCTTGATGCTGACTTCACGAACAGTGATTCCCAAAGAATTCATCAGATCTACGGCATTCGTATGCGTGCGGTCTGTTGTTCCAAACCCCGGCATTGTTACACCAATAATATCTTTACGAGACCATCCCAATTTATCGAAGGTTTTGACACACACCAGTAATGCCAATGTAGAATCCAAGCCACCGGAAATGCCGACTACCGCACTCTTGGCAGCAGTGTGTACCAGACGCTGAGCTAAACCGGAAACTTGTATGGAGAATATTTCCTCGCAACGCTCGTTCAACTCAACTCCTTGCGGCACAAAAGGATGAGGGTCAAAACTACGCGTCAGGTTCAGTTCTTTGCTATTTACATATTCTGTAGAAACACGTACCGCCTCTCCCGGCGCGCAATGCGCCCGACAAGCGGAAAAAGTTGTATTAACACGACGTTCCGTGCGCAAATGTTCCACATCTATTTCACTGATAATCACCTGTCCCTCGAAAGAGAAACGCTTACTGCGAGCTATTAGGCTGCCATTTTCGAAAATCAGTCCGTTCCCTGCAAATACCACATCCGTAGTAGACTCACCGAACCCACACGAACAGAAAACATAACCGGCAATGCAACGAGCCGACTGCTGGCTGATCAAAGAACACAAATAGTTGTGCTTACCAATCCCTTCATTATCCGCCGACAGATTAAACAGAATTTCCGCACCTTGCAATGCCAGTGAAGAACTGGGCGGAATAGGTGCCCACAAATCCTCACAGATTTCAATGCCGAACGTTGTATCCGCAGTTTCGAACAATAAGTCAGTTCCCATTGGAACCACCTGTCCACAAAGGCGTACGCTCCTTTCGCTCACATCCACAGCAGATGTAAACCAGCGTTTCTCATAAAATTCCTTATAGTTGGGGAGGTAAGTCTTGGGCACTACTCCCAACACCTTTCCTTTTTGAATTACGACTGCGGCATTCAGCAATACTCCGTTCATCGCTATCGGCATGCCAAGTATGGCTATGATATCCAGCTGCCTTGTATTACTTACAATCTGTATCAATCCCATTTCCGCCTCTTCGAGCAATAATTGCTGGGCAAACAGATCACCGCATGTATATCCCGTCACACACAACTCAGGAAAAGCAATGATCTGCACACCTTTGCCTTCGGCTATGATTATTTCCTTTTCAATCTCACGGGCATTGAACTTACAGTCCGCCACCTTGACACGGGGCACAGCCGCCGCTACCTTTACATATCCGTAATTCATAAGGATGTCATTTATAATATTTGACGGCAAAAATACGCTTATTTATCCACAAACACAAAATTATCATTTCTTTCACTCGGTATATCCTAAATAATTAGTACTTTTAGCGGCATTTTTAAAACACGTTATACAAAACTCATGAGAGCTCCTAATACAGTCCATAAATGGTTACTTTCCCTGATATTTCTAATCGGGTGCCTGTCAGTTTCCGCTAAAGAAAAAGAGTATATATTATTCCTCAGTTCCGTCAATGCAGAAGAAGCATGGATTCATGGTTTCCGGAACGAACTTCAAAAACGCTTCCCTTATGAAGGAAATATCGAATTACGTGAATACTTTCTGGCAGTCCCGGTGCTTACCAATGAAGAAGAAGTCAAACAAGCCCAAGATAATCTTCTGCAAACATTTCCTACACCACCTAAAGTTGTCATAATCGTAGGAGATCCGGGATGGTTGGTCAGTGCGCCCATCTTCGACGGCCCCTGGAAAAATATCCCTGTCATACTTTGCTATTCACGCGAACGGGTTCCCTCTACTCTGCAAACATTATTAGCAAAAACTCCTTTGACAGAAGCAAACAGTATTCCTATCGAAGAATTTAACAAAAACTACAATATCACCGTACTGAAACAACCCTATTACATCAAGGAAACTCTGACACTCATCAAGCAGCTTCAGCCGGAAGTCAACCGGATTGCTTTTATTTCCGACAACCGCTATATCAGCACAGTTACCCGCCAAGCCGTGAGTGCGGTGATGCAAAAAGATTTTCCTGATCTAAAACTGGAACTTTTATCTTCAGAGCAAATAAGTACAGAAGAATTACTGGATACACTTACCAGTTACAAGAAAACCACCGGCGTCATCTATTATGCATGGCTCCGGCAATATGGAAATAACAAGAATTACTATCTGTCGGACCATCTCAAGAAGATACTTCCCAGCTTCCTGGAAGTTCCTGTATTTACATTAGCTGACTTAAACCTGCAAGAAAATCTCTATGCTGGCGGACATTATATCTCTATCCATGACTTCACGGATACGGTAATGTCCACAATCAGTCGCATCCTATCGGGAGAAACAGCCTCTTCCATTCCTTATCAGAATGGCGGAGTTGCACATACCTATCTGAATTTTGCCGATCTGAAATGGTGCAAGATATCAGAAGATTTATATCCGAAAGACGCTATTTACTTCTTTCAGCCTCCTACTGTCTACCAGCAGTATAAGACTTATATCTGGATGACAATCCTATTTATCGCTTTGTTCATCACCCTGTATATCTTCTATTATATTCATTCCCAAAAGCATAAAAAGGAGCTGATTCTTGCAAAGGAACGTGCCGAAGAATCCGACCGCCTCAAATCAGCTTTTCTTGCTAATATGAGTCATGAGATACGCACTCCGCTCAATGCTATCGTGGGCTTTTCCAGTATCCTTGCTGAAACGGCTAATACGCCTGAAAACCGTGAATATATCCGGATCATTGAAGACAATAACTGCCTGTTGCTACAACTCATTAACGATATACTCGACCTGTCCAGGATAGAAGCCGGTTTGCTGGATTTCTGTTATACCGAAGTAGACATCAACGGCTGTATCCGTAAACTTGAAGATGCTTTCCATTTTAGAATGCCTGCAAATGTGGAATGTATTGCAGAGTTTGGCATAAAAAAATGCTACATCTATACAGAAAAGAATCGTCTGAGTCAAGTACTTGGCAATTATCTCTCCAATGCCATTAAGTACACCACAGAGGGAAGTATCACTGTCGGCTACTATCCACCCAAAGACGGAAACATGCGATTCTATGTGCGGGACACCGGTTGCGGAATTTCTCCCGAAAAGCAGAAAGCTATTTTCCAACGTTTTGTAAAGCTGGACAACTTCAAACAAGGCACCGGCCTTGGCTTATCCATTTGCCAAATGATTGCCGAAAAGATGCATGCCACCGTCGGAGTTTCTTCCGAAATAGGTAAAGGTTCCGAGTTCTGGATAGAAATACCTTACCAGCCAATTCACACTATTTAATAAAAAAGAGGAAAAAAGAATGGAAATCTTTTGGTAAAATCGAATAAGTCTTTATCTTTGCAAGCGAAATAAAAATGTAATTATTACAAGTTTGAATTAAACGAATATGGAAGTAGTAGTAGAACGATTGCAAGGACATAACATTAAACCCTCGGTACAGCGTATTGCTATCATGAAATATCTTATGGAGCATCGCACACATCCGACGGTAGATGAGATTTATACGGCATTATCTCCTACTATACCGACACTCTCAAAAACTACAGTCTACAACACGCTGAAGATTTTGAGCGAACAAGGAGCCGCACAAACGCTTACCATCGACGAGCGTAATACATGCTATGATGCCGACACCACTCCACATTCACATTTCTTGTGCAAGCGTTGCGGAAGAATCTATGACTTGCCGTGTGACGATGCAATAAAAAAAGTGGTAGATACGGATATGGATGGACACGAAGTGCAGGAAATCCATTATTATTACAAAGGAATCTGTAAACAATGTAAAGAAGACTAACGTTTTTTATAAAACGAACGAATAACTAATTCAATTAAATCAAAAAGAAAATGAAAAAATTTAGATGTACTGTATGCGGTTACGTATATGAAGGTGATGCCGCTCCTGAGAAATGCCCGTTGTGTAAAGCTCCTGCCAGCAAGTTCGTAGAAGTTGTAGAAACCACAGAAGGCGGTCCTCTGTCTTTTGCTGACGAACACGTGATCGGTGTAGCTAAAGGTTGTGATGATGAAATGATTAAAGACCTGAACAACCACTTCATGGGTGAATGTACAGAAGTAGGTATGTATTTGGCTATGAGCCGTCAGGCTGACCGTGAAGGTTATCCCGAAGTAGCTGAAGCTTTCAAGCGTTATGCTTGGGAAGAAGCAGAACATGCTTCTAAGTTCGCTGAACTGTTGGGTGACTGTGTATGGGATACCAAAACTAACCTTGAAAAGAGAATGAACGCTGAGTCAGGCGCTTGCGAAGACAAGAAACGTATTGCCACTCGTGCAAAAGCTCTGAATCTGGATGCTATCCATGACACTGTTCATGAAATGGCAAAAGATGAAGCTCGTCACGGTAAAGGCTTTGAAGGTCTGTACAACCGTTACTTCAAGAAATAATCCTTTTTAGTATTTTTAGGGAAAGAGGTTGCCATTCTGGTAACCTCTTTTTCTATGATACTATTCATCCCCTCTCAAGTTATCCCACGAAATGTAACACATCATTTGCTATACGTTACATTCCCCTTTTATAAAGGGGTTTTCCTCCATATTATGTTTGCGAGAATATCTGTTTTCAATTACTTTTGTATCACAATTGCTAACCCCAACGTAATCATGAAAACACTATTATCCATCTTATTCCTTTTCTTTGCAACCTACGGATACAGTCAATCAGAGAAACTATTTACGGTAGACCGTGAATTATCAAACAGCAATATCAATCAAATCTATCAAGCTAAAGACGGAGTCATCTGGATAGCCACCGAAGACGGACTTAATCGTTACGACGGCGCCAAGTTCAGTGTGTACAAACATAAAGAAGGAAATGACAGTTCATTAGTGGATAACAATGTACGGATACTCTTTGAAGACAGCAAAGGGAACTTCCTGGTAGGCACACAACGCGGGCTACAACTTTACGACCCTGCAACAGACCTCTTTAAAGAAATCCCTATTCTGTACCAAACAGGAATAAACATGAGTGCACATATCAGTACGATCCTGGAGCGTAAGAATGGAAAGTTATTAATAGGTACTTCCGGTCATGGCATTTACTCATTAACATTAGGAGGAACAGAGCCTCTTATCAAAGAGGCACAACTGCCGGTTCCCAGTTTTTTCATCACCTATCTATTCGAAGACCAAAACGAAAACCTATGGGTTTCTACAGAAGGAAAGGGGTTATACCGTATTGATACATCAGGTCAAATATATCACTATTTCATCGGAAAAGAGAATGCCTGGAATATAGTCACTTCTATTTGCCTGGATGAAAAAGGGAATATCTATGCCAGTAACATAAACAAAGGAATATTCATCTACGACCAGCAGAAAGATACTTTTACCCCTATCTCCTGCCCGATACTTCCCGCCCTGCCTATCAATACAATATACGCTGCCGGGCAAGGAAAAATCTATATCGGAACCATAGGTTACGGCATCAAAGTATATGATATATACACACAGAAAATAAAGGAAAGCGAGTTCAGTTTCAGTACTTTCGATTTCAGCAAAGCCGATGTACATGCCATCACAAAGGACCGAGCAGGCAACTTATGGCTGGGTATCAACGGCAAAGGAGTTATGCTTCTTCCGGCTACAACAAACCAATTCAAGTACATGGGCTACAAATCTGTAACAACCAATAAAATAGGTTCTAACAGTATAAAAGCAGTATGCAAAGATAATGAAGGGACTTTATGGCTCGGAACAGCAAATGACGGTATATATGGTATAAAAGGAAAGAATAAACCTTCCCTGCATTTTGAGCACAAAGAAACCTCCAATTCTGTGCCATCCACAATCAACCACATTCACCAGACAGCAGACGGCAGATTGTGGCTGGCTTCGCCTTTGGAAGGGCTGGCAGAGATGGACCCCAAGACCGGCCTGTGCCGATACTATAAATTACAGGACCATCATCAAAATGAAGTAAAAAATATATCGTATCTGACATCAGACAAGAACGGTGAACGATTGTGGGTGGCCGTTATGGGCGGAGGCGTATTTTACATCGATCTAAAAACCGGAAAAGTCAACAGATGCGATACTTTTGAAAGCGGAAAAGAATATCAGGAGAATTACAATGTACTCCACAACCGTTGGGTAGCCTCATTGCTGTACACCCGCAACAATAAGTTATATATCGGCACCTACGATGGCTTAGGATGTCTGGACGTACCCACAATGAACTTCGCCTCAACCTATGGGAAAAACAGGATATTCAGTGGCAGTATCATACTGACCCTCTTCGAGGATGAACAAGGCGACATCTGGGCAGGTACCACCAAAGGACTCATTCATATAGACGGAAAAAATGGAAGCTCTAAAACTTATACTACACACGATGGATTGCCCAATAATACCATTTGTGCCATTCAAGGAAACAAACAACATGGATTATGGATAAGCACCAATTACGGTATCACAAACATGGACCCGGAAACAGGTACCTTTATCAACTACTATGCAGGCAATGGGTTACAAGGAAATGAATTCAGCAAAAATGCCGCCTGTACAGATAAAGATGGATATCTCATCTTTGGAGGTATCAATGGTATCACCTTTTTCCGACCAGCAGAAATCACTACAGAAGTCAAAAAGCCCGAGGTTAGAATTGCCGACTTTTACATCCATAACAAAGCTGTAAAGAAAGGTACACGTTCCGGTAACCACGAAGTTATAGAAACAGCAGTACAGGAAGCCAGCCGATTCCGTTTATGTCATAGAGACAACTCGTTCAGCATCGAATTCTCAGCCATGGAATTCTATAATCCGGAACGGATCACCTATCTTTATTCCATGAATGGAGCAACCTGGATGGCATTAGCTCCGGGCGTCAACAGAGTTTCTTTCAGTGATCTGGCACCGGGTACTTATCACTTCAGGATGAAAGCCAAAGACTATACAGCCTACTCGGAAGAGAAAGAAATCATCATCCAGATAGATCCGGCATGGTGGGCATCAGGTTGGGCCAAATTAATATACATCTTATTGACATTATCAATCATCGGATTCATTGTGATGCAAGTGCATCATCGTTACCGTATGCATCAAAAGATGTTGCAGCACATCCATGCCGAGCAAATTAACGAAGCAAAGTTACAGTTCTTTATTAATATCTCTCACGAAATACGAACTCCGATGTCGCTTATCATCAGTCCCTTGCAACAATTGATGGCAAAAGATAAGGATGCAGAATGTAGAAAGCTCTACAGTACTATACAACGGAATGCCGAGCGCATCCTGCAATTGGTAAACCAATTAATGGATATCCGAAAAATAGACAAAGGACAAATGTCCCTCATGTTTAAAAAGGCTGAAATAGTTAGTTTCACCCGTGACCTGTTAGAAACCTTCGAACAACAGACAAGGGTAAAGAAACTCGACTTAAAATTCCACACCTCTGCTCCTGAAATAGAAATGTGGATAGATCCTAAGAACTTTGACAAGATCATCCTGAACCTACTGTCGAATGCTTGTAAGTTCACACCTGAAAACGGACAAGTGGAAATCAGCCTCAGCACAGGTGAGGATACTCACCTTCCCAAAAATGCACCTCTGCGCCGATATGTTGAGTTCACAGTTGCGGACAGTGGTATCGGCATTGCTTCCACTGAGCGGGAACATATATTCGAGCGATTCTACCAGATACGCAACAGTCAGAACAACTCAAATATAGGAACAGGTATCGGGCTTCATCTTACACGCTCTTTAGTGGAGCTGCATTACGGAAATATTCACGTAGAGGACAATGGCGAAGGCAAACCGGGCTCCCGGTTTATCATACGGCTACCGCTAGGAAAGGGACATTTGAAAAAGGAAGAAATAGAAGAAACAACGGCCGCCGACACCATAATAAATATCCCGACGGCAGAACCGGCTACCATAGCTTCCCCGCTGCCTTATGATGACGATGAAGAAGCCAACGGCAAAGTCCGTGCCCGCAGTCGTCGCCATGTGCTTGTGGTAGAAGACGATGAAGAGATTCGCCACTACATCTGCCGCGAACTGAGCAATGACTTTTACATGACCGAATGCAGTAACGGAAAAGAAGCGTTAGCATCGATATTATCCCATACGCCTGATCTGATAATCAGCGATGTGATGATGCCTGAAATGGACGGACTGACACTCTGCCGCAAGATACGACAGAATGTGAACATCAACTATCTACCCATCATCCTGCTTACCGCCCGTACCAGCGAGGAGGACAATCTGGAAGGGTTGGATACCGGTGCCGATGCTTATCTGATGAAACCATTCAGCATTGAGTTGCTGAGAAAAACTGTCTTAAACCTCATCCGCCGCCGGGAACAATTGCGTAATGCTTTCAGTGGCCGTCAGAATCAGGAGGAACAAATCTCAATCCCAGAAGTAAAATCTCCCGATGACCGGCTTATGGAACGTGTCATGCGCGTTATCAATGAGAATTTAGGCAATCCGGCATTAACTGTCGAAATGATCAGTACGGAAGTAGGTATCAGCCGTGTACATCTGCATCGCAAGCTCAAAGAACTCACGAATCAGACTACACAACAACTCATTCGTAACTTGCGTCTGAAGCAGGCAGCCACCCTGTTGGCCGACAAGCGGCATAGTATAACAGAAGTAGCTACATTAACCGGTTTTACGCATCCCACTTACTTCGCCACGGCATTCCGCGAAATGTATGGCATATCACCATCAGAGTATATGGAACGCCATATAGGGCAGGATAAAACGAAAGATGGCATCTTTTGATATGAAAGATGCCAACTTATGCAACAAGAGATGCCAACTTTTGATAAAAAAGATGGCATCTTTTACATAGCTATTTTAAAGTTCTTGTCCGAGGGCTTTCCGTTAGGTTAAGCCTACCGGGCATATCGCCTCCGCAATCTACTATGATCTTATGCAATACTATCGCCGGACTGAGAGGGCGAATAGTCAGAGTATGTACCCCGGCCTCCAGAGTGACATCAGGAAAAGTTACTTTTGACTCTATCACCCGTGCCGCTCCCGCAGGATACATTTTTGAATAACAGTTGGCCCAAGTCAGGTCTGAATTGTAATTCACGATTTGTTCTTCACCGTCATCTAAACGAATGGCATAACTATGCCCTCCCTTAATAAAAGGCAAGGTACTATCCAATATCAGGCGTACACGCACACCGGACAAGTCAGACTTTAATCGCATTTGATAGATCAACGAAGCACCGGATACCGGCTTGGTATATGGCATCAAAGAAAGTCCGGAGAGTGTACGTCCCAAGTCCGGTATAACAGTCCATTGTGTACCTGGTTCCTGAACGGATGTAGCAAAACGCTCCGCTTCCATTACCACTACACCACTGTTCTCTTCGTATTCATAACCACCCATTGCCATATTTCCGTTCTGGGAAGCATCCACACGGGTTACTTTCGGCATTATATTTCCTCCTTTCGGTTCATCCCATGAAGTATAGCCTATATGGGTCTGATCCATCATGTGTTTCCATTTGCCACCGGCAATATTATTATTATAATCGGCGCATAGCTCCGCATCTCTCAGGAAGCAATACTCCACACGATCCGCCCAGGCATTGGCACGTACATCATTTTCAGCAACCAACTGCCGGTTCATGGCGGTAGCACAGTACATTTCATAAAGATTGGCCATAGCCTGCACAGGGAATAATATCAGCTCCTTATAAGCATCGCGCCTATTCTCCGGCAGCAAAGCAAACTGACGGACAGCATGTGCTTCCAATGCCAGAAACTCATCGGCCACAGCTTTAAATTCACCACTTTGCAAATTATAGGTTTTGTGATCTAACATCTCTGCCGTCACACGAGCGCAATACTTACAATAAAGATTTAAAATTCGTGCAGCTTCGTCAGCATATTCATTGCCAAATTGCTGGCGGCAAAATTCTCTTGTATAATCCATCAGATTACCCGCATTAAAAGCATCAGGATTCCATGCCATTTTCAAGAAGAAATCCGTAGGAAACTCATTCGGTTTCAAATCACCTACATTCAATATCCACATCTTATCCACACCATAAGCATACGTCAGATAAAGTTGTTCCCACATATGCTGGATTTGAGTCATATTCAACCACTGATAAGCACGCGGAGCACCATGCAAATCC
This sequence comes from Bacteroides cellulosilyticus, assembly GCF_020091405.1. NCBI lineage: Bacteria > Pseudomonadati > Bacteroidota > Bacteroidia > Bacteroidales > Bacteroidaceae > Bacteroides > Bacteroides cellulosilyticus. Next base: position 5,992,367 of record NZ_CP081903.1, read on the forward strand.
ACATGATAGTACATGCCATAACCACCGGGATGACGTTTAACACCCGGCTCGGGCAGACGGCGAACATCTCCCCAATTGTCATCACATAACAGAATTATTACATCATCCGGTATCTGCATACCTTGATCGTAATATTCCAGTACCTCACTATAAAGCGCCCATAATTGTGGAGTCTTAGAAGCAGATTTTCCCGTAACCTCGGCTATGATACGACGCTGTTCTTTCACTATATTTTCCAACAGTTTTGTATCCGTATCAGGTCCCATCGGCGCATCACCGTCACCACGCATCGCAATGGTCACCACTTCTTCTTTACCCCGCATACGCTCTATACCTTCACGGAAAAAGCGGTTGATACCATCTTTGTTTGTCTGATAGTTCCAGGCTCCATACACTTTACGATTGCGAGCATACTCCTGATGGTTACGCGCCATAGGCTCATGGTGGGAAGTACCGATTATGATCCCCATCTCATCAGCCAATGGACTGTTCATGGGATCATCCGCATAGAAAGCAGCACTCCACATAGCAGGCCATAGGAAGTTGGCTTTCAGGCGAAGCAGTAATTCATACACATGCACGTACATTTTACTATTGAAGCCACCATAACGTTCCGTGGTCCAACCTCCCATGCAAGGCCATTCATCATTAATAAAAATACCGCGATACTTCACTGCCGGTTCTCCGTCGGTATATACACCTTTTTTAATATAGAGTTCCTCATGCCGTTCCGCCGGAACATCCGCCCACCAATACCAGGGAGACACCCCTATCTGACGAGATAACTCATAAACTCCATAGATAGTTCCACGCTTATCGCTACCAGCAATTAACAACACTTCACCCGGTATTCCTTCCACCGGATCTTTTACTGTGGTGATTATAAACTTCTCATTCATGCCTTTCAACTCGCGGGCATCCAGTTTCTTCGATTTCACCAATTGCTTTATGAATGGAGACTCGTCAAAAGAACCAATAAGAATACGTACATTTTGCCCATCCGTACTTCCCTTCCGTTTTGCATCGGTCACTAATGCAGGACGTATATCGGCCACTTTATAAAAATCCTCCTGTAAATTATGTACAGCCGTTAATACTCCTTTATGTTCCTCATCAGCACATAAAATACTGAAACTCCTTTGTTGAGATGTTACAAGCTCCAACGTACCTTCTTCCCGAATGAAAGAGACAAACTTATCCGCCGCTTGCAGTGCCGAAGCCAGAGTGAGACAAAGTTGCAGGCAGACAATCCGTGTTTTTAATGATATTCTCATCATGTAGAAATAAATTAGATTAATAATACTGTGAAACAAAGGTACACGCCCTCCAGAAGCCTGCCAAAGATCACTGTTACAGATACTTTCAAGCATATTACGAATTAAAAGAATAAGACTGTGTTACATCAATTAAAGTCTATGATACACCCCTAATATAGAATGCAACATCAGTTAATCTTTCTGCAATAGCAACATATTTATTACTATTATTATACTTCCTACTTTTGCTTCGGGAACAAAAAGGTTCTTTATCATTATTTATTAATCTTAAAACTAAAAGAATTATGGAAAGCATGTATGACAACAGTTAATCCTGGCTTTATGACATCAGAGAAAACATAGTTATTAACTATCTTAAACTAATGGTAATGAAAAATGTAAAAAAGAAAATTCAAAGGATTCCTTACTTGTTTCTTTTGATGCTTTTTAGCTGCCTGACAGCTTCGGCACAACAAGGAATAACAGTGAAAGGAACAGTCGTGGACGACAATGGCGAGACTATAATTGGAGCCTCGGTAGTTGTAAAAGGAAATAATTCAATAGGTACGATCTCAGATATAGACGGTAATTTTGTATTGACCGTGCCCAATGAAAAGTCAGTTCTTGTCGTTTCGTTTGTAGGTATGGAGCCGCAGGAAGTGAAGGCTTCTTCAAAAGGGACAATCAAAGTAGTTCTGAAAGATGAT